>NZ_CAIJDS010000075.1:0-22573 GCF_903819475.1 Rhodococcus sp. UFZ-B548
ATCTTCTGGGGCTGATCCGTTATCGTCGGTGATGCGTTGACCTATTGAGACCAAGGTCATTTATGAACCGTGCTCTGGGGAGCTCGAAAATATGGACCGATCCACTGCGGAGGCCACCGCCAGCGAACGTTCGAATTCGCCAGCGAGCTAGTGGAACCCCTTGTAATCGGTATTACCGGGTACCTAAGGTGAGGACGTTGAACCAGAGTTGAGCTTTAATTTCCAGTCAGGTCTTCGGGAATGAACCATGTCGGATGATTTCCTGACAAGGTGCAAGCGATCAACGCGTCAGTGTACGAATTCACAATAGGAGTCACATCCGACTTGGCTGATAGAACACTATTTTCTAAATCGGTGTAGTGCTGTGCGATTCGGTCGGCATCACGAATCATTTTCGTAATCGCTAGACGGACATCGGAACTCGCTTCGTTGATCGTTTCCGAACCGTAAGTTTCTTTGCCTGTTGCCGCAATCGTAGGGAGGGACACGAGTTGCGCAGAAAGGGTGACTGGTTTTATCGAGGATTTGTCGGTCAAAAGAATCTCTTTGTACGTGGGATAGAAGTCTTTCCCACGATTCTCCAATCCGTCTTTACCACTGCAGACGGTGGCATCGGTCTTCGATGTGGAGGACATGACCGCAGTGGTCGCCGAAGACGTTGCACTGCTAGGTCATGTGTCTATGAAAGCGGGGTAGTCCCCACTCAGTCCAACGAAGGCACACCAACTAGATGGCGCCAACTCGTGTAGGCGGTTTGGGTTCGGAATGTCGGTATCCGATGCAAACAGCAGTTGGCCTACAGTTGTACCCTTCTCTCATGGACCAGGTCGACAAGGCGCTAGCCGAACATCGCCGCGCAGAACAGCGCTTACAGGCGACGCGCGACACCCTTCACGAGGCCATCAGAGCTGCACTCGGACACGGCGAGAAGCAAGTGGAACTTGTCCGGCGGACCGGTTACTCACGCGAGTACATCCGGCGGATCGCCCGCGAAATGCCGCTCGTCAAACACGGCGCCTGACTCCGCTATTCGGACCACATGCCATAGGTATCCGGAGGCGCTTCCTGGCGGAAGACGTCCACAAAAACTTGATCCAAAAGAGCCAATGAACGAGGGGCAGTAGATGGCAACCAGTAGTGACAATGCAGGGTTGGTAGCGCTGCGCACAGTGTGTGAGCCGCGCGATGATGTCGTCAGTGGTGGACTTGCTGACAATCACTTTGCTGCCCAGCTCGACAAGGTTGTCCGCGACGCAGACCATTACCCGGTGTACGGGGACCCGGACGCGTTCTTCGCGCAGACGTACGCCACCAGCGGGCTGCGTACCCTCCTGACGAAAACGTTCGGTCGGGTATCGGGATCGAAAGGTGTAGCCGGGGAGAATGGTGTCCTGCGCCCAACCACTTCGTTCGGTGGTGGAAAGACTCATGGGCTGACCGCCGTCTACCACCTCGCGAAGGGTGCCCGACCAGCCAATCTTGGTGATTTCGTCGACATTTCACTGTTGCCTGACCTGCCTGTGAAGATCGCAGCACTGGTCGGTGACGCGTTGGATCCGGTCGCCGGTGTCGAAACCAACGGGCACCGCACCTACACCCTCTGGGGTGAGATGGCGGCCCAGATCGGTGATGATGCGTACACGGCAATGGCCGCCAGCGACCAGGAACGGACCGCGCCGGGCACCTCGACGATCAAGGCAGCGTTCGGGGGCCAGCCGACCATCGTCATCATCGACGAGATCGCCAAGTACATCCGCCAGGTCACCTCATCCGGAAGTGAGGACGTTCGTCGCATGGCCAAGGCCATCGCCGTTTTCCTCGGCAACCTGTTCGAGGTCGCATCCGACCCGACGAACCAGGTGTCCGTCATCATCACACTGGCCGCCTCGACCAACGCATTCGGCAAAGAAACAACGGAGATGACGGATCTTCTCGATGACGCCGCCTCCGCCGCGAGCGGTGCCGTCGCCGAGACAGCTGACGTGCTTGCCCGCGCGGTCCAGCCGTCCGCCGTCATCAAACCCGCCGACGACACCGAAATCGGTGAGATCCTCAAGACACGCCTGTTCAAGACCGTCGACCAAAAAGCTGCTCGCGCCGCCGGCGCCGCCTACCGAGAGTTCTACGAAGTCCTCGGCAAGACAGAAACCCTCGCCGGCGGGCCAGAACAGCCCGCCACCTACGCCGACCAGGTCACCAAGTCGTACCCGTTCCACCCCGAACTTGTGCGCGTCCTCGACCAACGGCTCGGCGACATCCCACAATTCCAACGAGCCCGCGGTGCACTCAAGCTCCTTGCGGAGGTCGTGGCCGGGATCTACCGCGACGGCGACGACACCGCGATCATCAACGTCGGCGACATCGACTACTCCGACGCCCCCGTCCTCAACCACCTCACCGACGGACTCGGACGCGGAGAGTTCTCCTCTGTAGCGATCGGCGACTTCGCCGGCCGAAGCTCCCACTCGGTATCGGTCGATGCCGATATTTTCCCCGGCAAACCGCGCTACGCGACCCGCGTCGCACGAACGGTATTCACACACTCGCTGGAGATGAAATCCAACACCGGCGCAGGCCGTAACGACTGGCTGGTCGGCACCCTCCGCCCCGGCGAGGACGCCACGATCTTCGAGAAGGCACTGACCGAGTCGGAAAAAGTGTTCTGGCACCTCGCATACGACGGCGCCCGGTGGCGCTTTAACGTCGAACCGAACGTCAATGCCATCATCGAAGCAGAGAAACGCAACGTCGCGAACACTCGTGTCGCAGCCATCGTCGACGACCTCATCCATCGCGCGTTCTCCAACGACGGAGGAGCTACCCCGATTCACTTCCCATCCGGTGCTGTTGACATTCCTGACCATGCCAGCTTGCGCGTCGCGGTGCTCGACTATCGCATTCTGTCGGTGAATGTTGAGGACTCTGACATCGCCCCCAATTTGCTGGTCGAGATGCTGGAGAAAACCGGAACCGTTGGTTCACCCCGCAAGTACCGCAATGGTGTCGTCTTCGCGGTTCCTGCCAACGACCAGATCGACGTCCTCAAGGATCGTGCCCGCGCGCTGATCGCTGCGGACATCCTCGCAGCAGATACCACGCGGCTGAGCCAGTTCAGTGCCGAGGTGCGGAAGAAGATCGAGACCTATCAAAAACAGGCGTCGCTCGAAGCGCGGATTGCAGTAAACCGCTGCTACAAGCACATCTACTTTCCCACCAGCGACAAGTCGAACGGCCATCTGCGTCACAGGGAACTTCCCCCTCAGGTCCAGGGGGAGACGAAGAATGCGACATCTGCGGTGATCGCGCTCCTCGAGGACGAGGGCAAGATCCGGCGCGACTCGTTCACAGCTTCGTTCCTGCGGTCGAAGACCTGGCCGAAGGTCGATTCCGTCACGACTGCTGCGATTGTGGACTACTTCTGGATGGACCACGCATCCCCGATCGTCCGCAACCCCGCGCTCCTACGTGAGGCCATCTCCAACGGCATCAAGAACGAGAACTGGGTCTACTACGACGGCTCCACGGGAAAGGCATATACCGCCCACGCGATGGCGGGCATGAATGTCGGATTCAGCGGCGATGCCGAGATCATGACAGCCGCCGAGGCCCAGAACCGTGGACTGCTCGTGCGCAAGCCGACCCAAGCCGACCTCCGCGCGGTCCTCCCCGACGCTGCTACCACCGGCGCCGAACTCCGTGCACTCCTCGACGTCGAGTGCGGCGGCGAACCGTCCAAGGCTGAGGTTCTGGAACTGCTCGCTACCGCGGTGCAGGCCAGTGATTACAAGTCGATTGTCGTCCTCGATTCCGATCCGGTGCCTGGCATGCGCGCACTGACTCCGAGCGCTCTGAAGGAAAAGGGACTCGACACACTGCGCATCATCCCGCGCGCGGACGCCGACACTGCCGGCATCGAGGTACCGACCAGGACCGTCAACAACAAGACGTTCACCGCGACGGGGCCGGGTGGAGCAGCATTCCAGAAGATTATCGACCAGGTCTCCGACTTCACCATTAGCACTGTGTCCCGGTTGACTCTTAAGGTCACAGCTGACGAGGCGAAGGGCACTGGCGACATCGACCTTACTGTCGTAGCACTCGGCATGCTGCCCAAGTACTCCATCACTGTGACGAGCACCCTCGTCGCCGAGTACAAGAACCTCACCGGTGGACTCCGGTTCACAGGCACTGCAGAACGAGCCGACTTCCAGAGCGCTTACGGCAACATCAAGAAGGCACTCTCCGGCGCCACCAAAATCGCCGGCGACATAACCCTCGACATCGTCTTCGCGTCGCCTGTTGATGTCGACACCGCGGACATCAGCCAGATCCGCACTGTAATCAAAAACCTCCAGATCCAGCAGACCACCATGACCGCCGAGGTGACCCGATGAGCGCCCGACCTAACACCGCAACCCGAATCCGAACTCTCACAGCAGTTGGTGCCACGCGCGCATTCCGAATCACCGTCGTCCCAGGTAAGAACGACTTCTACGGACTCGTCCTCGAGGAAACCTACGGAGAGACTGGCAACGCACTTGCAGCCCACGTCGTTACCTCCACACCCGCTCAGACCAGCCGGATCACCGACGCCGTCTTTGCCGCCGCGCGCGGCTCCGGGCACTCACCCAGCGTTCTCGCATTCACACGCAAAGCTCCGATCCGGATCCACGAAGTCGACGGCGTCCGACTCGCACTGATCCTCCTCACCACCCAGCCCCTTACAAAACATGCACGAGTCCGCGCGATTGTCGCCGGCGTGAACGCCATGAGTGTCGAGGAAACCTACTACTGGTACTCCAAGTGCATTGGCACCGAATCTTCCCGTGCCCGCAAGGCGCTCCGCGCACTGCTCGCTGACGACTGAACTGAAAAGATGGATATGACCAGTACCAAGCCCCGCGTTCTCATCGAAGACTGGCTCCCAGTCGCCGAACTTGGCATCGAGTCCCGCCGTGAACGGGCTGCGTCTTCGGCCTTGCCGCCCCTGTCCTATCTGCATATCTGGTGGGCAAGGCGACCTCTGGTCGCCTCGGCCGCTGTTGTCCTCGGTGGTCTCATGCCTTCCTGGTCGGACAGTTTGGCGGCGGCATTTCCGAATTCGGCGCAGGTGCAGTCTGAACTGGGTTACCGCCAATGGCTCCTTCACTTGGTGGGTATTCGTGGGGATGTCCTTGCCGCGCAAGCAGAGAAGGAGGCGGCAGCTCTCGTTGGCACTCGACTGAAGCACAACCCCTTCACCTATAAGCAGGCCTACCGATACAACCCTGAGGACGCTGATCTATCACTTCTCCACGCAGTTCTTACATGGACTTGGGGTGAACTGCCATCTGTCGCAGATCCAACAGCAGGTGGTGGAAGCATTCCATTCACCGCGGCCCGGCTCGGCCTTCCGACACTCGCCAATGACCTCAACGGTGTCGCGGCATCAGTCCTACATGCCAGCGTTGCTCTCCCTGCCAAATATGGAGGCGATCTCAACGCACCGTTAAAGAAGTGGGGTGAGGTTCTCGTTACGCGCGTGACACAGGCGCTGGAGGAATTCTTTCCTGCGCGGCCCGGCGAGAAGATCACCCGTTACATCTGGGCTAACGCAGTAAGCTGCCCGCGGACCGGACGACTCGTACCGTTGCTGCGCGACAAGTGGTTGCGGAAGGTCAAGGGACAAGAAGTTGCGGTTCGTCTGGTCATCGAACGGAATGGGATTCCTCTCGCTGAACCAGAATTCGAGGTGGTCACTGGACAGAGTGCGCACAGTGTCGACGCGGAGTCCGGAACAGTCGCCCGCGGCACCGGTGTAAGCCCCTACGACAATCTCGTGATTGACAGCAAGTACATCAAGTCTGAAGCACAGTCAGGGCGCATGCGGCAAGTCTTGTATGCAGTGGTTGTTTCGAATCCCAATGGGGACACCGAGTTCCGCGCGCCTGACGAATCAGACTTGGCGGCACTACGTGCTGCGAGTGCTCAGCTCAGCGAGGTGCGAGGAGAATGGGAAGCGCGCGGGATTCTTCCCACAGAGGAGATACCAACAGGTACCAAGACTCGGGAGCCGAAGAATTTCGGTTTCGTGTCATGGACCGATATGTTCACCCATCGCCAACTCCTCGTCCATGGAACATTCGGCGCGGAGTTCCGGAACATGATTGCCGAGGTTCGCGAAGACTTGGGTAGGGAACGCGGTGATGCGGTTCTGTTTGAGTTGGCCGCGATGCAGGGCAAAGCGCTGAACTGGAACTCACGTCTATCGTCCTGGAATGTCAATTACCAGAGAATGCGCAGCGTCTTTGACAGCCACAACTTCGCCATGAAGTGGACGTTCGCTGAGATGGAGGGCGCGCACGATATCTACGGTTGGGCGCTCGGTCAGGCTCTCAAATCCTATCGAGATCTATCCGCGATGTTTGGGCAGGAAGATGCCCTTACGCTCACTGCGGCCGATGGCACTGCTCGGACAGCCGTCCAGGTGACGCAAGGAAATGCAGCAGACGTCCCTTGGGCTGACGGGTCGATCGCGCACGTCTGCATGGATCCGCCCTACTACGACAACGTGATGTACGCCGAGCTCGCAGACTATTTCTATGTCTGGGAGAAGGGAACCCTGGGTGAACTGGTCCCGGAGTACTTCCGGGACGAACTCACAGACAAAGAAAACGAGGCTGTCGCGAATCCGTCCCGATTCGAGGCGATGGGGCGCAGAAAGAAGGAACTGGCGGACTTGGACTACGAGACCAAGATGACCGCCATCTTCGCCGAAGCCCGTAGAGCGCTCCGCGACGATGGTGTCCTGTCAGTGATGTTCACACATAAGCGCGCTGAGGCGTGGGACACACTTGGGATGGGCTTATTGCAGGCAGGCTTCACTATCGAGACCTCATGGCCGGTCAATACAGAGTTCGAGAATTCGTTGCACCAGGCGAATATGAACTCGGCGGCATCGACGATCATGCTGGTATGCCGCAAGCGCGACACCAGCGGCGGGTCCGCGCGGGTATATCTCGACGACATCGAACAGGATATCCGCGACGCGGCCCGGGCCGCGGCTCGACGGTTCCAGCACGACGGTATTGACGGTGTCGATCTGCTCCTGTCTACCTACGGACCGACCCTATCGGTGATCTCGCAGAACTGGCCGGTGTACTCGTCCATCCCAGACTCCGACGGTAAGGATCAGTTGCTGCGCCCCGAGGATGCTCTTGACCTTGCCCGCGAGGAGGTTGTCCGACTCCGTCGGGCTCGATTGGTCGGCAAGGCCGCGCATGTCGATGACATGACGGACTTCGTGCTCATGTCATGGGACATTTTTGGGGCACGTGAGTTCCCATACGACACAGCTCGACTGCTGGCACTCGCCGTTGGGGGCATCGATGTGGAGCACCTTGAGAGGGCCAAGATCGTGAAGAAGAGTGCTGGCAGTGTCACCCTGCTTCAGCCGATTGAGCGGCTCCGGCGTGATACGGACAGTGAGCTTCCCGGTGTCCGGCCGGAAGCTGGGAGCTTCGAGTTCACGATCGATGCCGTCGACACCTCGCTCTACATCGCCGACGTCGACGGGATGCCGGCGGCCAAGCGGTTCCTTGACAGGCACGGGTTCACCGCCGATTCGGGCTTCATCTCCACTGTGCAGGGGCTTGTCAACGCGATCCCGCGCACGAGGGCGAAGGGAGCCTGGATCATTCCCGAAGCAGGTCTGCTGGACACCCTGTGCACACTGTACTTCCCGACTGTCACACTTCCGGAAGCAGAGGACCTGGCCGCACCAGCGGTGCAAGGTTCGCTATTTGGGGACGACTGACCGATGAAGCCGGATCCGCAGGAATCGCGGTTGGTTGAAATTCCCGGCACCGGGCAGGAACACCAGGGAACGCTGATCGAACTCCCCGATGCTGGCGATTCGTTCGACAGCATCGGGTTGAAGGCGCGGTACACGCCTAAAGATCAACCGCTGAGAACCTTCTATATCCCAATGCTCTCCCGTGCGATCGCCTATGACCGCGCGGTCGGATACTGGTCAGCCGCCGAGTTGCAGTTCGCGGCCCAGGGGACCGCGCAGTTCCTGGC
The DNA here is from genome assembly GCF_903819475.1 of Rhodococcus sp. UFZ-B548. Lineage (NCBI taxonomy): Bacteria > Bacillati > Actinomycetota > Actinomycetes > Mycobacteriales > Nocardiaceae > Rhodococcus > Rhodococcus sp. UFZ-B548. The sequence goes on from NZ_CAIJDS010000075.1 coordinate 8,062, forward strand.
CAACGGTGGCCGGATGCGGCTCATCGTTGGTGCGCAGTTGAACGAAAATGACGTCCAAGCGGTGCTGTCCGGCCAGCCTTTGAGTGATGTCGTGGCTGCTCGGTTGTTGGCGGATCCTGCTCTCGAGGGAACGAAGATCGTCGCAAACGAGCACCTGGGCGTACTCGCGTGGATGGTTGCCCACGACAGGCTGGAGATCCGAGTTGGGGTGCCAAAGCTCGGCGGAAAGCTCTTGTCCTATAAGGAATCTGGCAAATATTTCCATACCAAATACGGAGTGTTCACAGACAGGAACGGGAACAGGGTCGCTTTCAACGGATCGAACAACGCTTCCGTACGTGCGTGGGCGGAGAACCACGAAACTTTCGACGTGTTCCCGTCGTGGATGCCAGCAGTGTGGGAGTGGAATGGTCAGGAAGCAGTCCGGGACTTCGACCGGCACTGGCACGACCAGCCGGACGAGGGGTGGGCGATCGTGCCGTTGCCCCAAGCGGTGCGTGAACACCTCATCGAGCACGCACCCGTCGCGCCCCCGCTGCCGCCAGTAGTCCCGGATCGAGAATTCGAGGAAGGCGGCGAACCGGACGCGCCTGATGTCGAGTCGGTGGATGCGAAGGGGGCGTGGGCCGAGCTTGTCGACCTTGCCGGCCGACCAATGACGTCGCCGTACACAGCGGTAGGTACCGCGCAAGTCAAGCCCTTACCGCACCAAGCGAGGCTGATCGACCGAGTCGTGGCGACCTACCCTCGTGGCTATCTGTTCGCCGACGAGGTGGGGCTGGGCAAGACCGTCGAGGCGGGCCTCGTGCTGCGCGAACTGTTTCTGACTGGCAAGGCACGCAAGGCACTTCTGTTGGTTCCCGCATCAGTGATGCGGCAGTGGCAAGAAGAGCTGCACGAGAAAATGAACCTCGACGTGCCACGGCTCGAGAAGGGCGAGTTCCTCGACCGAAACGACGAACCCGTCCCTGTGCCAGCCGGGACGAACCTGTGGTCGGCATTCCCGATCGTGCTCGCTTCGAGCCACCTCGCGCGCCGCAAAGACCGCAGGAAGGACATCCTGGCTGCGGGACCGTGGGACGTCGTCCTCGTTGACGAGGCTCACCATGCGCGGCGGCGGGGTTCGAAGCCGAGTGACACTCCGAACTCGCTGCTCGGGCTGCTGCTGGAAATGCGGGACAAGGAGATGTGGCAGGCGCTGTACCTTGCGTCGGCCACTCCGATGCAGATGAATCAGCATGAAGCATGGGACCTGATCTCTCTGCTCGGATTGAACGGGAGGTGGGCGGTGTCGGCATCCAACTTCCTCGAGTACTTCGAGCGGTTCCGCCACGATCCCCGATCGCGCAGCTGGAAACTCCAGTGCGAGATGCTGGCCGACTACTTCGCGGACCCGAACGCCGATCGAGACCAGCACCTCGAAGATCAAGTGAATACGGCGCTCGGGTTTGTCGGTGCATGGGCGGTGTCCGGTTTGGATGCGCATCCACCGTCCTTGGAAGCACGTTTGCAGATGCCGAACGAGGCTTCCGAATGGATGGATAAATGGCTGCGCCGTCACAACCCGATGCGGGACCGGGTGTTCAGAAACACCCGCACTACGTTGCGGGAGTATCAGGCTGCGGGAATCATCGGGGACGAGGTCGTTATCCCGACCCGACACGTCAATGACGCGTTCATCCAGCTCGCACCGGACGAGCGGAAACTGTACGACCGGATCGAAGAATACATTCGGCGCCACTACAATTCGTACAAGACGGACCAATCCAGCCAGGCGCTCGGATTCATCATGACTGTCTACCGTCGTCGTCTCACGTCGTCGTTCGAGGCAATCAAGAAGTCCCTCACACGCCGTCTCGACGTTCTCGAACAGGGGAAGAGTCTCATCGATCTCCTCTCGGATGACGACAACATCGATGTCGAAGACTCCCTGTTCGATCCTGAAGCCCTCGAAGGATCGGCCAACCGCCTACAAGACGAAATCCACGAACTCCGGCTATTCCTCAACGACTTGAACAAGATCACCGGAGAGGACAGCAAGGCGACACGACTGGTCTCCGACGTAAACCAGGCACTGCTGACCTACGACAGTCTGGTCGTGTTCACTCAGTACACCGACACGATGGACTACGTGCGCGAACGCCTGATCGCAGCAGGGATTACCAAGATCGGCTGCTACTCCGGTCGTGGTGGACAGATATACAACGACACCGACCAGAGTTGGTCCGAAGTCAGCAAGGCCGTCATCAAGGACCAATTCCGCGGCGGCGATTTGACCGTGCTCATCGGCACCGATTCCATGAGCGAGGGCCTCAACCTACAAACATCCGGCCGACTCATCAACTACGACATGCCCTGGAACCTTATGCGAGTCGAGCAGCGCATCGGCCGAGTTGATCGTATCGGAGCATCCTTCAAGGACATCGCTGTTACGAACTACTTCTACGCCGATACCGTCGAGCAGCGCGTCTACGAGGGAATTCTAGAGGACTACGGTGACTTCACCGACATCATCGGTGACGCAGCCCCTGTCCTCGCCAACATCGAGAAGGCCATCGAGCAACTCGCACTCGGAGAGGCCACCGACGAGGCGATCGAAAAGAAGGTCGACGCGCTCAAAGGAGAGGTAGAGAACCTCAACAGCAACGCGATCCAGAAGGCGGACCTCGGTGCTTCGCCCGAGGTTATCGGGCATATCGAAGTACCACCCGAGCTGCGCAGCGAGACAGATCTCAAGGATCTGGAGAGGGTGCTCACTATGAACCCGCTGACCGGGCCACATCTCAGTCCGGTCGAAGGGTTGGAAGCGGTGTACCGACTCACGCCGCCCGTGCAGGTGACGCCGAACTCGTTCGACGTGAACGCTGGCACAACTTCCGTGGCCAACTACACGGCCAGTGTGGGGACAAGCGAGGAGGTGCTGGTTACCTTTGATCGCAAGGTCAGCGACGAAAGCCTGGATGGTGTCACTCTGCTTACCTACGGAACGCCTGAGTTTGAGTCACTTCTTCCATCGAAGGACGTCGGACGCGACGCTGAAGGCGCCCCGCTAGTCATCTGACGGACCCTCGTCTCTCTGGGTGTCAGCCGCTCCCTCTGTGGTTGCAAGGCATCTGGTAGGAGTCTGAGCGTCGTCCGACGCCGGGCCGCGCCTCCGGCCCGAGCACTGCTTCGCGACGGCCGTCGACAACGGCGCTGAGGACTGCGGCAGCCACCCTGAAGATCGCTATGTGATTGGTAATGGCCGGCAGTGATGGCTCGGTAGGAGAGCGTCTTAGACTGGGCTGAGTGTGTGTTGAAAATGGATCAGTATTGACGCTTCTGTGAAGTACGTATATCCCCAGTTCGTACTGAGGTTGAGGTGTCGAGATCTCGTGTCGAGATCTCGTGTCGAAAATCTACGTCGAGAACCTGCTGGCTTTGCCTATTCGACAGACGCGTTTTTCCGCCTGCCCACCAGACGATGACGATGGCGGAGAGGATGCAGCGGAGAAGGAGGGCAGTCTCGACTGGCACGCTGAGTCGTTCATGCAGGCGTGGTCGTTGGTGGATGCGGGGCGATGCTGGGGTCATGTGGTGGTGGGTTGGATGCTGGCTTCGAGCCTGGTGAGTCGTTCTTCGAGGGCACCGGTGATAGCGAGCAGTCCCAGCACAGTGGGTTCGGTGATGTCGCTGCCCCGTTGCGCGTGTGCGAGCAGCGTCGTGCGCAGGAGCGAACACATGGGGGCGTTGCCGCTGATGGGGAGTTGCTCGAGTTTGGCGGTCAGACGCTCGCCTGTGGAGGTCATGGGTAGCTCCTGCACGTGTGGATCATGCAGGCCGAGCGAAAGGGCGACTGCCTGCGCGGTGGTAACGGGTGGTGCGCTGGAACCGAGGCGGAAAGCAGCGCACCACGGTGGGTGATGTTACTGCGTCGTTGCTGGGCGGTCGGCAAGCGGGAGGTAAGTGACGGCGCCCCATGGTGCGATGAACTAACTCGGTATCGGTTCACCTGCAGGCGGCGAGGTACTTCCCGGTAGTTCAATGCTCAAGTAGCTGTAACTGTGCGAAGACTGGTAACCGGGGCGGGCGGCACGTAAATTTTCGGGGGCGGCATCACCCGGTCCCCAACGGGTATGGCGAACGCTCCGCCGGTAGCCACCCCTGGTCTATCGGCGGGCGAGCCGTCCCGCAGGTTTCGACGCGTGGACTGCGATTTGATGCGCCGGCGGTCAGCGCGGGTTGGGGGTGCGCCACAGGCTCGGGGTGTCGCCGTCGTCGGTGTTGGCGAGGGCCCGGATTCCGTCGGCGTCCTGGGCGAGGATGTCCGCGAATTGCTGTCTGTGGGTGTCGTCGAGTCCGTCGGGCAGGTTCGCACCATCGGTGATGGATGCCGCGGCGCCGTCGAGGTAACGAGCGATCCGCAGGAGCAGCGGGCGTGGGGTGGGGACGAGGAAAGCATTGGAATCGGCGGTGATCATGCCGAGAGTCGAGAGCAAGGACAGGCCAGCGACAGCTTCTTTGTCATCGAGGTTGATGTGCGCGACTTTCAAAGCTTCGGCCAGTGCCGCGGTGGTCAGGCCGACGGCAGCGACGGGCATGGAGATGGCGCGCTCGAATTCGATCAGATCGGCGCCGGGGGCCTCGTCGGAGAGGGACACAGCGAGGTACTGCGCGAACGCGAGGAGACGTTCGTCGGTGAAGTCTCGCTGTGCGGTCTGGCGGGTGACTCTCATCAGGGTCGCGTACTCGGAGACTTTGTCGTCGAGGATATTGCGGGCTTCGGTGTCGGTGATCGTGAGCCCGAGATCGAGCAGGGCGGCCCGGAGTTCGGTGGATCGAGTGTGGAGCCAGGTGGGCCGAGGACTCATCGCTGCTCCTGTGAGGGTGTGGCTTTGGTTGTTCAGGTGAGCTTAGTTCGGCCGAACTGTGGTCGGGGCGTGGCCGCTGTAAGTCGCAGGGTGGTGGCGGATTAGCGGAACTGTGTGCGCTACATTCCTTTTCCGCGTCGTCTCTAGTTTCGAGACGGTGACCGATTGGGTTCGCCGAGATGTCGTCACACACTTCCCGGTGGGCTGCTCCCTGATCGTGCGCCCGACTCTCCGAGGTTGGGTGTACTCGACCCGCCCGGCTGGTACTGACGATCGGCCGGGCGGGTCACCACCACGGAGAGGTCTGCGTCGCAATTCGGCAGGCAGCACTACCTGATGTACCTTCTTACGCTCCAACCGACAGATCCCCGAGGGGCGAGTTCCTACCGCGCAGCTCCGGCGGGTTGAAGTGGCCCACCGGATCGGGGTTAGGTGTCCGATCCGGTGGGCCGTGCGTGCGGACCGCCGATCAGAGCAGGCACGCAGTATTCGGGCTCATCGGATTGCGCGTGACTGCTGCACCGATGAGCCGGGCGCCCGGACCTGGCAAGGAATGAGCGCACGAGACATCGTACTGCTCCGTCACCTCGTGATTGTCGGGGCGGTGAAGCCTGTCGAAAAACGAGGGAGTGGGATATTTTCGACAGATGTTGTTCGGTTACGCCAGGGTGTCGAGCGCAGATCAGAACCCTGCCCACCAGGTCGATGCCCTGACGCGGGCGGGGGTCGACGCCGCGAACATTCACACCGACCGCGCGGGCGGTGCGAAAGCGTCACGCCCGCAACTCGATGCGGTGCTGACCAGGTTGCGTAGCGGTGACACGTTGGTGATCACCCGGCTGGATCGGTTGGGGCGTTCGGTGTTGCATCTGATCACCCTCGGCGCCGAGCTGCGGGAGCGGGGGATCGGGTTGAAGGTGCTCGAGCAGGGAATCGACACCGCGACCGCGGAGGGGCGGGCGATGTTCGGGATGCTGTCCGTCCTTGCCGAGCTTCAACGTGAGTTGATCGTGGCGAACACCCGGGACGGGTTGGCCGCTGCGCGGGCGCGCGGGAGAAAGGGCGGCCGTCCGCCGAAGCTCACCGGCGATCAAATCGCACTCGCTCAGCAGCTTTACGACGCGGGGGAGAAGACGGTGGCGCAGATCGCGGCGATGTTGAACGTTCCCCGCACTACTGTCTACGGACACCTGAACAAGCGCGCACCGGCGGCGAGTGCGTCGACTGATCCGGTTAGCGGGGTAGCTGCGGTTCCTGCTGCGGCAACGCGAACGTCGCGGATCTGCCCGTCCTGTGGGTACGAGCCGAGCACCAGAGCGGAAGCGGCCCATCAACGCGGCGACCTGGCCGTGATCTGGCTGCATCCGCATACCGACAACCCGGCCGATCCTGGTGCGGTGATCGCCCGATCGCATTGCCGCCACTGCGAGCCGGCGCCGCCGGCGTTCGACGTCGCCTGCACGGTGTGCGGCGACGGTCCGATCCTCGCCGGCGATTTCGCACAGACCGCACGGGGTGGCACCCTGCCGGATCCGGTGCAGCAGTGGCTCACCGCGAGCGGGTGGGCCGTTGTGCCTGAGTTGCGGTGCCCGGACCACCGCTGACAGTCGCCGGGGCGTCGAGGTCGAGCTCATCGCTACGCTGAACCGGCCGAGCATGACTTTTCCTCGGTGGCATGGCTGTCACGGCGATTGAGAATATTCTTCTTTCGCTACGGTAGGGCATGCGGTGTCTGCGGCATGCATGTGGCAGTGATCGGAGCGGTTCATTCAGGCTTAGCGATGTTGAACGTCAGTGTGCGTTCCGAGTCCCCGCACATCGATCAATATCCGGTCGGTGTTCGGCGACGCGGAGTCGTTGTGCCATGTCGAGCAGAAGTTCAGTCGAGAGGGTCGAGAGTCCGTGGGCTCGGGTGAGCAGGAGGCGGATATCGTCGTCTCGAAGCTGTTCGAGAACACGGGCGTCGTTTGTTTCGATGCCGTCGGCAGAGCCGGTGGGGATGAAAAAGTAGTCTTCAGGAACTTCGAAGATGTCGGCGATCACTCTCACCAGCTGCGGTGATGGGTTCTGCCGCGTTCCGTGGCGCAGTTGTGAGATGTAGGCGCGTGAGAGTCGGTAGCCGCGCGAATTTATCTGTGCGGTCAGTTGTGCTTGTGTGATGCGACGTCCGGAGTCGTGCGTGAATGTTGTGAACAGCAGGTTCAATCGCTGGCTGAAGATTTCTGACTGTGACGGTCGTGGCCGTGAGGTGCGAGTTGCTGTGCATGTCGCGTGGGCTTCGGTGTTCGCGGTGTCCTGTGATCGGCCGGCGGTGTGGTCGTTGCGGTGTGGGTGTGTTGTTGCTTGCTCGTGTTCTGTGGGGGTGAGCATTTTTTAGGTGCGCTGTTCTTTCGGTGGCGCCGAGGCGGCGGGCGGTTCAGGGGCGTGTGGGCGGAGAAGTTTGAGGGCGTGTGCTCGGCTGATGGCGTCCTTGCGGTTGTGGGCGCCGAGTTTTCGGTAGAGGGTGCGGAGTTGTGTTTTGACGGTGTTGACGGACACGAACAGGGTGTCGGCGATCGCTGCTGGAGCCATCCCGTGGGCGAGCAGTGCGAGCACGGTGTGTTCTCGTTCGGTGAGGGTGACGATGTGCACGGTTTTCGGAAACCATTCCGCGAGCGGTGTTGCGCGGAACTGCGAGAGTGCACGTGATGCCGTCTTCGCGGTTTCTTCGACGGTGTCGATGTCGGTGGTGGAGATCGTCGAGAAGACGCTCAGGAGCCCGGTCTGGTCTGCGATGCTGCAGGCCCTCGACCATGCTTGCGCGGCGAGTTGCGGGTGTCTCAGTGCTATGTGGGCGACGGCTTCGACGAGCTGCACTTCCATCTGTAGCCGTGGATTCGATTCGGCGCTGCAGTCGTATTGATGGCACAGAGCCAACGCGGCTTCGTTGCGGCCGATTCGTTGGTGTAGACGCGCGACTGAGACGAGTGTCCAGGGGGTGGTTGCGGGGTCGATGATATCTGCCGCTGCCGCTGTGGCGGCGTTTGCTTCGCCGAGGGCGAGGAGGAGGTCGATCTCGGTGGCGTGCATCAGTGGTAGGGACATCGAGGTGGCGGTGTTGTGGTGTGTGTGGGTGGACAGCGTTCTGCGCAGCAAGGACAACGCACCGAATACTGCTGTCGTGTCTGCGCGGGTCAGCGCGTAGCGACTGTGCGCGTAGATGACGAACGCCCACAGCTCTTCCGCGTCGGTGTCGGTCAGGTCAGCCGTGTCGGTCAGTGCGGTGTGGGCCTCGGCCTCGGCATCGGCATCGGTGAGGGTGTCGAGTGCGATCAGTGTTCGCGCGACGAGTCCGGCGGTGCGTAGCAGTGGTTCGTGTCGGCAGTCTCGGTTCGCGTGTTTGCGTTCGAGTTCGGACCAGTGCCGGGCGTGCACTGATTCGCCGACGATCGCCCGATTGAGGGCGATGGTGCCTGCGGCAGTGCGTGCGAGGAATTCGACGTTCTGGGTGAGTGCGCCGTGGTATGCCGCGCGCGCCTCAGCCGTGGATTCGGTGAGGGTGCCGCGGAGTTGATGATTGCGTGCCCAGTGGGCTCGCATGAGGGGCAGTTGGGCGGTGACAGCGTCGGGGTCGTGTTCGTGTGCGCTGCGGGCAAGGTGGGACAGGCGCCGGGTCAGGGCCACCGATTTGTCGTACTCGCCGGCGTTCCTGAGGATGATCGATCGGACGCAGCCGATGTCCAGGGCGTCCTTCGCGACGTCGGTAGTGGCCAGGGCCGACAGCTCACGTGGCGACTGGGGTAAAGGAGGATACATCTCGATGTCGACGGCGGGATTCGTTCCCAGCATGACGCGGCCGGCGAGCACTGCCGGATACTGCGATGCAGCCTCGTGCGGGATGTTCGCGAGTGCAGTCTGGAGGGTGTGCGCGTCGCCGGCGAGCATCGCGGCCCAATGTCGATCGATGATGCCCGCGGTCAGGGCCCAGTTCTGTGCTTCGACGGCGTAGTCGAGCGCGGCCGCGGCACGGCGGTTCGCGAGTTGGTGGTGCGCCAGAGACGACAGTTGTTGGCGGACATTGCGTCCCGCGCGGGTGTGTAGCCGCAGGATCGAGCGCCGGACCGGCGGCGGCAGTTCCCAGGTTTCCTCGGGTTCGCCTTCGATCCGTGTGAGCGTGCCGGCGGATTCGAGCACGACCAGCCGCTCGCGGATTCGGGGTGCCGGCTCGTTGATGTCGGAGTTGTACAAGGGTTGCGCGAGGTCTGTGGTGAGAGCGCGAGCGTAGGCAGTGCGCAGGACGAAGTCGCGTTGCCCGAGCGCATCAGCGGTGGGGAGGACATGATCGGCGGTGTACGCGTCGACTGCTCGATCGACGCACTGATCGAGGAGTCGGGCACGATCACCGACGCCGGGGAGGTTTGTGACCGCCGCGACCGCCGCTCGCACCAACGCGGGAATTCCGCCGGTGAGTGCGGTGATGCGTGCTGGGTCGTCGGGCAGCGACAGTGCGCCGGTCAGGGGCAGAAGATGCGCGGTGTCTGCGGCGGTGAACAGCAGCTCGCGCGTCCGGATGACCTCGTGATCGATGTCGAGCAGGTACGGCTCGGGAAACATACTCGTCCCGGACACCGTCACGATGACGTGCAGGGTGTGGCAGTGGGTGAGGAGCTTGACGATGAGGTCGCCGACCCCGGGGTGCGGGATCAGATCCGGACGTATCAGCACGATCAGCACGGGGCGGTGCGAGGCGGTCAGGACTGCGGTGATGGCGGAGAACGGATCGGCCGGAGGGCCGCCGGGATCGGGTAGCGCGATGCCGGCGGCATGGATTCGGGTAAGGACCGTGCGCCAGTACTCGTCGATCGTCGACGAGGCGGTGGGCGCGGGCACCCACACCAGGATTTGTTGCGAGATGAGGTGCGTGCGTAGCCATGAGGCGATCAACGACGATTTCCCGTAGCCGCTCGGGGCGCGGACGATGGTCAACGCAGCACGGCGATCGAGTTTCGCCATCACGACGCGGCGGGGAACCGATTCGGCTGGGGTGCGCCGCGGCGCGATGGCTGCCCAGTTGTCATCGTCGTTGCTGAGCATTCCCTCGTCGATTCCTGTTCCTTGAGTCAAGTCTTTACTTGTGATTTGCATGTTGATAGCGCACTCATTGGTAAAGGCTCTCACCGACCCGTGCCTGTTCTTTATATGCCGAATCGTAACTGGAGTGAAATTCGGAGTGCCGAGATGTATTCCTCTCACCCACGCCCTCACCCTTACTGTCCTGTTTTCATCCTCGGAATCACCCCTTTTAGGCAGGTTCTCGGCACTTGGCAACCATTTAAATTGAACATGCAAGTAGCTTGCGATTCGCCAGTGCGACTCGTGTCCGCCGGGGACCCCTGAAGTCAGGCAGTGAGGGAGAATGTCGTGAGAACCGTCGCGTCAACACAATGGCCGAGGGCGGTCTCGGTCCGGGTGCGCCCGCGCCGGTACGGCAGATGCAGGCGCGGCATCGGGGCAGGGGTCGCAGCCGTAGCACTGGTGGTGGGGGCGGCGGCGTTCGGAGCGCCGGCGACGGCATCGGATGTCCGGGCGGCAGCAACATCTGACACCGCTTCGGCGTTCACCGTCGGGTTGACGGTTTTCGACGGTGAGCCACCGTTCGATCTCGACGACGGCCCGGGTATGGATTCGGGTCCGTCCAACGGTGTTGTCCGTGAGGGTGATTCGGTGACGTACGTCGTCGACATCGGTGTCGGGTATACACCGCTGCCGGAGGTGGTCATCGACTTGCCGGTGCCGCGAGGGTTCACGTTGTCCGCGGTTCCGGAGTACTGCGGTGACCGATCGTTCGTCGACGAGATCGGGTTACTGTGCCGGGTAGGCGATGTGGAGCCGGACAGGTATGTCACTCGTGCCGTGACCATGATCGCCGGGGCCAGCCCTGAATCAGAAACGGGCGGGGTGCCGGTCGCTGTCGTGGTGAGTGCTGACGGGGGAGCGGTTCGTGCACGTTCGGGGGAGGTGCTCGTGCGGGTCTCGGCCCGGACCGGGGAGTGCGATCCATACGGCATCCCCCTCGCAGGCGGTGCGCTCAGCCCGAGTGGGCCGGTGACCGCGGACGGGCGAATTACCGGGATGGTCACCTCCGGTGCGGCGGAATCGGTGACCGTTGAGGGCGTAGATCAGTGTGGTCACGCGATTGTCCGGTCGGTAACACCGGTCGACGGGCACTTCTCCTTCGTCGGACTGGTGCCGGGAACGTATCGCCTCACAGTCGACGGACGAGCACCGGTGGAAATCGCACTGGAGCCGGGAGCGATGACTGTGAACGGGGTGACGTTCTGAGTACCGGCACCCGAATCCGCGACGAGAGCAGCCTCGCGCACCGACTTCTCCGTATTCGTGGCGCCCGGTTGATTGTGGGAGGTTCCCGTGCGTGAAAGCCTGGGCATCGCGCTCGACAGCACGTCCATTTCCACTGCCCTCGTGGACGCCGACACCCCGCGCCTCGGATCGATCGACGAATTCCGGCACGGGTGGGGAGAAGACGGGGGTGTTCCCACAGCGCACGCGTCGGCGCGCGCGCTCGCCTCGGCAACCCAGGTCGCGATCGAGCGAGCAGCACGTTCTGACCTGCAGCCGACGGTGATCGGGGTGTTGTGCGAGCGGGCGGATGTCCGCGATCTGATTCCGCAGACGTTGCCTGCGCAGGCGTTCGGCGCCGTCGTCGTGGTCAACGGCCTCGACGCGCGCTTGGCGTACCTGAGCGCGGTCGATGCCCTGGCCGGAGTGTCACCGATCCTCGCGTTCTGGCCCGAAGGCACCGAGACCGTGATCGCCGCGATAGATCTTCGCGCCGGCGCGATCGAGTCCGCGCACCGCTACATCAGCGCTGAATTGCTCGCGAGCAGCGCAACCTTCACCGCGACCCTGGACACGATTGTGGTGCAGCAGAATCCGGTTCCGAAGATGCTCGTGGCGATGGGAATACCCGAACAAGACTATGAGCTGTCCGCAACGGCTGCCGAGCGGTCCGGCCTCGGGTTTCTGTTCCTCGGCGAGCGCGCCCAACTCGCGATAGGGACAGCCCTGGTCGCCGCCGCACGCCCCGCTCCCGCAACCGCGTCACCTGTGCCCGGTGTCTTCGGCGGAGCTGGTGAAGCGGTGCCGACCGCAGCCGCCTCGCGGCGGTGGGCGCCGCTGGTACTGCTGTCGGTGCTGCTCGTACTCGGCGGATTGTTGATCGGCCTGCTCAGCGTCCTCGCGCCCGACAACGCGCGCACCGCCACCACCGATCGATCGAACACCGACACCCCGCCTGCGCAGCCCGGCGGTGAACACCGGCCCGAGAGCAGTCATGGTGAACGCAGGTCCGGAAGCGACGCCTCTGCCTCCGAATCGGCCATTCCCGGTCCGGCAGGTCAGGGCGGTGGGGGGGTCGGCGAGGGCACCGGCCCATCACCTCAGGTTCCACCGCTGCCGGCCGAGAGCCTTCGGCCCTGCGACCCGGTCGTTCCCGCCGCCCCGGCACGCTTAAGACGATCGGACCCCGACCTTCCCACCACATCCCCCACCCAGACACCCGAGGCCGAGCCCTGCACTCCGACCCGCAACGGGTGATTGCGTCACCGGGTCCTTGGCGCTCCGTCGCCTCCAGATTCTGAAAGGATTTCGCAGGAAACCATGCAGTACAACGATTTTGCGGGGTGGGTGCGAGAGCAACTCGATACGGGCCCGTACAGTGACGACGCCGACGCAGCCCGAAAACTCGGGGTACCGCCCTCGACCGTGGCGCGGTGGCTCGGCGTCCGTCGCCCGACCCGGGCAACGATCCGAGAAGCCGCGACCCTCTTCGACGTCCCGATCCAGGACGTACTCGTAGCCGGTGGCTACATGAGACCCGACGAAGCCGCCAGCGGCGCAGGCACCCTCGGCGACATCAGCACCGGTGAGCTTCAGGCCGAACTCACCCGGCGGGCACTGCTCGACCACGGAACCGGCCGGTCATGACCCGAATCCGAAGGCTCACCTACGCGAATGAACCGCGGTCGGATCATCGATGCCGCACCCGGCGCTGCTTGAGCGGAATCGGGTCCCGCGCATTCTGCACCCCCGCGCGGCAGCGCCGAGTGCGAGAACCACAGTCATACCAGCAGTTTTCAGCGGTCCCTGCATTTTCGTGCTCCTGTGTTCGCGTGATCCGAGGTCCTCCCGGCGGCCGATGCGTGTGGCGATATCCGGTTCGACGTGGGTCAGTAAACGACAGTTCGTTAATGATCAGCAACTGACTCGTCTTGATTTGAGAGTTAACACATAGACGTGGTTGGTTGCTACGAGGTGTCAGAGATGGACGGCACCCGAATTCACCCGCTTTATCACCCCTCCGTGCCGAGTAAGTGTGATGTGATTGTGACGTGAGCGCGGTGGGATGCGTATGATATCGAATTTTTTGAAGTGTTATGAAGTATGTACACTATCTTTTTAGGAGAATTTTTGCAGGACAGGCCGGAAGGTGGGATCCAGGTTTGGTTTGAAGGGTTACCCATGCGTATACGCGAGAATATGCTCGCGCTTCCGTACGCATTGAGAGGTGACTCTGCTCGATTTATTCCTAAAGGAGCGGTTTGGTCAACGGTGTACGCGCGAGATACTCAACCAGGGATCCGAGATTGGATTCGTCGAAATCATTTCGACGAGGTAGCATCTCAATGGTGGTCCGCACTCGACGAAGATACCCGTCACAATATTCGTCGGAATCCCCGCCAAGCCTTACCGCCATGTTCCTTCGGGTGGTCGGTCCCGCATCCGTTGTTATCGCCGGCGAGTTGTTGGCCAACCGAAGATCTGGAGTTTGACGCGGAGTATCTCGACGACGATATCATCAACTGGTTGGCAAACAGGACTGATTAGACCAGCTTCCCCGCAGCATGGCGGTAAATAGTGGAATGAGTGCGGTGCCGTGGTAGAAAATTACGATGACGGAAATCTATTTCGTTTTCGCCTGAACGCACTGTTCGCAGGATCTGGAAGACGGCTGTACAATAAGTCAGTTGTCAAGGATATGCGCAGGTATGGCAAACCGATCTCTTTAGCGTACCTTTCGCAACTGCGGACAGGCGCTCGTTCGGCACCCTCTGACGAGATTGTTTTCGCTCTGGCATCGTATTTTCGCGTGACACCTGACTATTTCTTCTCGTTGCCGTCGAATGGTTCCGTCATAAAAGTAGTGAGTTCAGATACCGAATTGATAAGTAGAATCGAATACGTAACTTTGCGGTCATTGTTAGTCGCCGCAAACGGTCTTTCCGAAGAATCGTTGAGGAACCTTGTTGATCTGGCAGTGAAATTTAGAGTTTCAGACGGTTGCTCGAGAACCTTAGCTGATTAGTTTTAAATACGTTGTATTAGTGCTTTTATTCTTGTTGTGATTCACCTGCGAGATTGGCTGAAGCGTGTTTGTTTTTGGAGATACTTACGGACGAATGGGGCCGCCCTGGAAATCGACGATTGCCCTGATGAGTTCTTGAGTCGTTCCGATCGTTGCGATTCCGAATACAGCCCGCTTGCCAACGCCACCCGCTCGTGTCGCTGATAGTGGCAGATGCTTGCTCGACAAAATCGGATATCTGAAGGCACTGTCACGTTAATCGAAAAGTGAAGCGGCGAAGGATGTTTGGGGCATTCTG
>NZ_CAIJDS010000076.1:0-21086 GCF_903819475.1 Rhodococcus sp. UFZ-B548
CGCCCACATGTCCCGAATCTGTGGAAGGAAGCTCAGGATGATGTCAACGGCACTAACTACTAGCTACGGATTACATGTCGTGGCACTTTCGAGAGCTTGGGATGCGGGGGCAGCGAATTGGACTCCGCAGCAAAGGGTGAACTTCGCCAACGACACGGACGTCAACTTGCTTGCCTCCCAAGGCAAAGCAAACCAATCGAAGTCCGATCAAGGCCTCGACACCTGGCTTCCACCCAACGCTGCATTCCAATGTGACTACGCCATCAGATATCTCACCGTGGCCGCGAAATATCACCTGATGGTCACTGCCGGCGATGCAGACGCGGCGCGCACTGCCTGCGCTCAGAAATGAGGAGAAGTAGATGAGTTCTACCGATGATGATGATCACATCCGCTTGTCGAACGGTAGACGACGAACCCGCCTCAGTCGGGCAATCGCGACGATAGGTTTCGCCGCAGGCGCCGCACTCATGGGAGGTGTGGCGACCGGAGCCTGGCTCTACTTTCTCGGGTTCTTCGCGTTGATCCCAGTCGGCGTGGCCGTCGGCAACGGCATCAGTGGGGCCGTCGACCGGGGAGAGCCGATCCGACTCGTCTCCTTCATCCCGGTTCTGGTCAGTGCTGTAGCACTGGGAATCATCATCTACCTCGTGTTCTCCGGCCGTTTGTCCGAGATCCTGACCTTTACCACCGGTCCTATCGCCTGAAACCAAGGCGCAACGGGTGTCCTGCGTTCGACTTTTACGGACTCTCGATGTTGTTCGGCTTCAATCTCGAAATCTCCGCACGGAAACGATCCCAACCTCTCGGAAAAAAGGAATTCAGCCATGACGAGCATCGACAGCGCAGACATGCAGGGCGCCGTGGTTTCGAACCAAGAACCCTGGCTGCACCTCGAATCCGCCCTACGGGATATTCCGGCGCCGGGCTGCTTCAAATCCCTTACCTGCAGTGAGCACGCCGCGCTCGCTGAGCGCGTGTCTCTCGCCGAGCGCGTGTCTATCCTTGCGTTGCAACCTGACCCGGTTGACGTCCGTGGATTTGCGTACCCCGCTGGCGTACGCGGCACCCTCCAACGCGCCGCACAGATCCACGCCGCCCTCGCCGCCCTTCCACCTGATGTCCTACTAACTACGTCTTCTGAGGCGCAGTCGTGAGCAATGAATCGGGTGTTGGCGACCGAATCGCACCCTGCTCATCACTCTCGGTCGCTGCAACCGCGCTCGAAATTGGGCACCGCGTGCAATTCGCGGAGTCCCGGCGATGGTGGAGGGTGCGAGCCACATCCGGCGATGGCAGGTTCGCGATCCTTACCAGCCCGTTCAACCTCCGCAGGGTCCCGTACTACACGATCCTCGATACAGAGCGCGGTGTGCGCGGCCCGGACGACAGAATCTTCTGCAGCGGTTACGAAGACGACGGCGACATCGCAGATCGGATGCGCGAGCTGATCGCCGGAGACATCGAGGTGAGCCGCAGGCGGTCGGTACAGAGCCGCATCGTTGCGGTCCTCCCGTCCGCCGATCGGCGTACCCCCGGGATCGATTCCGCCTCCTGACACGTACGAACGGTCCTCGAAACGCGACATGACACGACAGGAGTTTCCTGCTCATGACTCAGACATACCGGCCCGCGGAAGTTTTCCCCGACCCGGCCGAACGGCGGCTCCGGGCAATGCTCGCGGCCCTCGACGATGCCCTCGCCGGGATAGCTGATGCACGCGAAGAACTTCGAGGGCTCTACACCGGCCCGAGAACGTACCCCGAAGAGCTGGAACTGTTCCTCGCCGCGGAAGCCGACAATCAGGACATCACCACCCACCTCGCTGCCGCAGCCCGCGATATCCGTGCCGTGCTCGCGATCCTTCACAGCACTACAACCACGGCCGTGTCGAACTTCTCGACGTCGCTACATCCACACCCCCACAAGGTGGCAGCTGCGGCTGACGTGAGGCGAACGAACAAGGCCCACATCGAAAGGGGACACCACAGATGACTGCCACCCCATCCGACGCCACCGCGCACCAGCATGGCACCGGATCTCTCACCCCCGCAGCGGAACCGGTAACAGGTTTCGACGCCGATAACCTCACAGCCGCAGACGAACTCGCGATCGACATCGGAAGAGTCGCGATCGAAGCCAGTGAAGGTGTCCCGTACGGCTCAGAGCCCGACGAGTTCTTCCTGGCAGCAGGGAAAGCTGTCTTCTTCTGGCTACAGCTCAACGGTCACCGGCGTATCACCGCTGAAGAGGCGGACGAGATACGACAGGTGTCGAATTGCGCGCTGCAGTACGGCAACATCGCCAGCCGAGAAGCCGCCCACCGTCTCCTCGCACGGTTCCTGGCAGCCGAACCCGCCAAGGCGCGTTCCGATATCGGTACGGCAACCGCCGACAATGTCGGCGGTTCAGATGGTTCCGCCCCTGCCGAACCTGCGGAAGAGGAGACGAATGCGAAGGCGGTAACACGGTGCCCGATCTGCTTCGGACTGAATGGGTCTCACAACACGATTCACGAGCGCTACTCGGCCGGCGGCGGCGGAACCAACAAACCCTGCCCGAACTCCCTGCCAGCCGTGACAGAAAAAGTGAAGACGCACTGCCGGTGCGTCACGCCGGACTGGTACCACGATGGGCTGGACTCGGATATCGACGGACGCCTGTGCCGCCGGTGCCGTCTGCGGCAGAACATCCCGTACAGGGATCTCGTCAACTCGCCGGTTGCCCGTACCGCAGTGTCAGCGTTCAGTGTCGCTGCACTAGCCCTACGAAACGCCGTGGAAGTACTGGACCCTCACGAAGGTGGGGATTGGGAGCACGCGTGGCAGACGATTGCAGATCTCGAAGACTGCGCCGGCCGCTTCGACGCAAGTGAGAGAACGGAAGTGGGGGAAAGTGGTCGAGAAAATCGCTAGGCATGGAAGATGCGCTACGAGTCGGGCGAAACTGGGCACGCATGTCCTCAGTCCAGTCGGCCCCGAGAATTTCAGTGAGCACTACTACGGAGTGCGAATCACCAGTACCCCACTGGGCAGGCTGCGCGGGCTTTTCAGAGAGTGGTTCCTCGTTCCACCCGACTTTCATCCAGCGATTCCGGTGTGCATCTACGGACATGGCGTCGAACCTAAACGTATTGCCGCGGCGATCAACCGGTTCGCCCGCGAAGCAGAATGGGAACGTCGGCCGACGTTGAGACAGATCATCGACGGGATCGACGAACGGTGGATCAGTGGCACTATGACGAACTCGGAAACAGGGTTGGTGGTGTACGCGCGGCTCTGCCTGAGATTTGAGGAGCGGATCCGCGGCGCAGTTCCTGTCACCATCATTGCTCCGGAGCCAGAGACAATGACAGTGGGGGCAACTGGCGGAGCTCTGGTGAATCCGGGAGTTGACAATTGACGATGTCGATCACCGTGAACTGTGATGCGTGTGGAACTACTCGAGAAGTTCCGGCGAACTACTTGTCATCGTGCAGTGTCGTGAGATCCGCGATCGAGCCAGGGTGGACACATTCCGTCGACGAGAGCTACTGCTCGAATTGCGCTGCAGTGAGGGCGCAGACGTGGCCTTGAGAATCCGAGGGAGGGGCTCCATGAGCATCACTGAAATTCGGCCACTAGGTGCCGTTGATGGGGTGAAGGCTCCTGTGTCTCACTCGATTCATGCGATTCCCGGTAACACCACGCTCGACGAACTCACGGAATTCGCGTGGAAGGATCTCTCGACTCCCGACAAGGCGATTGGTGCATACCGGTTGGTGTCTCTCGCCGATGACCCTGATGTGTGGGAGCAACTCGGCTCTCTCACTTACGCGCGATTCGTCGACGTCGGTGCATTCGCTGCCGTCTATTCCGAGGGGCGCTGGATACCGCTCTCGTGTGGGCAATGGCTGGTGCGCACACACGACGATGACCTCATCGTTGTCTCCGACGAGGACCTCCGGCTCGGGTACGAGTTACTCGGGTAAAAGAAAAAGAGCCGTCGGAGCGCTCGCCAGGGGAGGGTCGTTGACCTGGTCTTTTGTGCGTCGATTGCTTGCAGGCACCTGAGCTGTCCAGGTCCGTCTCTACTGTCCGGGTCGCACGTTGAAAAGTCCCCGCGGTCATCGAGACAGTTGTTCCCCTCGGCCGCACCAACATCCGGCAAAGGAAGACATCATGGACATCGCATCACTCATCGTTGGCGTCGCAGTAGCCGGCGCATCGGCAGCGCAGGGAGCTGGCGTAGAGCCAGTCATCACCGACACCATCACCTCGGTAGTCGAGGAACAGGCACCGGCTGCCTCCCAGTTCATTCCAGATCCGCAGCCGTACCTGGACCAGGCAACAACTGCCCTGGCGCAGCTGCAGGAGCAGATTCCTCCTGCGTGGCAGTCCGAGGCGGAAAGTGCGCTCCCTCCGGAACTGAAAGACGCTGCGGCGCAGATACAAGAGATCCTGCCGCCGCAGGCACAGGCTCTGATCCCCGACGTCGCCCTTCCCGCCCCCGGACCGAACTCGGTTCCGCCGGCAGTGGCGGCGCCGGACGGATCCGCTGTCGAAGATGCATCGGCGAATGACACGAGAGCTGCCGGCGGGCCCGCGGTTCTGCCTTCCGTGTTCAGCGCACAACCAGCTAGCGCTGCTGGGATCCCGTCGCTCACAGGCCTGTTCGCACCGTCGGCGGTACCGGATCTGAAGTTCGATCCCAACCTTCCTCGTAATGTCGAGTTCGCTCGCGCTGTCATCGAGGCTGCGATGCGTGCACTCGGGCTTCCCTACCAGTGGGGCGGCGGTTTGTTGACCGGTCCGTCGATGGGTGACGGAACGGGCGGCCCGATCGCCGGTTACGACTGCTCCGGACTGAGCCGCTTCGCGTACTTCATCGGAAGCGGCGGAACCAAGATGCTGCCTCGGACGTCGCAGGAGCAGTTCCGCGCCGGACACCAGATTCCGATGAGCCAGGCACAGCCGGGTGACCTGCTGTTCGGGAATTGGCAGGCTGACGGCGCCAATCATGTCGCGATCTATCTCGGCGAGGGCAAGATGATCGAGGCACCTCAGACCGGTCAATTGGTGCAGATCAGCGCAGTCCGTTCGGACATGATCCCGGCCAGGTTCCTCTGATGACGGGCATATCTTCCACTGTGAGCAACTGCCGGGCCGAGCGCCCAGGTCGTAGTGTTTCGACGCTCAGTGGTGTTCGGGGCAGCCGCCCTGATCCCGGCGGCGCTGACGACGCTGTTGATTCAGTGGGGGCCTGCGGCGGCGTCTGCGCTCACTCACAGTGGGAGGGGATGACAGTGACGGACGGCGCGCCCGACAGCACAGCCGCAGGCCACTACGATTTGCGTAGCGACAGCAGAGAACCTCAACAGAGCACCGCTGAGATTGATGCGAGCACAACCTCGAGTGAAGGAGATACCACTGCCATGACCGTGACAACGCCGTCAAGCCACAAGAAGGCGCTGGAGACAGCACGTAAGGCCGCAGAATCGTTGGCGCAGGAGGCGATTGCAACGCGGGTCGCTCTCGTCGGTGCCATCGGGGAGGCGGAAGCTGAGCTTGCTGCCATCGACGCGGCACGGGTTGAGGCAGAGGACACGATCCGCGTTGCCCACGAACGTGCGATCGCGGGTGGGTGGACCGTCAAGGAACTCGCCGCTATGGGATACAACGCACCGAAAAAGAAGAAGGCCGCAGCGTCGAGTAAGCGATCCTCGTCGGCGCCGGCAGAGAATACGGCCGCCGCGAATGCACCACAGACGTCCGAACAGAATCCCGCGCACGACAGCTCGGCCTAAAACACAGACCATGTCCACCCCGGTCCGTCTACATGGGGACTCGTCGCTGCGCCGCAAAAAGCGTGAGAAAAGCAGCCCGCCGTCGCACCCCTTCTGATCGATGTGTCGTAGCCCTCGGCTAATCTCGAATGTGCGACGAGCAGCAGGTCGCCACACCGACCCAGACCGCAGCACCATCGGCGGTCCTGATCTTGTGAGGGAAGATTCCCCACGAGATTGGTCGAGGTGGCGGCCTGCTGCTGTTTTTGTCGCCGTAGTGAGAGGGCAACGCCTAGTTGCAAACTGGGGTCGCGGACGGCTGCACATGTGTGAAAGGTTGTGAGCGGGTCAACACGAACCCGCCAATTCTTTTAGGAGCCAATTCTCATGGTTACAGTTCAGGGTCCGACTTTTTGGGCTGACCGAGCTTTGTCGCGCGTCGACCAATCGGAGCACATGATGGGAACGGACATGGAGCGCGCGAAGGTTATTGCGATGCAAGCACTGGTTTATGCGACGCTAGCGACCTCCAGTGTCGAGGTCCAGGTGTGTGACTGAATTGGTGAGGGAATCGTGGTGCTTCCCTCGCGAAGGTGAAAACTGTTTGCGCGCAGTCCAATAACGCCGAAAGCGTAGCTCTTTTCGAGCGTATGTGGTTTCGAGGTCAGACGAATTCGCGGATGCGGGGGAGGACTCGGGCGAGTTCTTCGAAGAGTGCCGGCCATCCGCGTCTGAGTCTGGTGATGCGGCCGCGTTCGAGGAATGCTCCGTCGAGGATGTGTGAGACCCGTAGGTGCTGCTCGGGCGTGCCGAGTCGGCGGAGCTTGTCGTAGACGGGGTTGACGGGAAGGTCGTGCGTGGCGATGTGCGTCCAGATGTCTTCGCTGCTCCAGTTCCAGACCGGCCCGAAAACGTGTGTGCCATCGGTTCTGTCGACAGCACCGCCATGTGTGAGTCGCTGCTGCGCTGCTGTGGTGCAGCAGTCGGTGCATTCTTCGGTGATTCGGACGCGGAGAGCGTTGTAGTACATCGACCAGCGTCCGGTTCCCTTTGCGGATTCGTCGGCGCGTACACCCCAGATCTCGCCCGATCCGTGAGCCTGGTGGGCCGCGCGTGAGGGTGCTCCGATGAGAATGTCGCGGAGTGCACGCGTTGTCGCCCGCGTGGGCAGGCGGTGATCCCATTCGCCGGAGTCCGCGAGAACGGTCAGCAGGGGTGGGTCGGCTCGGTGCACTTCGAGATTGAGGTTCCATGCGTCGGCGAGGTCGGCGATGTAGTCGTAGGTCTGTGGGTATTCGAGCCCCGAATCGAAGAAGACGACAGGAATGTTCGGCTCGACCGCTGTGGTCAGGTGCAGGGCGACGAGTGAATCTTTGCCGCCGGAGAAGGCGAGATATCCGTCGTGGTTGTCGAGGTGTTCCTCGATGCGCTCTTTGATCGCGGTCAGGTTCGGGCGTGGGCGCCGCAGTGCGCGCAGTGTGGTCAGGTCGAGGCCGTCCGCGCGAGGGGTGCCACTCATATCTCTGCCGCTTCCCTCGGTGCTCGATGAGTATTTCTGGCGTTGTTGTCACACGCGGCCCTTCGGGCGGATCTTCCTGTGTATGTACGGCCTCGAAGCCGATCCGACTCGGGGCACCTGCACAGGAGGACGAGCGTGATGAAAGAAAAACTACAGGAGGTGACCTCGTGCGTGGAGGTCGTAGAGGCGGCGTTCGCATCGACGAATCGTTCATCTGAGAAGGACTCACTGCAGAGGGGGCGGTGTGCGCGCTGCGCGAAGGCCGACACACCGATCGAGCCCGCGCGGTCGGCGATCTCGCGAACCTTCACCGCATTCGACTTGTGGAAGGCTCCGACCGAGAAAGGTCTCTGCGCACCGTGCCGGTGGGCGTATCAGACGCCGGAGCTGCGAACCCGAATGCATCTGATCACCACCGCGCCGGCGATGACCGAACTGACGCAGCCGCGCCTGGCCCGGACCTTGTCGGCACCGTTGACGTCGGAGATCGCGCTGGTGGTGCCGTTGCGTCGCCCGGCCCGCAAACACATCCTGCCGCACGCCCGGTGGGGCGGCGTTGCTGTCGAAGACACCTGCTTGCTGTGGTCGGATCGGGATGTCGCAGCAGCTGCCGCGATGCGCCGACTGCGCTCTCACGGCTTCGGTGAACGCATGCTCGGCGAGAGCGCAGCCCCGTATGCAGTGCTTCGCACAGTGCCGGCGCGTCGGTGGCCGGCGATCTTCGAGGACTGGGATCGCCTGTCCCCGTACCGCCACGTCGACCGATGGTGGGCATTGGCGCTGTTGGCCACCAAACCGCTTCGCAGCAAGGCGCACGCATGACGACGCCGACAGATCGCTGGCTCGCTGCCGCTCCGGCGGGACTCCCACAGTTACACGGTGTGGAGAGCGTGGCCGAGCGGCTGCTGTTGCTGTTGCACTACGGCGTGGACTGGGATTCGTGGGTGGGCCGGCGCCGGGCGACGTACTGGACGCAGCATTTGCCGAACCGAGTCCGCGTTGCCACTTATGTCGGAGGAGCCGACCTCGATCGTTGGTGGTCGGTGGTCTCACGTTCGCTCGAATCCGAGCCGCGAACAACCGACGAACGGCTGGAGTTGGCAGCTCTTCTGCGGACTGACTCGGAGGCGGTCCTAACACTGTTGCGGGAGCGCCCCACAGCGTATGTCCTGCGCACCCGCATCGTGGCCGAATCAGTGGCCGCTGCCCGAGCCGCGAGGAAGGTCAGCTGATGCGCTCGACCGTGAGATGGGATGTCGAACTGACTGCCCTGTCGTCGATCTCGCAGAAGGGCGAGGAGTCGGAAACGACGACGACACTGTTTCGCCGTGAACCGATCCTGCAGCCCGACGGGAGGAAAGTGCTGGTACCGGTCGTGTCGGGGAACTCGCTGCGGGGAGCATTGCGACGCACCGCCGAGGAGTTGTTCCGCGATGTGATCGGCTACGAAAGACAGATACCTCTCTCCGCGGCACACGCACTGCGCAACGGCGGCAACCTGAGCAAAGTCGCCGGCGACTCACTGACCGGCCGCCGGCGTCAGCGCCTGCGCGAGTTGGTCCCGCCGATCAGTCTGTTCGGGGGAAACGGAGGCGGTGCGCCGCCGATCGACGGATGTCTCAAAGTCGGCAAAGTCGTTCCCCGAGTGAAGGAAACAGAATCGATCATGAGCAGGCCCTACCCGGGAGTGCTGATGTCGCAATTCGAGCTCATGTCCCTGGAAAGCTACAGCCGCTTCGACGACGCCGGCACCAAATCCTTCCCCGCGCCCTTCGATGCCGACACCGTGCCCGGTTCGGGAACGTCGGCGCACCAGACGTCGATGTTGATGCGCTTCGAAGTCGAGACCCTGCCCGCAGGAACACATTTCGAAACATTCCTGAGGCTCGACCGGGCAACAGACCGCGACATCGCCTTCTTCAGCGACGTATGGGAACGATTCGCGCGAGACGGCTTCCTGGGTGGGCGCAGCGCGATCGGGCACGGGCGAGTCCGCGCCGAGTCGGAGCTGACCGTGTTGACCGGCCCCGGCCCGCAGGTCGCGGACTGGCGAGCGGAACTGGAACCGCTACGAGAAGACGTGATCGAGGCACTGGGATGGCTGACATGAACGCAGACACCGCCTTCGCTCCCTTCCTGGTCAGGGCGCATCTCTCGTCCGGGTTGGCACATGCAAGCCCCTGGGGGATCGCCTTGGACGGCATCCTCGCTGCGGAGTTGTGGGCTGACCACAAAGCAGGCGCCCTCGACCGCGGCGAATACGTGCCGGCGCTCTCGCCGCAGGCGACCCCGCCCGATCTCGAATTGCCTCTCGCGCGGTGCACTCTGGCGGGCGCGGACTGGCATTGGTGCGCGACCTGTTCATTCCCCGAAGACCCGGCCGGAGATCCGGTGGTGCGGCACTGGGCGAGCAGAACTGATCACCGAGGGCTCGAGGAACTCGCGTCGAGCGTGCCGGCAGTGATCTCGAACCGGCAAGGCCGCTACCGGGCGAGGTACATGCCGTTGATGATCACCAATTCCCGAACTGTCACCTGGCGCGGTGTGGGTGATCTGACGGCTGTCGCGGCGATAGTGTCTGGTCTCGATGTGATCGGGAAGAAACGCGCACACGGGGAAGGCCGCGTTCTGCGGTGGGAATTCGAGAACCGCACTGGCGAGGATCCGTGGGCGTTTTCCCACGAGCACGCCGACGGAACGCTGGGACGCACGACACCGGCCCCATGTGTGGCCTCGCGCGATACTCCGGTCACCTCGGGGTTCGGGCTGGCAGGTGTTCGTCCGCCCTACATGCACCCGACACGCATGCGCGAACTTCACCTTCCCCAGTAACGGTTCGACTGCGGGATTGGTTGGCCTGTTACTCGATGCGGGTACCAGGTCGTATGCGTCGAATTTTGCCACTCGACGGGCGAGGGCTCGGTCGGCTGGTCTGGTGGGGGTGGTGCGACGAGTGTGAGGACCTGTTTGGGAGCAGCACCGCGGTCTGAGAAGGGGTGCCGGACGTCCTCGGGGATCGGTTCGTTGCTGAGGATGGCAGACACGTAGGCGGGGAGTTCAGCGCGGTCGAAGATCCTGATTCGCTGTTGCGCGAAAAGCTCGTCGGAAGATTCGCGCCGAGATATGGCAATCTTCTGCGCGTCCTTCCATTCTTCGGGCAACCCCGGTCTCTCTATCCGCTTCCAGTCGTCGAGGTAGTGGCGGTAGTTCCGCGTGAACCAGTCCTGGCTTTGTGCAAGGGCTTTCATTGTCGCGGAGTTGACGAGCAATGAATATGCCGCGCTGGTCGAATCGAACGTGCCAAGCGAGTTGCTGTTGTCATCTTGCATAACTGTCCACTGAGCAAATTGCATGAACGTCAGCGGGGAAGGCCTCAGCGGGGAAGGCCCTGGTGGCGGTGGCACGGCGTGTGTGGCGACACGGTCGTTTGCCAGGCACGACCAGGGGAGCGTGTACTCACGGATCGCGGCTAGGGGGACATCATCGATTAGACCCTTAGTGCGTGGGAACCGGTTGAGAAATACGTCTGCGCTGACAGCAGTGATTCGGTCACCGGAGGGACCGAGGCAGCATCTGTGATCGCTGTATCGGACGCCGCGAGCTGCGGGGTTGTAGAGCGCATAGAGACTATGCGCTCCGCTTTTTCGGGCGTAGAGGTCGAGTAGGTCTATCTGCTGCATGCCGGAAGATCGAATTGTGTGCTTGATCTTGTATTTTCCGGCCGGGTGCGCCGGGTGCGCCGGAGGCGTTTGAAGCTTCTTGGCCTGGATGACAAGGTGAAACCATTTACTCGACCCGTCCGAGATCCACCATTCCCAGTCCGCCCCGTAGCGGGATTCCTCTCTACGATTGAAGGCTCCGACGTGGAGTTCGGGAATGGTTTTCGTGAGGTTCAGCAAGATCCGCTCGGTGGTTCCTTCTTCGCCTTGACGGATGTTGTGACGTTCTCCATCCCTGAAGTTTCGGCCGGCGCTTTGTGCGTTCCTGAACAACGCTGTTGCGAGTCGCGTCATGACTGGGCCAGGCGTGGAAGAAGTTGGAGTTGGCACGTGTATCCCGTCGGTCGGTTGGGCCGCCGGACAAGGGTTGCCGGCGTCAGAGGATCGCAGGTCTGGGAGCGAACGCTTAGAAATCTACCGGTCGTTTTGCAGTACGCAGAAGTGCACTGATCTGGCAGGACGCCGCTTCGCGTCCACGATGTGAAAGTTGAAAAGGGCGGCCGGCCGTGCGCTCCGGTTCACGCAGTCCAGGTCCCTCGCTACCGTTCGCCCATCAATCCGAGAGGCCGATGTGTAGAGGAGATGTGGTTTCGATGACCATCACCGAGATTCGCCCAGGCGATATCGCTGGGAATGTCGATTGGCAGGAGCGAGCTGTGTGCCAACGTACTGATCCCGAAGCATTCTTTCCGGAACCCGGAGAAGCTGTCCGGCCGGCGAAACGGGTCTGCGCAGGATGCGAGGTTCGTGTCGACTGCTTGGCATTCGCATTGGCGAACGACGAGCGTTTCGGTGTCTGGGGTGGGTTGACCGCCTCGGAGCGGCGCCGTCGCTACCCGCGGGTTCAGCCGTGACCACCCACGTGGACTTCACCCATACCTCGTACGCGGAGGCCGCGAAATATGCCGATTCCATCAAACTCGCCCACTACGTTTGGGATCGAGGGATTTGCGGCACAGAGCTCCTCCGCCTCAGTGGAGCTACCCGCCGAGCACTCGCCAAAGCCGCTGTTGTGAACCCGCCTTGTACCTCGGAAACGTGGGCGACGGTGGCGGATCTTGTGTCAGAACAATCAGCGTGGGCGGACGCTCACCCAGATGATCCGGGTTCTGTTCCGCTGCACGCAGACGAGCATGAGGCGTGGATTTCGTGGATCCGGCCAGCAAGCGAAATCGGTCCCTCGCGTGGGTGATCTTCTGTTCATGGCAGGAGCCTCGATGACATGCCTGTTGGGCGTTGCCGGCCTCATGGTTGCTCTTCGAGGGGCTAAGGATGCGACTGACGAAGACGAAGCGCTCGGGCCTGGAGCAGAGTTGATCCAGGAAATGCGATGAACGACTCGCAGCTCACGCTTTTCGACATTGAACTGGGCGATGTTGTTGCTGTTCGCGAGTGGTCAGAGCGTTGATCCCGGCGATGTGGGCTGCACCGTGGGATTGCGCAGGCGGGATACAGAAGGGCGCAGTACTGAGCGGATGGCAGTGTCCGGCCTGCCGAGTCGTCGAGCCCAACGCGTATCTGCTTGACAACAATCACGGGATAGACCCTGAGCGGCCGGGACGAGAAGATCGGCTGACTCGGTGCCTGCGTATGGAGCTACGTGAAAGTACGGCTGATGATCGGAGGGCTCAGTAAATGTCGAGCGGTCTCTCCCGCAAACCGCGCGAAATCAGAACGATCGCACGCAGAGTGGAGACATAAGTCCCCCTATGGGAGAGCGGTAGCGACTGGCCAACCCGCTGAGACAAATGGTGTTGATCTACCGCAGGCTCGCCGCCTCGCCGAAACCGAGGTGGTCACCAGAGCCGGTCCAAGACAACGGCGGCCCGCTACCCAGCCTGTGCAAGGCAAGGGGGCCGGTGCGGGCCCACTGCACACGCCTACGTGGAGGCTGGACGCTCCGGCATCTTCATCATGATCAGCTCCGCACCGTCCTTGTAGCGGTACGCCCACTGACCGTCCTTCGTCATCACCGTGCCGGCCTGGCCCTCGTCCGGGGCCGGGCTCCACCCCTGAGTCTCATCCGGTTCTGCAGTCTCGCTCATTTCACTATTGTCTCAACCTCCGAAAACCGGCCGAAACCAGTACAAACCAGCGCACAGTGGACGGTATGAGTGCCACCGCCGGAAAGCCAGTGCCGCCGATGCTCGCCACTCTCGGGCAGCCCCCGACAGGGGAGCGCTGGGCCTTCGAATCGAAATGGGATGGCCAAAGAGCCATAGCAACAACAGGTTCCGTGCATCCGATGCTCTGGTCGCGCAACGGCAACAACATCAGCGCATCATTCCCCGAGATCGTCGATGCACTCCGCTCGGTGCTCGAACACCGAGAAACCGTCCTCGACGGGGAAATCGTCGCCCTCGGACCGGACGGTGTGCCGTCCTTCTCCCTGTTGCAACGCCGGATGCACGTGCTCAGACCCACCGCACAGCTCCGCAACGAGGCCGTGACCTCGTATTACGTGTTCGACGTCCTCGACATCGACGGCACATCAACCAGCGATCTGCCCTATCTCGAGCGCCGCGAGGCGCTCGCCAATCTCAGTCTCGAACACCCGCGCATCAAAGTCCCACCGCACTGGCTCAACGTCGACGGACCGACCATGCTCGAGGTGGCGCGCAAACACCATCTGGAAGGTATCGTGGCCAAGAACATTTCCTCGATCTATCAGTCCGGCAAGCGATCTCGCGACTGGATCAAAACGCCTCTGAGAGCTAATTGTGAGGCCGTAGTGTGCGGCTTCCTCCCCGGCTCGGGAGGTGCGGCAGGAGGAGTCGGATCGTTGATCCTCGGCGCTCACGACGATTCAAGGGTCCTCAGATATATCGGAAACGTTGGTACGGGTCTGACCGATCGACAGCGGCGCGAACTACGAGACAAGCTCGTCGAACTCCATCAGCCGATCAGCCCGTTCACTATCGAGCCGCCGCAAGCGGTCACCCGCAATGCATCCTGGTCGAGGCCGATCCTTGTCTGCGACGTGGAATACCGCGAGTACACCGGTGGCAGCCTTCGGCACCCATCCTTTCGAGGGCTGCGCAACGACAAGACCGCCGATGAGGTCGACCTCCCCGGCCGCCACTGATCGCCACCGGATATGACGAAGCCGCCGGCCCCGAAAAGGGTGTCCAGGTCCAGCGGCTTCACAGGGTCGGTGCCCGTCTTGCGCCTCTCGGCAAGTGGCCGCTCGAAGCGGCATTTCTGGGGTGGTACCCGGGGCAAAGAACCGAACACCGACAGCCTCTACAACGAGACGATGCGCGAACTTATTCCGCGCTGCTGACCAGCAAAGAAGGTCATTTTCGGGTGATGATCGAGCGCAGTACGAAACGGAAGACAACCGCGGTGCCGGCTCCGACCACAACGCCGGCCACCACTTCGGCAAGGAGAACCCCGACCGTGACACCGAGGACTGTGGCGGACGCGACCGCCAACGCGACATCGGCAGGTGCCGGCCGGGGACCGTTGATCGCACAACCCCTTTCCCTGCTTGTGATGTATTTGCTGAGATCATCACACGCCATGCGAGCGTGGAAGTAGGACCCACGCTGTTCAATGGGATAGGAACCGACTACGAGGAGGTCAGGCCATGTGCGGGCGCTACGCCAACCGAAGCTCAGGTAAGGAATTGCAGTCGTTTTTCGACACGATGCAGACTGTCGGCGACGAACTGCCCCCGTCGTACAACGTCGCACCCACTCAGCCCGTCCGCGTGATCCTCGAACGAACCCCACGCGAGGAACCCGGCGCGGAGCCCCAGCGCCAGCTCAGGACGGTCAAATGGGGCTTGCTCCCTGCTTGGTCAAAAGACCGGAAGATGGCGTCCAAGCTGATCAACGCCCGCAGTGAAAGCGTCACGGAGAAGCCCTCATTCAGAAGTAGTGCTTCCAAAAGACGTGCCATCATCCCGGCCACGGGATACTACGAGTGGATGAAAAGTGAAGCAGGGTCGAAGGTTCCCTATTTTCTTCACGGCGAGGACGACATTCTCGCGATGGCCGGGCTCTACGAGTTGTGGCCCGATCCTGAACTGCCCGAAGATGATCCGAACAAGTGGGTATGGACCTGCACAGTCTTGACTCGGCCAGCCTCAGATTCCTTGGGACACATACACGACAGGTCCCCGCTGATTCTGCCTGAATCGTTCTGGGAACACTGGCTCGATCCGAATCTCACCGACAAAGGTGAAGTCCAGGCCATGATCAACTCCGTTCCGGAGTCGCACCTCGAACCGTACGAAGTCTCGACCGCGGTGAACTCTCCGAGGAACAACGATCCGAGTTTGCTGGAGCCGATCGCTGGACCGGCGTAAAGCCCAACCGCTCCCGACACTGTGTTTATCGAACTTGTGTTCGAGTACCCTGGAGTCTGGGACGTACGCGCGGATCCAGGAAAGCGGGGCGACGATGAACCACCAGCCCCACTCATCAGCGGAAACAGTGCTGACCAAGGCGGAAAAGCTCGAACAGCTACGTCGCAAGATGGCCTCGATCCCTGCCCGCTCGGACGGCACCGAACCCGCTACGCCGTCGGTGATGCTCAAACCCGTAGGCGAGCGCGAGCCGACTCCGATCGTGGCCACCGCGCAATCGACCCTCCGGTTGCTGCCCGTTCCGGCGCCGATCGGTGATCTGCTCCCACGTGGGGGGTTGTCCCGCGGAACCGTCGTCAGCGTCGACGGCGCAGCATCGGTCCTGATTGGACTCCTCGCCACCATCACTGCTGCCGGTGGGCACGTGGCGGTGATCGGAATGCCCGGTCTCGGACTCCTCGCCTTCCACGAGCAAGGTGGCGACTTGGCGAAGGTCGCGCTCGTGCCGCAGCCAAAGGATGCTGCGATCGACTGCGCCGCAATTTTGCTGGAGGGCTTCGACGTGGTTGTCCTGGGGCTCTCTGGTGGCGCTGTAACGCCTTCTCGCGGACGGGCTGTGGCCGCGCGTGCAAGGAGCAAGGGATCACTGTTGATTGTCACGGAAGGGCAATGGGACGGTCCGGATCTGCGGATCTCGTCCCGAGTAGCCAGATACACGGGATTGTCAGCGGGGAGGGGGCGTGTGACAGGCGTTCGACTCGACATCGCGGCCGCCGGCAAAGGATTCCAACAACGCACCGGAACCCTGGAGATCCGGGACGAGAGCGGACAACTCCGCTGGGCCACCGTCGACGACACCCTCGCCGCCGGGGTACCGCCATTGAGGGCAGCGCAGTGATCAACACCGACCACTGGACCGAACGCTGGCCCGATCACCCCGTGATCAGGACATTCGACGAGCCGAAGGCAGTGAAAGTCGACATCTTGTAGACCGGGTTTGAGCGTGTCCAATGTCCAGTGTCGATGTGATTCGGCGGACCTGTTGGTGTCGACCACTCTCGTAACTACGCCGCCGTCGCCTCAGGGTCGACACACCGGGGTCGAGGTGGGCGTGTTCGAAAAGGTGACAGTGGTGCGGGTGTTGTTTCAGCGGACGACGTTGAAGGCGTTCTTCTGTATGCCGTCTGCTGCATTTGGATAGTCGGTACGCGGACGTCGGGGTGACGGTGATGGCGAGACAGTATTTGGGGTCAGAAGTTCGATCCGAAGCCGCGTTGATAGCTGTTTCCACCGGTAGGTGGATTGAATGTCCCTTCGAACCTTCCGTTCGGCCACTTCCGGGGTCTAGCCTGACCTGACAGGGTCGGACGATCGGGAGCCCCCTTCAGGGACGTTAGTGATTCAAGTGGCTGGATGCGGGGACTCCTATTGCAGTGGGAGTGTCGGCGCCCGATCTGGGCCGTGATCCCGTGCGACCTCGGCGGACACTGCCCCTGATTGGAGGTGAGTCAAATGGGAGCAACGGCTTGGGCTTTTTGGGGACCGTACGCGCCGCTCGTCTACATTCTTTCGTTACTCGGCGTGCCGGTCGACTGACTCCAGAGCGACAGCGGGCCAGCAGTCGACTTGATCGCTGGCCCGCTGTCGCATGTGTTCAGTTGTTGACCGGGCTGAAGCCCTTACCCTCAGGGAGGGGGCTACCCGGGGAGTTGATCTCGTTGAGCACCGCCGAGAACTTCACGTACTCGAACGACGTTCCGCTGGCAGCAATGCCGCGCACATAGCCGCTGATCTTGGTCGTACCCGCGGCGAACAAAGGACCACCCGAATCGCCGCCAGTCGATAATCCAGCGGTGAAGATCCGCGTGGGGCTGTCGCCGACGACGATCCCGCAAGTGATGCCCGAGCCGATCCCGTCCTTGCACATGTTGGTGAACAGGCCGGGGTTGGCCACGCCGATGCCGTCGATCCGCGCGCCCGGACCGTTCGACCGGAGGTCGGCATCTGCGTTCAGCTTGATCACGACGTAGTCGGTGCCGAACGAGTTCGGGTTGACCTGGTCGACGGGCACCGGGTATCCGGTTCCGTTCCAGCTCCGATAGGCGATGTTTCCGATGTGCTTGCGGGGACCGTTGTTGGGCGTCCACTCATAGACCGGTCCACCATCGGGCACGTAGTTCCCGTTCGACCAACCGCCACCCGGCAGGGGGCCCGGCGACTGGCTCACACAGTGCGCCGCAGAGATCGCGATCTTGTTGCCGTACTGGTCGTAGCCAACCGCCGCGAGTGTGCACCGGTTTTCCGGACCGTTGGCCGTTAGGCTCCCCGTCCAGCCCGTACCGTTGGTGACGACGCCGGTCGCAGCCTGGGCTGCCGGAGCAAATGCCAGCATCGGTAGGACGAAGGCTGCGATCGACGCGAGAAGGATCAGAATTCGCTTCATTATTCTCCTTTTATTGATGAACCTGACGACTTGAGGGAGATCGTGGATCACGGGTCTTGCTTCATCAGGAGGGCGAACGGCCCGAGAATTCGTGTTCAATTGGCGACCGGAGTGAATCCTCGGCCGTCGACGGGCCCCTGTGAGGCCATGCCGGGGCGCACCATCACGTGAGGAATGTGCTGACGGCGACTGCGAGACTTCGAGTGTTCTTCTCATTTCTTCCTCTTTCTTGTGGCGATGAGGTATTGCTGAGGGACGCCTCATCGCGGCGAAGTTTCCGGGCCGCGAATCCGTATTTCACGGGCACGCCAAGCAGAGCTGTTCGGCCCGGATGGTTTTTATTTGCGCTATTCAATCGGCTGAAACGAGAGCTGATGAAAGGGGCCTCTGGATACCTTTCTGTTATTGAGGGCGGCCATTAGTGCGCAATATCTAATCTATTGAGAGTGCACTCGTTTCCCGAATGTTCGAGCTAACAGAAGGTTCGCGCTCCTGCGGTCGAGCCGGGAGAGTCCTGTGCGGGCCTGTTTGACTCGGTCTCGGTGGTGGCCGCGTCGGGACGCCGGGGTGGGCGGGTGGTGCGGTCTACGCGTGGGGAAGGACCATTGCCGGCAGAGTCTCTTTGCTGTCCAGAGGCTTTCGACTGTCGTCGGTATCGGGCGTCGCGTGCGGCCTGCAAGGCGCGACGTGCAGAGGGGAGGTCTTCGTGGCAGATCCTCAAGTGGGCTGCGGCGGCGCCCCAGGCGGTCACGCGGTTGCCAGTGATGCCCCGCCAACCGCAGGTGCAGACGACGACCGTGGAGAACCGTGTGGCATCGATGTAAATTGTGGCCATGTCCTTGCTCCATATCCGCGAAAATGAGTGGTTAGAGACGCGGAAAGCGGCAAGTTCGTAGTAGCTCGGCTACTGCGAACTCGCCGCTCGAAGAGACTCGGATTCCTGGCCGGTGTCGGTAACGCTGGGGATGCGCTGTCGCCGATTCCACCGCTTCGTATGGGCACACGCCGGAGACCATGTCCGTGGGATCGCGACCATCCCGAGGCGATCGGGCACCGAATGTCGCGAGAACCTCAAAGAGCAACGCAGACGGCGGAGTTGGTGTGCGAACTTCGCCGCAACACCGCTGAGCCCACGGCACAGTCGACGCAGTAGGCGATGACGTTGTCGAGTCCGAGCGCGACTCCGCCCCTGTAGTAGTGCCCCCATGTTCAAACGGTATTGACGATGCACTCGTTTCCCGCCAAACAGACAAAACCCCAGGCCACGGTTCAGTCAGGGGACGTGGTCGGGACACACACGCGGAGGGGGTTGCCATGTGCATCCACATGACTGACTCGGCCGCAGTTTCGATGGAGCGCCGCCGCTAGGCGACCATGCAGGAAGCTACGGCAGACGACCTTCTGCGAGATCCCGCGCCGGTAGCCCGGTCTCAGAACCAGCGGTAGTCCTGTCCGTTACCCCAGTCGGAGTAGTGGTTGACGTCCTTGTCGTAGGCGTCGTGTGTACCGCCGACGAAGTAACCGTCCCAGGTCGCCTGCGAATTGCAGATGTGATCGCTGTTGTTGCACACCGTCCACACCGGCACCCCGCTGTAGAAGTTGTCTGCACCAGCGAGCGGCGGATAGAGGTTGAACGGGAAGTCGGTCTGCGCGAAGCCCGGGCCACCTGGTCCCGCAGGGCGTTTCGGGTCGGCGAGCAAAACGGTGTTGATATTTCCGAACCCGGTGCCGTTCTCGGTCAGCCACACATGAACGACCGCAGCGCCGCCGGAGTGGCCGACCATCTTGATGTGGTCGCCGGGGCAGAACCGGCGATGATCCCGCGTGAGCCGGTTCAGCTCGTTGACCCCGGCTCGGGTGTCGTAGCTGTTGTAACCGACACGCTGGTTCTGGTTGAAGAAGCCGTCCGAATTGTTGTTGTTGAGTCCGCCGACGACGACGGACCAGGTGCCGACGCATTGATTGATCGGAGTTTCTGCGGATGCTGTGGGTATGAACACGCCCAGTAAGCCCAGCATCGCTGCCAATGCGAAGATGAGTCGTTTCATGACTCCCGTTCCCCTCAGATTTCGTCATGCTTCGGTCGCTCGATTTCCGGTCGCGACTCGATGCATTTCTTGAGATATCGCCCTTTCTGGCCATCTGGCCAGGTGGATATGCCTCCGTTTCCTTGAATTAGATTCGGATTGGCGCAGAGTCTTCCGACAGAAATGGGTGCGACTCCGATCCAGGACCGTTTCATTCCCGTTCCGTACTAACCGGGTTTCAATGAGGGCGACCGCGATTGGTATTTCGATTCGTTTCCCAAATCCTCTCCTGCGCACTTTAAAATCTATTGAGAGTGCACTCGATTTAAGAATCCGAAATCGGATCGCTCGCTTCGCGGAGGGTGACATCCAAGTTGCCAGGTTGGTCTGAGTCGTAAGTTCAGCTAGATATTGGACCGCCGGGCCGGGTGGGTGTGTTCCAGCTGCACGAATAGGGCGAGCAACACGGGCGGTGAGCAGTAGAGTGACGAAGCCTGGCCCCGACTGTTTGGGAGGTCGCCATGATCGATTTCGTTCGCCGATGGGTCGCCGGCGCTGCGATCGTGGCCGGTGCGGTTCTGGCGCCAGCAGCCGTCGCCTCCGCAGCGGTCACCGTTCCGTTCCAGATCAACCCGGCGCCGTTCGGAAACCCGAACGGCAGCCTCGACGTTCCCTCGATCCGCTGCTGGGCCGTCGTCGACGAACAGCCTGGGACCGTGACGATCACCGGCCCGAAGGACGGCATAAGGGCGTGCCTACTCCCGGGCGACATGCACTGGCTGAACCTGTCGAATGGAGCCTCCGGGACCGCCCGGATGTCGGCCGGAAGGGACGGATACCCGGAAGCAACCCTGCCGACCGGAACTGGGCAGGTCGTCATCGCCGCCACTTCAAATGCCGGCCCCTACACACCGGGCCTCGTGACCGTTTACGTTCCGTAGGCGAGGGCCCCGTTGGTCCACTGATGCGTGGGATCCGAACCAAGTCGTTTCCAGCCGTCGTAGCGAGCTACCTCATCACAACAACGGTGAAATAGGCGAGAGGTCCGGTGCCCTACGACTGGAAGGCGTCATGGACTGTCCAGTAGTGCCAGTAGTGCACCAGACATCGGCCGTGCGCTCCCGCTCGGTCGGGGTGGCACGTCACCTGCCGATCACGTCAGTATGCGGGTGAGAACGTCCGTGCTGTACATGTCCGGTCATCTTGCTGTACGAGCACCCGAAGATGGTCGAACCGGTACGCCGGCACCGCCGGTTCGCGCAGAATGGAAGTCGGCGCAGACACCGACGAACCACGGGAGCG
>NZ_CAIJDS010000077.1:0-20779 GCF_903819475.1 Rhodococcus sp. UFZ-B548
CGACCGCCCGCCGCTTACCGCCGGCACCGCGTAACCAACGTCCGCGCCTCCTACAACTAGTGCGGTGTTCTTGAAGTTTTTCGACGGTCGGCTTTCGCGAGTATCTGCTCGGCGGTTTTCGTCCAGATGAACGGCTCGGCTCGTGGGTTCCATCCGTTGATGAAGTCCCGAATCTTGGTGGTCAGTTCGCGGACGTTGCGGAAGGTGCCGCGGTGGATGGCTTGGCGTTCGATGATCCCGAACCAGACTTCGACGAGGTTCATCCAGGATGCCGAGGTCGGGGTGAAATGGACGTGGATGCGCGGGTTCGCTGCCAACCAGTCCCGCACTTCCTGCTTTTTGTGGGTGGCGTAGTTGTCCATCACGAGGTGCAGTTCCTGGTCTGGGTATGCCCGTGCCACGTGTTTGAGGAACACGAGAAACTCCTGGTGGCGGTGCCGGGGCCGGCAGATCCCGGTGACCTTTCCGGTCGCGATCTCCAATGCCGCGAACAAGGTGGTCGTGCCATTACGGACGTAGTCGTGAGTCTGCCGTTCGGGGATCCCGATCTGCATCGGCAACGTCGACGCCGTCCGATCCAAGGCTTGGATCTGCGATTTCTCGTCCACGCAGAGCACGATCGCGTTCTCCGGCGGCTCCAAGTACAAGCCGACGATGTCGGTGACCTTCGCAACCAACTCCGGATCGGTAGAAAACTTGAATGTCTCACTGCGCCAAGGCTGCACACCGTACTCGCGCCATGCTTCCGCGACAGTGCTGTTGCTGATCTTCAATCGATCTGCCAGCAAACGTGTGCTCCAATGGGTGACGCCGAGTTTCTTCGGCGGCGGCATCAAGGTTTCCGACACAATCTTTCGGTGATCGATCGTGCGGGGACGCCCTGAACGCGGCTCGTCGACCAGCCCGTTCATTCCGGCTTCGTCGTAGCGTGCCCGCCAGGTGATGACGGTCTGTCGGGTTGCACCCACCAATTCCGCGATCCGTGTGTTCGATTCGCCCTCGGATGCGAGCACGATGATCCGAGCCCGCTGCGCGAGACCGGCCCGGACCGATCTGGACCGCATCAACGCCGTCACACGCTCGAGATCCCCGTCCCGTAAAACCAAAGGCGCAACTCGCATACGAGCAAGTATCGCAAACCATACCGTCTAATTATTTATCCCACGCCGCACTAGTGTGTGGTCACCTCGGCAGACGTCGAGACCGCTTGGCGCGTTCGAGCCCGGCAATCAGCAGGATGCGGGGATGCCCGACAGGCACCCGGAAGTGGTGCTTCGAGCACGAGTATCAGACTCTTTCGCCTGCCCATCCCCGCCGAGGCGACCACACCCTGCGAATCAGGAACGGACGAAGAGGTGACCGGCTATGGACCTGATGCATCAGCGATGTGCAGGTATCGACATCAGCAAAACAGACGTGAAGGTATGCATTCGTGTTCCCGGGCCGCGGCGACAGCGACACAGTGAAGTGCGAACGTTCTCGTCGATGACCGCAGATCTGCTGGCCATGCGGGATTGGCTGATATCGGAACACGTGAGCGTGGTCGGGATGGAAGCGACCGGTGCGTACTGGAAGCCGATCTTCTACCTGCTCGAATCCGATGTCGAGTGTTGGCTGCTCAACGCCCGACATATGAAGACGGTCCCCGGGCGAAAGACCGACGTCAAGGACTCCGAGTGGATCGCGAAACTCGTCGAGCACGGTCTGGTACGACCGAGCTTCGTTCCCCCTCAACCGATCCGGCAGCTACGGGACCTGACTCGGTACCGCACGGAGGTCGTGCGTGAACGTACCCGCGAGATACAGCGTCTGCACAATCTGCTCGAGGATGCCGGTATCAAGTTGACCACCGTCGTCTCCGACGTGATGGGGAAATCCGGCCGTGCAATGCTCGAGGCTTTGATCGCGGGCGAACACGACCCCGGTGTCCTGGCAGAGTTGGCGCTGGGACGTCTACGGGTCAAACGAGCTTCGCTGATCGAAGCCCTGACGGGACGGTTCACCGACCATCACGGCTTCCTCACTCGCGCCATGCTCGACCGCATCGACTCCGTCACCGAGATGCAATCACGTCTCGACGCCCGCATCGACGAACTCGTGGAACCGTACCGCCGCAAGATCGAACTGCTGGCCACGGTCCCCGGCATCAGCGAACACACCGCAGAATCGATCCTCGCCGAGATCGGGGCCGACATCACACAGTTCCCCACCGCAGGGCACCTGGCATCCTGGGCCGGGGTGTGTCCGGGCAACAACGAATCCGCTGACAAAAGCTCCTCCGGAACAACCAGACCGGGCGATCCCTGGCTCAAAGGCGTTCTGGGACAGGCATCAATCGCCGCATCCCGAGGTAAAGACACCTACCTCGGTGCGCGCTACCGGCGGGTGATGGCGCGGCGTGGACGCAAACGTGCACTCGTCGCACTGCAGCATTCGATCCTCATCGCCGTCTGGCACATGTTTACCCATGACACCTTCTACCGAGATCTCGGCGGGAACTACTTCCTCGAACGAACCGGGAAAACCCGGGCCACCCGGCGTCTGATCGGCCAACTCAACCACCTCGGCTACCAGGTCACACTCGATCCGATCACCACCATGTGACCCGAGTTACCAGCGCATCTCACCCCGATTTTCGTATCAGCGGTCGAGTCGTCGAGAACACCGGGCGGCCATTCTCCTTCAGCCATGCGCACAGCAGAAACAAAAAGAGCCATACCCGGCGTCCCCAGGCAGCTCCGAACCTACAAATATTCGGCCATCACCGCCCAGCAAAAAACGGTAAGGAAACAAATCAATGTTTTTCACAGAACGGAGCGTAGCGGAGTTCATTTCGGGGGACACCGAAGGTGGCCGGAAAAACCCACCGGATATTCTCGAATGAGAATTAACACCCTGGTGATACCAGGAAAGATCCGGTAACGAACCAGGCTGTACGTCACGGACCGAGGCCTTTCCCGCTTCACGTATTCACGAGAACAACACATCTCATCGAAAGGGCCTTTACATGCCAAAGTTCGTGCGAAAGTTCGGCATAACATTTTCCATCACTGCCGCGTCCCTGATCGCTCCGGCAGGACTCGCCCACGCTGCACCGAACGGCGCACCGACCGCATCGACCGCATCGACTGATGTTTCCGAACACACGGTGATCACTACCTTCACCAACAATTCAGATCTCACGGTGACCTGCGCCGGAGTCGGCGCCAAGCCCATCCCTGCAGGAGAATACTTACAGGACTACAGCCAAACCGTCTTCACAGTAGGACAAACCGGGAGCGACTCACCGAATCCTCCTATCACGCTGATCCCAGGACAAAGCGAAAGCGTGACTGTGGTCGACGTTCCCGCAGGGACTTACACATTGGAATGGGCGTGCTCCACAGAATGGCAGGAAGGCGTCGCCCCACAAACGTGGGCTACACCGCTGATTGCCGGCGGACAGGAGATCCATCGCGCACCCACATTGCCTTTTGTTGTAGTGGACGATTCACCGGAAATCTGTAGCGGTTCGATCTGTCTTTCGAATTCCTGAACGAGGAGCTCATCCCACACGGTCTTCGTGATCGCTCGCGCGGCCTGCTCGCCCTTCGAGGTGCTCGGGTCAAAACTGGAGTGCCGGGGTTTCGGTCAGCTGATCGTCGCAGCACACTTCAGCACAGGGCCCCTCGGGGTGCGTCGTCATTGCAGTTCGATGGATCTCCAGCTAATCTTGACATCGGTAGCGGGTCCCTTCGCGGATTGCGCGCCACTTCCGGAAGCCCGCCTTGTGCGGGCTTTCCGTGTCAGTGCCGGTGGTTCGCTAGCATGACCGGATGCTTCTGGCGTATCTCGACGAGTTCGGCCACATCGGACCCTACATCGGCCCTGACCATCCGAAATTCAACGACCATCCGGTGTTCGGGTACGCAGGTTTCGTGATGCCGGCGGAGAATGTTCGAAAATTCGGCGGGTTCTTCGAACACATCAAGGAAACGCTGCTCGAGTTCGAGATCCAGAAGGCGAACGCGCATCCCCGCAGGTGGGAGAAGAAAGGCGCTTCGCTGTTCACCACGCGCAACATCGTGAGGTATCCGGAAGCCAGTCATGCGTTTCGGAGGTTGATGCGTCGCCTGACCGAACTCGACGGCAAGATCATCTACTACGGGCAGGTCAAGCCTCTCGGTTCGGAGAAGGAGACGGGGAGTCCTCGTCGGCACGCAATGCCCATCACCTTCGCCAATCCCTGATGCGCCTGAGCACGTACGCCAGCGACCGCGATACGAACATCATGGTGGTGCTCGATTCCGTGGACGACAAACCACGCCTTCATGCCGTGGAGATGATGTCGAGCTTCATCTATTCGAGATCCTCGCCTACCGATCAGCGGCGTGTCGTCGAGTCACCGATGCAAGTCGAAAGCCACCTGTACGCCACGATCCAGTTCGCTGACTGGGTGTGCGCTCTACTCAGCCGTACAAGCCATCACCACTTCGTCGACGGATCCGAATTCTCATGGGCGAAAGAGAGATTCGGGACACTGATGACTGATTCCTGCACCGAACAGTCGAAAATTCACCTGCCCCAGGCCAACGGCAAACACGGAAGCGTACATACGAGAAGATTGTTCGGCCCCACAACCTGGTCGGAGCGACAGACCACGACCGAGCCGCCTGCACCGTTCGGGGCCGCACTCGGCGAACGAGTTCCCGGCTTGACCGCGCTGCGAGATGCACTGGCGGAGAATCGATAGATCGTCTGGTCGCTGATGCCGCCTCCTCTAGCCGTTCAGACGCCATGGAGGTTCCTGCAGGTGCTGTTCACTTCCGAACACTTGTTCCTGGGATGTAGTAGTCATCCCAGGAACGGAACTGTGCAGTTTTCGGCGGCAAGGGTCGTCAGTACCCCAGTGTGCGGCGCAGCGCGGACAGCTCTTGTTCTGCT
The DNA here is from genome assembly GCF_903819475.1 of Rhodococcus sp. UFZ-B548. Lineage (NCBI taxonomy): Bacteria > Bacillati > Actinomycetota > Actinomycetes > Mycobacteriales > Nocardiaceae > Rhodococcus > Rhodococcus sp. UFZ-B548. Next base: position 4,924 of record NZ_CAIJDS010000077.1, read on the forward strand.
GTTTTCTCGCCTGTGAGTACTCGGCGGGTCGCGGCTTCGTTTTCTTCGGTGACGGTACCGCCGGCCAGTCGAACGCCGGCGGTGGCGAACTGCACAGATTCTTCAATACTGCGAGCGCCCGCGTGCTCGTCGACAACTTTGCGTGCTGTGGTCATGAGCATTGCTCCTTACAGTGGTTTCGTGCTGTGAGCGCTGCAGCGATGGCAAGGTTCACAGCTTCGTCCCCGGTGATTTCTCCGCGCAATTGCCTACGGCCAATTTCGAATCAGCGGCGGTGGGGTTCCATACCTGCCATGCGGTGACCGGCCGTCGCTGCGGCAAGTGCACGATCGATTTCAGCTTCTGTCAGGCGCGATCGCGAAATGAGCGATGAGGGAGGTCTGGTGAGGTGAGAGTCAGTCACCAGCGCTCCTTCATCGTCTCGAAAATTTGTTGACACGGGACGTGCGCATAGTTATACATTCTACCTGATCATTGCCGGTTTTCGAGGATGGGCAACCCCCCGGAACGGGGGCAAAACGGAGCACGGAAGTCGACGTTCTCCGCGAAACTGAGCCGGAACCTTGCCACATGATTCACGGCGCAGATGAGATCTGTGTCACTTTAGCTGGGCTAGTTGGTTGAGGACTACTTCGGGGATTGCGGTGGCGGGGATCTGTGTGATGTGAAAGTCGCCGGGAGGAAGTGTTGTTTGTTCTCCGAGCCAGTAGTTTTCGGGGAGGATACTTCCGCGGGTGGTCTGCTGATGGAGGGTCACACCGTGGGCGTCGCGCATGCCGACGACCAGTCGGTAGTGCGCGGTGACGTTGACGATCGGGGCGTAGGCGTCGAACCCGACCGGCGTGGCGGGGGCGGAGGGGGTTATTGGTCGGTCATCGAGGAGTATCGCCGTGAACGGGAGTGCTGCGAAGCCGCGGAGCCAATCGGCGACGTACATCGACGAGTTTTCCGCGTCGTCAGCATCGAGGCTGTCGATGTCGGAAGAACCCGAATGGTGGTGTGTGGCTTGTAGCCACTGCATGGGGGAGGGGATCTGCAGGACAACTGGTCCTGATGCCATTGCTGTCAGTGTTTGTGCAAGTTCGATGGCGCCACTGGTGAGGGCCTTGTCTGCGAGCATGGTTCGCAGGGCGTACCCGGTTCTTTTCTTCTGGGACAGTGCATCTCGCAGGGTGGGGTTCTGTTCGAGGTGATGAGTGTAGAAGTGGTTCAGGTCGAGGATGGCCAGGTCGGGTTTGAGTAGGCCTTGTGCTTGGTTGAAGAAGCGGGCGTAGCTGGTGGGGTCGTCCCAGGGGGCCGGGCGGTTGCGCAGAAACACCGATTGGGCGTACTCGTGGTGATCGAGTAGGAGTGCTGTGGCGCGGCCCGAGGGCGGTGTGGCGATCGTGGTGAGAAGGCTGGCGGACATGATGGTCTTCCTCGAGAGATTGGTGCGATACCGCGCGGTGATGCTCACACCGACGTGGTGCAGGGGTCGGTGGAGCATCACCGCGCGGTATCGGCAGGGTCAGGACTTGTGCTGGACTTCCTCGCCGCACTTGACCTCAAGCTCGCGGACCCGCTTGCTCAGCTCCTCGATCTTGAGCACGCGGCGGTCCGGAATCATGATGAGGGGTAGATCCTCGAGCCGCGCGGTCACCCGCTCCGGCTCACTCTTACCCCAGTGGGTGGCGACCAGTTGGTCGTTGTCATCACCCCAGGAACCGAAGTACAGCAACTCTTTCGGAGGTTCGGGCTTGACGAACTCGGCCACGAATTCCTTGTACGGCTTGCCTCGCTTCAAGCGGTCCTGACGCATCTGTGCGCGTAGCGCCGTGGTGTCCTCCTCGCGGACGACGAAGGTGTCGGGTTCGTAGACGACGCCGTACAGTTCACCGGCCACCTTGTCCGAGATCCGCGCGAGTTGCAAATCCGCCATGACAAGCTCGGGATCTCGTTCGAGGATGTCGCCGTAGCCGCCGCCGGAGCCCTGGCTGATCATGTAGAGCTCGCCTTCCTTGGCGACGTCGAACTGCAGTCCCATGTGGCCGGTCAGGTATTTGCCACCCTCGTAGGGTTGTTCGTTCATCACGCGTTCGATGGACAGGTCGAACTGTGACGGATCTTTGCGGATGATGTCGTAGATATTGATGTTCTTGACCATCGACAACGGATAGGTGGGGCATCCGTAGCCGCCGAACATTCCGCTCACCGACGAGAACTTCGAGCCCGAGGTGACGGTCATGAATCCCCAACTGGGGGTGCCGCGAGAGGCGACGATCATTTCGTAGCCCATGCCGCCTCGGTATTTGCCGAAGCCTTGGTTGTCTGTGACCAGTCGCTTGCTGACCAGCTGCAGGAACGGGACCTCTTCTTCCATGACCTCTTGCTCGGCGATGTCGGCCATCGCGCAGAACAGGGGTGCGACGCCGTCTTCGCCGTCTCGAAATGCCTTGGCGCCGCCGCCCATTCCGTTCAGATCGGCACAGAGGTTGCCGACCTGCTCACTGTGCTGGGTGGTCCCGCCCCACAGGAAGTCGTTGATCTGGTTGAACCAGGGGGCGATCACGTTCGAGTACTTGGTGGGCGAGGAGAACTGCAGCTTCGCGTATGCGGTCTGCAGGGCAGAGAATCCGCGGAACGAAGCTTGGAGTGACTGTCCGACGGGTGCGTCGTATCCGGCGTCTGCCCAGGTGTGTTCCTCGGAAATGACCTCGATGGGGGAGAGGGCGCCGGTGCTGCGGGGGAGGTCCGGCCACCAGTACGACAGAATCGCTTGCGTCATGAACGATTTGGTCGAGCCGAGGGGGGAGTTGATCGCCCGGTTGAGGATCTCCGGTCCGGTGCCCGTCAGGTCGACGGTCATCGTGTCGCCTTTGATGGTGATCTTGCAGGCGAACTTGATCAGAATGTTTTCTTTGAGGGTCGAGTCGACGAACTGGTTGAAGGTGACGGTGCCGTCCGGAAGATCCGAAATGCGGCGCCGTACCTCGGCTTCGACGTTTTCGACGGTGGTGCGAAGGGTGGAGACAAATGCTTCTTCGCCGACTTCGTCGATAAGGCGGTCGACGGTGTCCATCACTCTGCTGACGGCGCCCATCTTTACCTTGATGTCGGCGAGCATGAGCTTGGGGTCACGTGTCGAATGCTGGAGGAAGGTCAGCAGATCTCGGCGTAGTCGCCCGCCTTCGACGATCTTGATCGGTGAGGCGCGCAGCCCGTCGTCGAAGGGGGTTTCGGAGCCTGACGGCATTCCGCCCGGCTCGCAGGCACCGTTTTCGCCTTCGTGGATGGTGGCCCCTACCCACGCGATGATCCGGTCGTCGCGCATGACGGGTACCAGCATCGATTGGTCGGTGTTGTGCACCATTCCGAACCGCGAATCGTTGTGGAAGAAGCCGTCCCCGGGCCGGATCCCGACTGTCGGTTCGTCTTTCCAGTTCTTCATGATGTAGCGGATCGGGTGGTGCAACACTGCGGAGAAGGCGATGACGCCGCGGTTGGAGAGGTAGCTGACGTCGCCTTCGGCTGTGTAGACGGCGACGGAGAGATCCGCCCATTTCGCGCCGGGGGCCGCGCCCATGCTTTCGCACATCTCGAAGGCCTCGTCGAGTGCGCCGGCGAGACGTTTGCGGATGCGGTCAGCTTCGATCGGATCGGTATCCGATGTCATGCAGTAGCTTTCGTGCGCTGTGCGCGGCGCGATCTGGTGGTGCCGCATGATGTCGGGGTCGGGTCCGAGGAAGAGGGTGGTCTCGTCCATGAACTTGTCGACCCACTGCTGTTCTTGTTCGCTGAGTTGCTGGGTTCCGTCGCGGTCGGCGGATGGCCCGGTGCCGTTGTCCAGAATTGTCATGATGCTTTCAGGCTCCTTAGAAAGAACTGTGGTTGATTCGACTGCTCGTCAGTCTTTGAGGAGCCAGACGGCGCCTTGCACGGTCGGCTCGAGTCGCCAGCCCGGTTCGACGAGGTAGGTGGTGCTTTCTGTCGTCACAATGGCGGGGCCGGCGATCACGTACGCGTGGTCGAGTGCATTCTCGTCGTAGACCGGGGTTTGAACAGGCTCGCTGATGTCGGTGAAGTGGACTTTCCTTGTCGCTACCGGTGTCGGGATTGCGCGGTCACCGCCGGCGTCGATGGAATCGAATTTGACCACGTCGCCGTCGATGTAGGAGGCGACGCGCAAGGTCTGCACGCGCACGCCCGCTTCGGGGGCCTGGGTGCCCTCGCCGTACCGCTGACCGAAGATCTCGGCGAACGTTTTGATCAGGTACAGCACATCGGCGACACCGTCGACCCGGTTGATGTCGAAAGAAACCGCAGTGGTGACCAACTGGTTGCCGTAACGCATGTCCATCTCGAGTCGATACTTGACGTCGCTGCGGTTATAGCCCTGACGGACCAGGTCCTCGGCGCCCTTGGCTTCGAGCTCGCCGATGTAGGTGTTGAGCTGTTCGTACTGGTCGTAGATGGTTCGCTCACGTGGTTCGTAGAGCACGATGTACGCGCTCCGTTCGTGGATGTGCAAGGGCTTCATGTTGCCCGCGCCCAGGGCGGAGAACACTGATGCGAACGGGGGGAAGAGAATCTTGCTGATTCCGGCCTTGGCCGCGATCCCGCAGGCGTGCAGCGGGCCGTTGCCGCCGTAGGCGAGCATGGTGTAGTCCTCGACGAGACCGCCACGTGAGCGCAGTTCCTTCTCGATGCCGATGGCCATTTGCTCGTCGACGGTGCGCTTGATGACCTTCGCGACATCGACAGCATCCATGTCGAGTTCGTCGGAAAGATTTTCGTCGATCGCATAGGTGGAGCGCTTCTTGTTGAGCGCGATGTAGCCGTTGGCGTAGTTCTCGGGGTCTAGGTATCCGAGCACCAAATCGGCGTCGGTGACCGTCACCTGCAAACCGCCGCGGTCGTAGCAGGCGGGGCCGGGGTCCGAACCTGCCGACTCGGGGCCGATCTTCACCGAGTTGTGGATCCGGTCGAAAGAAGCGATGGATCCGCCGCCGGCGCCGAGGGTGTTGAGGTGGATCATCGGAACCGACACCAGCCAGCGGCCGATGGTCGGCTGGAAATCGTAGTGGCGAACCCCGCCCTCGGGGACCAGACCGATATCGAACGATGTTCCCCCCATGTCCATCGAGACGACGTCACCGATTCCGGTGGTTTCCGCCAAGTGTTGTGCCCCACCGACTCCCGCGATCGGGCCCGAGTGGATGGTCTGGAGCGCATCGGTCGAGTTCGGCTGGGCCATGCCGCCGGAATTGTGAATGACCAGCATCGGCTTCTCGTATCCGGAGTCACGCAGGTTGCTCGACAGCTGATTGAGCGCGTGGAACATCGTCTCGTGGAGGAAGGCGTCGACGATTGTCGATGTCGCCCGGACGTATTCGCCTTTTCGGCCCGACACCTGACTGCTGAGCAGAACGGGGATCGCGCCGAGCTGGTGCGTGGGGTATTCATCAAGGATGATTTCGAGGATCTGCTGCTCGTGGGCGGAGTTCTCGGTGGCGTTGGTCAGCGCCACGACGATGGCTTCGGCGCCGTTGTCCACCAACTCACGAACTTGTTGACGCACGTCGTCGACCATCAGTGGAACCAGGATCTCGCCGACGGCGTCGACTCGTTCCTTCACGGATCGAACCAGGTGACGCGGCACCAGAGGATCCGGTCGTTGGGCGTCCGCCATGTCACCTTGTTTGATGCCGTCGAGGCCCTCACCATAGCCGCGGCCACGGGAGAGGTGGATTGTGTCTTCGAATCCGTGCGTCACCAGGGCGGCGACTTTGGGGCCCTTGCCCTCGATGAGTGCATTGGTGCCCAGTGTGGTGGCGTAGCGGACCGAATCGACCTCGCGGAGGGCGTCGCTGCGGCTGACACCGGCGCGTGCGCATGCCAAGTCGAGTGCTTCGTTGAAGCCGAGGGCCAGGTTGTGGTGAGTGGTCAGCGCCTTCGCTTCGACGTAGATATCGTCCCAGACAAAGAAGCAGTCGCTGAATGTTCCACCGATGTCAACGGAAATGCGTTTCATGAAAGTCTCCTTCGATCCGGGGTCAGCGCTGAGCGTGTGAATGGGAGTGCGAATGCGGGGTTCGGGGTTCGGAGATGGCGTTCTCGCCGGGCCCGTAGTTGATCAGTGTTTCCGGATCGCCGTCGCGGTCGGCCCACTGCTTCTTGAGCGCGTCGATGTCCCAGATCATGTCGACGGTCGGGGGGTGTCCGGGTGGGGTGTATTCGGTTTCGATCTGCGTGCCGCAGCCCGGGCAATAGAATTCGAGGATGCGGCAGAACAACGGATCCGGGGCGAAGGTGTACTCGTATTTCTCCGGATCGAGAATCGAGGGGTGAATCTCGCGGGGGTCTCGGTCGTAGACCAGAGTGCCTTCTTTGTAGTTTCCCCGAGCATTGCCCAGGTCGTGCTGGCAGACCCGGCAGAGCCACCGCTCGGAGTCGAGATCGATTGCGAGATATTCGGTCATGGGGATACGCATGATGTTCTCTACTTTCGTGTCGAGAAATGTCGATGTCACGGTTCGGGCGGTACCGTCGGGCCCGATTACACGGTGTCGGTCAGGATCAGGTCGCCGGAGTTGGAGATCTCCAAGTCCCAGCCGGCCGGAACCTGAGCGGTGAAGAACTGCCCTTCCACGATGGCCGGGCCGGATGCCATCGCACCGGCAACCTGCTGGTCGAGCTGGTAGACCGGAAGATCCTCGACGGAAGTCGCGGAAGTGCGGACCGATCGCGTCATGGTGGACACTGCCGCCGACTTCATCTCCGGAGATCCGCCCTTGACTACCGAATGCGGAAGCTCCCGGATCGCCTTCAACGCCAGGAGGGTCTTGTTCCCGGCAGCCGAGCTGACGTCGAGTCCGCTGTCGAACTCCGTCCGGGTCACCGCGCCGTCGGCATCCTCGACCAGCGATGCCCACTCCAACGAGCAATCAGCGATGTCATATCCCTCTTGGAACATGTCGCGTGTTGCACGCGCACGTAATTCATCCACTGCCGCAGCGATTTCCGCAGAGGTGCAGTCGGTGATGTTGGTCTCGTAGGACTGGGCGATGTCGGAGAAGCTGATACCGAACGCGGAGAACACGGCGGCAAGTTTCGGGACGAGAACGCGCCGCACTCCGGCAAGTCGCGCGGCATCACACGCACTCATCGGGCCACCGCCACCGAATGCGGCGACCGTCGTGGTCTCTGCGCTCTCGACGGCTGCGGCAAATGACTCCGCCACCTTCGCGGCGTAGGCGGCAGCCATCTCGATCAGCGCTTCTTCAACGCTGATCCCCAACGGTTCGGCGACACTCTCGCTGATGACCGCGCGGGACCGTTCTGCGTCGAGGAACATTTCGCCGTCGAGATATGTATCGGGGTCGAGAACGCCGAGAAGCAGATTGACGTCGGTGATGGTGGCCTTCTTGCCACCGAAGCCGAAGCACGCGGGGCCGGGGGCCGCGCCGACGCTTTCCGGGCCGACCACGATCCGGCCGTTCTCGACCGCGATGATGGAACTGCCGCCCACACCGGCGGACTTGACGTCACTGAGCTCGTAGGAGACGGGAATACCGGCGATCCGGCCGCGGCGTTCGGTGGCGATGGCATAGTTCTTCACCGTCCCCACGTCGGTGGTGGTTCCGCCTACGTCGATCATGAGTACATGGGGAAGCTCGTACGCTTGGGCCAGTGCGCGTGTGCCTTCGAGCCCTCCGCGCGGTCCGGAAGAATAGGTCTTGAGTGCCACGGACTTCGCGACCCGCGAGGACGCCCCGTCATTACGGTAGATGAGCAGCGGGTTCTTGATCTTGTAGGTGCGTAGGCGTCGTTCAGCGCTGTAGAGGAAGCGTTCCACGGTGGGGTGCAGGAACGAGTTGATGATGCCGGACCAGATTCGGCGTGATCGCAATTCGTCGGAGGCGAATTCCCAGCTGAAGAGAACAGGGACGGACCCGAGAAGATGCCTCGGAAAGCTCTCGAGAATGATCCGTTTGAACAGCGCCTCACGATCTTTGGTCTTCGCAGCGAGGATCAGCCGTTCCGCACCCGCTGTCGTCAACCTGTTGATCTCCGCGACCAATGTCGTGGTCAAGGCGTCGGCATCGAGCTCACCCGAGACCACCGAGGTGCGGGGACCGACCAAGTCGTCGAAGAGCGACGCAGACTCAGCGTCGATGCGCAGCTCGTCCACGATGGCGGCATCATCGATGATCAAGCCGAGACGAGGACCCTTCCTCTCCACGAGGGCATTGGTGCCCTGGGTGGAGGAATACCTGATGTGTTGAGTCGAATGCAGCAGACCCGAAAGGTTCTGTTCGCCGTAAATGACCGAGGACACCTTGGTCATACCGTCGAACAGGCACTGGGACAGATCGACCGGAGTCGTGAGTGTCTTCGTGAATGCGAACTCGGATCCACTGCCGACGCAGATATCGGTCAAAGTTCCGCCGTTGTCGATGTTGATCAAACGCTCCATCGAGGCTCCTAGCATTGTCGAGAAGGAATGAAACTAAAGTGATGGACATCACTTCGATTGCGAACACCGGAAAGCATCACACCGGGAGCAAGGGTGTGGAGTGTCCGACCTTGGGACACTCCACACCACCACCGCCGGGTGTTTCCTGAATGCACGGATCGCCTCGGCAAGCGCGTAGCACCTGCGGTGTCTAAGCAGGTCGGCATTATGGAGGACACAATGATGGGGATCGTCGACGACACCGACGGTGACGACCGAAAGCGCGTGAGGCTAGGCGACAGAGACGCCCTAATAGGAGGGACGGACGAGTTCGTCGCTGCGTCCTGGCTCCGATCGCAAGCCGCCGGAGTTTCCCCCGAAGGCGGCGATATCCGGTACATCGGTGATGTCGACGTCGCATCACGCCTGGTCCATTACGCCCAGCCGGTACTCGAAAAGCTCATCGAATACACCGAGGACGTGCCGCTCAGCGTCGCGGTCTCCGACAACAAGGGGAGAGTGCTCTCCAGGCTGGACACCAACTCTGCGATCGGCGCACTCGTCGATACGATCTCGCTGGCCCCAGGTTTCAGCTATGCCGAGAGTGAGGTCGGGACCAACGGAGTAGGTACGGTCCTCGAATCAGGTCGCTCGGTCCATATCGTCGGAGCAGCACACTTTCACGAGCGATTCCAAAAGTACTCGTGTTCCGGCGCCCCGATCCGAGACCCCCTCTCCGGACACATCGAGGGTGTACTCGATCTGACCTGCCTGGTCGAGCACTCGACCCCACTGCTGCACAGTTTCGTTCGTTCCGCCGCCTCTACAATCGAAACCGCATTGCTCAACGATCGAGAACTGAACCAACGCATCCTCTTCAATGCATTCTCGAAAATGGAAGCAAAAACTCGTTCACCACTGCTTGTGGCAGGAAAGAACGTTCTGATCTCTACCAGCAAAGCGCAGAAACTCTTCGACGCCGACGAGCAGAGAATAATCGTCCAACACGCACTGTATCTCGCGGAACGGGCAACGAAAGCCACGGAAGAGATCGAACTTTCTCCGCAGCGAATAGTAAAAATACGAACCACTCGAATCTCGTCAGGCAAGACCGTCATCGGCGTCGGAGTGTCGATAGCGGATTTAACGATAATAGACTCAGCTGTTCACGGAACGACTGTTGCACAAGTGCCTCAATTCAATATTAACAGCGGCTCCTCGGCGGTCGCTGGACGCAATTACGACTCCGATCCATGTAACGAAGTGTCCTCGGTATGGAAGAGTGTCACATCCTTGACAAGAGATGCGGTAGAACGAAAAGAAAATGTCGTTGTAATCGGAGAACGAGGAGCGGGAAAAGAAAAACTGATCAGGGACATGGTTTGCAATGTTCATCCAAGCGTCACTGTTGTCGACATTGAACCAGGATTTCTTACGAACGACATGAAATCGGAGATGAGTTCCAATGGAAACAGAAGCGTGTACGTTATTTTGCGGCATCCGGAACGGTTGACAACCAACGAGACGACCTCTGTCAAAAAGGTGCTATCCGACATAAGTTCACAGGGAAATCTCGTTGGAGCGGCGGCCATGGTGACGGAAACGGAAAGCTCCGAGCCGGAAGACAATCCTTTTCATCGATCACTTCGCGGAATTTTCGGCCGATCGATACAGGTCCCACCACTCCGACACCGCACAAACGACCTCCCTTACCTTGTACGGCAAATACTGAACGAAATATCCGACAACGATGTTCCGGAAATGGATAGTGAAACGCTCGAAAAGCTCTCCACGTATTCCTGGCCGGGTAACATAACTGAATTGCGCCATACACTCTCGGAATGCTTGTCGAAAAAACCTTCTGGGATGATAGAGGTGGAAGATCTTCCCGCTTCCATCCGTTTGTCATCGATTCATGCTTCTGGAATTCTCGAACATCTAGAGCGGGAGGCTATAGTAAAAAGCCTGGAAGAGAATGATGGAAACAGAATGCGTACAGCAAAGAGCCTCGGAATTGCTCGATCATCGCTGTATCGAAAAATGAAAATCTACAAGATATGAAACGAAACACCTGTGGAGTTAAATCCGTGCTTCCGTCGATTTGTGTATGTAAAATGAAAGTGTAGGACGTTGCGGGAAGCTAATGTGTTCACCCCCGAGTTTTACGTTGCGCGGTCGGCCTTGAAGAAAGGTGACGGTACGGTCGATGTTGCGGCGCATGTCCACGCTGACATACTCGCCTCCTGGAACCGATGCAGGAGACCAGACGAGAGAAGAGCGCACGGAACAGCATTCGACTTTCGGAAGAGCCCAGGAAACGCTCGAGTGATCGAGGCTGCGAAAGCTACGCTGTCGAGCTTCATTGCATCGGATCCAGACTCCCGTAGCTCGATCATCGTTGTCGACGCACACCATCGACTCTGCTTTCGACATGACGGCGACCAGTCTCTGAAATACATGCTGAATTCCGCTGGGATGACCATCGGGTCCGATGCGCACGAGTCGTGTCTCGGAACCAATGCCGGTTACCTCAGTGCGCTCAGGGGGGCTTCGGCCTCCGTCGTCGGGCCCGAGCACTGGAATGACGAACTGATCGCCATTGCAGAGGCGGCATCACCGATCAGAGGTATCGACGGATCGGTATCTGGGGCAGTGGTGGTGATCAATCATCTCTCGGAGTACTCACCGATGACGTCCTCGGTATCGAAGTTTCTGGCACAACACGTCCACACATTGATTTCTGAAGCAGAGCAACGTGGAATCTATTCTCTAGCATCGTATTTCGCTTCTAAGGCGTACGGCGAGGGGGATCTCGTTCTCGCGACCGACGGCATCCACCTGCTCACCCACACGTCCGCCCTCCATCGCGCAGTTCCCGGCGGTGACCTTGAAGAGATGATCACCCATGCACGTTCGGCGTTGTTGGACGGGGATTTCGAATCTCGCAGGATCGTGCTGTCGGATGGAGGGCATCTGGATGTCGACGTCGAACCTCTATTTGATCTCGGTGAGGTCACCGGTTGTGTATTGACCGCAACCTTGCCCGATGTGCACGATGGCGGAGGATCGACAAGCCGTCAAGGTGCACACGTCGGCTCGGTAGGTCCACGTGACTACACGACCAACCTCACCGGCGACAATCGCAGAGTACGACGGACAAAGAACCAGTCGCTGCTCAATCCGTATTTGAGGGCGCGGCAGGCAGTTGCCGTCAGTATCTCCGAGCATCGCAATCAGCTTCTCGTCGGCGAGGCAGGAACCGGCAAGTGCACAATGGCGGCAGCGATATTCACCTCGCAATATCCCGGCGCTGCAATCGAGACAGTCAACTGCGCACGGCTCGATGTCTCTGCTGCCCTCGACAGGTTGTCGGCATCAGTATCAGATCGAGCGTCACATCGACTATTGGTCCTGCGATCGCTGAACAGTCTCAATGTCAACGATGTACGCGCACTAAACAATGCCCTGCTCATTCTTTCCAAGGCAATTGATCCGCCGATGATCATCGGTTGCGTCGACGCAACTGCTGTTGACCAGAGTCACCCGTATGCGCTTATAGGCGCACATTTTCGCGAGGTGACTCGAATTCCTGCGCTACGGCATCGTGTCGACGACGTCGCTGACATCGCTCGCTCCATCCTTCGTGAGATCTCGACCCGGCACTCGTTGCGCCTGGGAATGCAGGTCGTTCGGGTCTTTGAAGGGTATTCCTGGCCGGGGAACATCAGTGAGCTCAAGGATGTCCTCAGACATGTGGTGGCGAACAAACCCTTTGGCGAAATCCAATCATCAGACTTGCCACGACTGCACTTTCGTGATGCGACCCGCAAGCTCTCGCCCCTCGATACTGCGCAATGCGACACGATCATCCAGGCGCTGTACGAAGTAGGTGGAAATCGGTACGACGCTGCTGCTCTGCTCGGAATCAGCAGGTCCTCGTTGTACAGGAAGATTGATGCCTTCGGGATCAGCTACATCGGCTGAGATTCCGTCATATTGGGGCGGAATCTCAGCCGAGATGCGGGTGGCTAGGAGGCTGGCGAGATAATTACTTTGAGTGCCTTGTTGTCGGCTGCATGAGTGAATGTGTCGTAGGCGCGGTCGAATTCGTCGAAGGTGAATGAATGCGTACCCATCAGTTCTGATCGGATGCGTCCCGTTCCGACCATCTTCAACAGCGTCGGGATGGAGACGGTGTCAACCAGACCCATGGTCAGGGTGAGGTTTTGGATCCACAAGTCCTGCATCGGTAACTCGACTGGGGTTCCGTGGACTCCGACATTGGCGATGGTGCCTCCGGGCCGCACCAGGGATGCTGCGGTCAGGAGTGTTTCCGGATACCCGACGGCTTCGATGGCGACATCGACGCCAAGGCCATCGGTGAGTGCTATGACGTCGGCGACGGTTCCCGGTCCGACTTCGACGACGTCTGTTGCTCCGAATTCGAGGGCTTTCTCGAGGCGAAACTTGTTGGAGTCGATGGCGATGGTGCGGGCCGCGCCCCACAATCCGGTGGTGAGAATCGCCGCCAACCCCACCGCGCCGGCTCCCACTACCGCCACGGTGCTGCCGGGGCGAACCTTGCCCGCCAACACCCCCACTTCGTACCCGGTGGGCAGTGAATCGGCGAGAAAGATCGCCTGTTCATTGGAAATATCGTCCGGAACCGCATACAGGGATGTATCGGCGTACGGAACGCGAACGAACTCTGCTTGTGTGCCGTCGATCAGATGTCCGAGGATCCACCCCACCCCACCGACGGTTTGGCAATGCGAGGGCATACCGGATTGGCAATACGCGCATCGACCGCACTTGGTGACAGCAGGGACGAGGACACGATCTCCGACTGAGAACGAGGTTACCGCATCACCTACCTGGGTAACGGTCCCCACTGCTTCGTGACCGAGGATGCGTCCTTCGGTGACGGCGGCGACGTCACCGGAGAGGATGTGCAGGTCTGTCCCGCAGATTGTGGTTGTGTCCACTTTGACCACGACATCGGTCGAATCTTCGATGACTGCGTCGGGTACGTCCTCCCACGATTTCTTGCCGGGACCGTGATAGACGAGGGCTTTCATGTCTGACTCCTTCGACGATGACACCCATGCCTTGTCGCACGGGTGCTTCGACGGTATTACTCGAGGATCGTCGAATGCGCACGTTCGCATATTCGGGGCGCACTCTTTCCGTTGATAGTGAAGGCTGACCCGGTGGTTCTCGAATCTGGGATCGGGAACCATCGGGAACTACACCAGCGCGCAATCCCTGGAGACCGCCAAGAGGTGGACTCATATTCTGGAGACTTGACGCGCGGTTTTTGTGACTGCGCGGCGCGGTGCGGGCTTTCGGGTGCGTGAGCGTTTTCTCGCGGTGGGCTGGCGGTGGGAGTATTAGCCAAGGCTGGAACAGTGGAGGATCTGATGCGGACGTGTGTGTGACATTCAAGAGTTGAGACCCTGATGCAGCTGACCTTGTCTGCATGGCGCTGCGACCCGTGCGCGACGGCATCTATCGTGAATCTGCGGCGAACCGCATGTACCGATAAGAGTTATTATGTCATTCTTTCGGCGAAAGGCGCTGCACTGCAACAAAATACGTTCTCCGTGAATGTGCATCGACGATATTGCGGCAGCGTCGCTACCAGAGTGAGAGCCGACGTCCTGCAGCCTCGGCCGCAGCGATGCGCTCTTCGATGGTGTCGAGTCCTACGTTTGCCCGACTACGTTCTGTTCGAACCGGATGCGAATCGCATCACTCCTCGCGGACCGACGCACTGCGAGGCATGTGGGTACATCCACCGGTACGCATCAACGACATCCTGCAGTCGATGCTCGGGTCGATCGGGGTCGCGATAGCGCGCATCGCGGACCGATGAGCGGTAGGTATCGGCCAGCTTTCGAACAGCCACCCGATCCTCGGCATGCAGTGGCACCTTCAAATCTCGGGCTTCGCCCTCTGCGACCCGCGTGAGTTCCCGGCCTTCGGCGGTCAGATCATCCCAGTATTTCTGGTTCATCTCGGTATCGGTTCTCTTCCACGTCAGGTTAGCCAACGAAAGCGGTCGCTCAGATTATCCGATCTCATGAGCAGTGGCTGGTCGTTCACAACACCGGCCGCTTGGGACCTGCATATCGACGATACGGCGGGTCAGAGGGAGGCAAGGAAGTCATCGGCCCTGGTGCTGCTCGTGAAATGCGAGTCCGCTTCCTTCTCCTGCTCGGCAGATTTACAGATCGGGGCCAAAGCAGGAAGCACGTCCTCTAAGACGGGCAGGGATCTGTTTATCGGTGTTTACCCGTTCCTGGCAGACCGCCGGAAACGACAGAGCGGATCCCTCCGGCCGGTGCCGGCCTTCCGCAATACGGAGCTTTCTTCGCCGCAGGAGGAGGCTTCGGACCTAATCGCAGGTACATTTGCCGGCGAAGACGACGAGCTTCGGCAACCAGTTCGCGCTTACGCTCAGACAAGGCGCGAGCAGATGCGACGTCGGTCGCAGTTCGTAAGAAACTGCTCCACCTGCTTCAACTCGGCACGTGCAACTCTCTGACGTTTGCTTTCGCTTGGCGGCTCTACCGAATTTTTGTTCTTTCGACGTCGGCCCATAACGGATGCTCTCATACGTCTCCGACCCATGGAGCTGGCTTTCACCGCACAGAGTTTGATCTCCGACATCCAAGGGAAAATGTCGTCCATGCGACAGGAACCGTATCCGCAAGACTGGCTCCGTACCGGAGGGACTGCTGGAGATGCGGCACGGTAAATTTCGCGCGAACCCAGTTGGCTGATCAGAGCGAGGTAGTGACGTACGTGGCTAAAGATGGTTGGGAGTTCTGGCGGGTCAGCAATGCGTCGAGCGGGGCGCTGGAATGGCTCGCGGTCACGCGTCCGGGTGCACGCGCTGCGATCGACCGCGAAAAAGTGTGGACGCTGTTGCCGAAAAGTCGCATGTTCCTCGCCAGCTGGTTCCTCACCGCGGATTTCGGACGAGAAGACGACGTGAACGAATGGGTGTACGAGAATATCGACTCCGTCGAAGCACGTGAGGTGGCGCTGGAGGTGCCGGAGCCCTCGACTGCGACCGTGACCCGCTTGACCCACCCCGAGTCGTCCTTGTCGCTGAATCAGATCGATCGGCACCCCGTGGACAAACTTCTGGGCAAACGAGTGGCGGACAAACTCGAGAACCGGACCTGATCCGCTGCAAAGCATCCACGCACAGAGGGATCCGCGAGGCATCTGACGCACGTCGCTTCGTCGCTTCGATCGAGCGTGAAGACACCACCGCGATGACCGCAACACTGTCGGACCCCCGAACTACCATTAACACCGCGACGAGCATCAGGTCGCCCCACTGACCAGACCACAGCGGGCTCTGTCAACTTAACTGAGCCGTGAGTCAGGGATGATGGTCGGATGAGTCGT
>NZ_CAIJDS010000078.1:0-20638 GCF_903819475.1 Rhodococcus sp. UFZ-B548
CATAAGGATTACCTTCCCAAGAAAGAAGGTGCGCATCAAACCCGGGACGATTCACTGGCCGAACTACGAGAGGGCCAGCAATGGGAACCCGGATGGCCTGCGGTTCCTGCACCATTCCTTCGTGCGGTCCTGGCCTCCGACGACGCCACCTCACCGCCACCGCACGTACCCGACTAAAACCAAAACCACGCGCGGCGGGGCCACCCTGGGGCACCGCGAGGCCGCGTCATGAACCGATTGATCTCACTGCGTCAGGCAGCGCCATGCCCCCTCTCCTGACGCCACATATACCCCGGTCACGTCCGACCGATGTTCGTTACGCCGAGCGGATCACTCTTTCGTTCAGTGGATCGACAGCTTGTGACCCCGCTCATACCTTGGACCCGTACTCAAGAGAGCAGGCCGACACAGATCGAACGAGAGCGAAGGTGGCCACCGATGGACGCACGCAAACTACGTGACATTTACGGACAGTTCGCCAGTGGTGTCACGGTCATCACATGCAGAACTGCCGACGGATCGCCTCATGGCGCCACGGTAACGGCGTTCACGGCCGTCTCCCTCGAGCCCGCGCTGTGCCAGGTGACACTCACCCGCAAGTCGAAGGCGTGTCAATTCCTGAGCGGCGCACCCTTCGCCGTGAACATCCTCGGCGCCGAGCAGACCGACACCGCAATGCACTTCGCCGGTCGTCCACAAGAGCCCGGCCCGGTATGGGCCGACGGACCCACCGCACCACTGCTGTGCGGATCTGCCGCCACGTTGTCCTGCAAGCCTTGGGCCGAGTACGACGGGGGCGACCACATCATTTTCATCGGCGAGATCGTCGACATCACCTCCACGACCACTGCACCACTGTTGTTCTACCGCAGTCGCTTCCACCACATCGGCACAGAGCCCTCCGCCACCGCCTGGAACGGCAGCATGGACGATCCGCACAGCGGGTGGTTCGACGCAACCACCTCATTCACTCCGCTCCACGGCAAGGATCCCTTGTCCGTTCCTTGAACCCAAGACTCAGCAACCGCATTTCGAAGGGACTACCGATGACTGTCACTAACCCTCCTGCCACCGGCTCGGCAGGATCTGAACCGACGCAGGCCAATCCAGCCGCGAACGTCGCTGCCAACCAGCCCCAGGTCTACGCCACAAAACCGATGACCGGCGACGAATACATCGAGTCGATTACGGACGACCGCGAGATCTGGTTGCACGGCGAGCGGGTCAAAGACCACACCAACCACCCCGCATTTCGCAACTCCGTTCGCATGATCGCCCGCTTGTACGACAACCTGCACACCGGTGAGCACGTCGACACCCTCACCTGTCCGACCGACACCGGCAACGGTGGCGTGACGATGCCGTTCTTCCGTACCGCCAGGTCTACTGACGATGTTCTCGCCGACCGCGACGCGATCGCCACCTGGGCGCGGATGACCTACGGGTGGATGGGCCGCTCCCCCGACTACAAGGCCTCCTTCCTCGGGACCCTGCGGGCCAACAAGGAGCTGTACTCGCCGTTCCAGGACAACGCCGAGCGCTGGTACCGCGAGTCGCAGGAGAAGGTCCTGTACTGGAACCACGCGATCATCAACCCGCCCGTCGACCGGCAGCTTCCGCCGGACGAGGTGGGCGATGTGTTCATGAAGGTGGAGAAGGAAACCGACTCGGGCCTCATCGTGTCCGGAGCCAAGGTCGTGGCCACCGGGTCCGCGATCACCAACTACAACTTCATCGCCCACTACGGGCTGCCGATCAAGAAGAAGGAATTCGCACTCATCTGCACCGTCCCGATGGACGCGCCGGGCGTGAAATTGATCTCCCGCGCATCCTATGCACAGAATGCCGCGATCACGGGAACACCGTTCGACTACCCCCTCTCATCCCGGTTCGATGAGAACGACGCCATCCTCGTCTTCGACAAGGTGCTGGTGCCCTGGGAGAACGTCTTCATGTACGGGGCGGTCGACAAGATCAACACCTTCTTCCCGCAGTCCGGCTTCCTCCCGCGCGCCATGTTGCAGGGTTGCACCCGACTGGCCGTGAAGCTCGATTTCATCGCCGGCTTGCTCATGAAGGCCCTCGACTGCACCGGTGCCGGCGGCTTCCGCGGCGTGCAGACTCGCGTCGGTGAGGTCATCGGCTGGCGAAACCTGTTCTGGTCGTTGACCGAATCGATGGCACGCAACCCCGAGCCGTGGATCGGCGACACCGTCATCCCCAAGCTCGAGTACGGCCTGACCTACCGGATGTTCATGATGCAGGGCTACCCCCGGATCAAGGAGATCATCGAACAGGATGTCGCCTCCGGTCTGATCTACCTTCCGTCCTCGGCGGCCGACTTCAAGTCGACCGAAATCCGGCCGTACCTCGACAAGTACGTGCGCGGCTCGGACGGAATCCCGGCCGTCGACCGGGTGAAGGTCATGAAAGCACTGTGGGATTCGATCGGATCCGAGTTCGGCGGGCGCCATGAGCTGTACGAGCGCAACTACTCCGGCAACCACGAGAACGTGAAGGCGGAGTTGCTGTTCGGCGCTCAGGCGACCGGCGTGGTATCGGGCATGAAGGGCCTGGCAGAGCAGTTCATGAGCGAGTATGACCTCGACGGCTGGACCGTGCCCGATCTCATCGGCAACGACGACGTCAGCGTCTTCCTGAGGAGGTAGGCGACATAAGCAGTGGCCCGGCTGTGGCGAACACACGATCTTCCCCCTTGCCGGCGAGCAACGATCTCCTCGCGGACTGGTTTGTCATCTCCTCCTGAGTCAGGGCAGTATATCACCGAGGGACTACTACGCTTGAAGGGTTGTGCATTTTGCGCTTTGAACATGAGAATTTGCCACAACGGATTCGTTTCGGCTCCGGCGAGGCGGCAGCGATGCTCGCCGGAGAGGTCCAGCGGCTGGGCGCAGTGCGGGTGATGGTGATCGCGTCACCGGCCGAGGTCGGGCGATCGCAGAAGATCACCTCCGATCTGCCAGTGGTGCATCACCATGAGGAGGTCACTATGCACGTGCCGGTGGAGGTGGCTGAGAGGGCACGCGCAGCCGCCGCCCGCCACCAGGTCGATGCCGTGGTCAGCATCGGCGGCGGATCGGCTACAGGGCTTGCGAAGGCGATCGCGCTCACCACCGGACTGCCGATCGTGGCGGTCCCGACCACGTACGCGGGCTCGGAGGCCACCACCGTGTGGGGGCTGACCGAGGGCG
This sequence comes from Rhodococcus sp. UFZ-B548, assembly GCF_903819475.1. NCBI lineage: Bacteria > Bacillati > Actinomycetota > Actinomycetes > Mycobacteriales > Nocardiaceae > Rhodococcus > Rhodococcus sp. UFZ-B548. Next base: position 3,213 of record NZ_CAIJDS010000078.1, read on the forward strand.
CCCGCAAGACCACCGGGGCAGACGCACGGGTGCTACCACGGGCGGTGATCTACGACGCGGAGTTGACCGTGTCGTTGCCTGTTCCGATGAGCGTGGCCTCCGGGCTGAACGCTCTTGCGCACTGCGTGGACTCGATGTGGGGGCCACGCGCGGACCCCATCGACAGGGTGTTGGCGCAGGAAGGGATCCGCGCACTTCGCGTTGGGTTACCGCAGGTCGTGACCGACCCGACAGGCCTGGGCGGCCGCGAGCACGTCCTGTACGCCGCCCACCTGTCGGCGGTGGCGTTCTCCTCTGCCGGCTCGGGTCTGCACCACAAGATCTGTCATGTCCTCGGTGGCGCCTACGACCTGCCTCATGCCCAGACCCACGCGACCGTGTTGCCCTACGTGCTCGCGTTCAACGCACCCGCGGCACCGGAGGCGGAGCAGCGGATCGCGTCTGCGCTGGGCTCAGTCGGTGCAATCATCGGATTGCAGAAGCTGAGAGATCAACTCGATGCACCAAAGGCTCTGCGTGACTATGGCTTCGCCGAATCCGACATCGACGGCGCCGTGGATGCGATCTTGCCGGCGGTTCCGGTAAACAACCCTCGCCCGGTCACCGCAGAAGACCTGAGGCGGGTCTTGCACGCGGCGTGGCAAGGCACGGACCCCCGCACCGCCATCGGCGACATGCCGGGTCGACCATGAGCTAGACAGTCACATCGACTCGCACCACGCACCACGCACCACGCACCACGCACCACGCACCACGCACCCGAGGGTCGCGATGTTGGCGACGAATCCTCGACGGCACCCGTTTCTCCATCGTCCTAGCATCCCGAAAACTCTGACACAGACTGCATCCGGAACGGAAAGGTACGCGAAACTGGTTCCAACCCCTCTTCGGCAGTATCAAACTGCCCAGCAAGGAGATCTTCCAGCACCGCTAAGTTGACAAGCCCGAGATCGGGCTGACCGACCCGCTCGAAGACAAGCGCGCCCTTTCGATCGATTACACCTGGGATCGTGCAGGGCCGCCACGCAATCCACAGTGACCCGACGTCACCGGCCCCACACCTGGGCGTCACGGGCTGGTGCCGTCGCCAGCGACGACACCAAGATGCTCGGGCTCGCTGACATCGGGGCGGCCGCGCCGCTGCCCGTGATAGAGGGCAGCGGCGCTCTTCACGAAATTCGCGAACCGACTGCGATTCCAGTCGTGCTCGACACTGTGACGCAGACGAGATCTTCGACACCCTCGTCCGGCTCCGCTCGAGCTTCGGCGCGTCAACCTGGAGGAAGTCTCGAGGCCTCGATCGTCGAGGCTAGGCTCGTCGATGCCGATGATGCCCGACGACCAGCACGGCACCACCGTTGTGGCGCTCGCGGGCCTCACAAACGTCGCACCGGTGGTCGGCCGCGAGCTGGTCACCCTCGACGTCGATACTGGGGCTATCTTCCTCGGCGAGAGTGCGATCGACAATCTCAATGAAACGCCGCCGGACAGTGGAGATGTCGCCCTGTCTCCACGCCACCGCGAGTTCGATACCTGGTGTAGTCGCGCTGAGAGGACGCAACACCGCCCCGACAACCTGCATTGCACCGACCGACATGGGAAGAACGGCGACGCCGAGACCGGCCGCCACCAAGCTGACGATAACCGAAGTCTCGGTAGCTTCCTGGACGACATTCGGCCGGAAACCCGATGCGAGGCACGACTGAAGCATGACTGTGAACATTGCCCCACCCGCTCGTGCTGGATGTGCCACAAAGGGCTCCGTTGCGAGCAATGACAGATCAATTCGTCGATGATCTGCCAGAGGATGCCATTCCGGAACCAGCACTCCAAGCCTTTCCGAACGCAGAACGCGGACCTCGAGCTCCGGTGCGATGATCGGTGGCCGCAGGAAGGCTACGTCGAGTTCGCGGTGAACTAACGCCTCTGACAATGCAGGAGTCAGCATTTCGCCGCGTAACACAAGCTCGACGTCGGGGCACTCCTTCCTGAACCGTCGTGTGATCTTTGGTAGGAGTTCGTATGTCGCGGTGCCAGTAAAACCCACGGCGAGCTTGCCTCGTTCGCCTCGTGATACCCGAGCGGCCGCATCGGCGGCGTCATCGATGGACGCGAGTATTTGACGTGACCTAATCAAGAACTCTCGTCCAGCCTCGGTCAATTCCACTTTACGAGAAGTCCTGACCAGCAGCTGCGCTCCAACGTCGACTTCAAGTTGCTTTATCTGATGCGTAAGTGTGGGCTGCGTTACATAGAGAATTCGTGCTGCGTTGCTGAAATGTAACTCCTCAGCCACGACTATGAACGATCGAAGGTGACGTATCTCCATGTGCTCAATTTCTATCTTTGACTCGTTTGACGAGCATGCCGCAACGTCGTTACCGGATGGCATGTACAACATCTCGTGGTGAACATCGATTATAGTGGTCAGCTGGCTTCAGGAGCCAGTAGTGTCGCTCGCGAGTTTCTTGAGGACGTCGAGTCGGTCGACAAAGTGCTTCGCGGTGGCGGCGAGATGGCTGCACACAGAAAGTCTCGATGAGAATGCGCACGCTGCTGCCGGAGATCGGAGACGTGCCATGCGGATCTGCTCTTCGGCAGCATTGTCAAACGGCGACTTCGAGTCGCTCGCGAACCGAAAGCAATCCTCTAGTCCGAGTTCCGATCCGCGGAAGCGGGTCCGGTTTTGGCCGACCTTTCCGGGCGGAGAACCGGTGACGCCGATGCGCGCCGCGTGTCGAACCATCCGGTCCACAGTGGCCGCAGCGCGTTCCTTTGATCTCGTCCTCTCCGACCGAGTCCTCCTGCTCACCGAGCAGGGCATTACCCGTGACCTGCGGATCCCGCAGGCGCGGCCCGCTCGTACCGCTGCTCGCGGGGAAACTGGTTTTCCCGCACAGCGGGGTTCCCTACATCGACCGCAATGCGCAAGTCACCGCCCGCGGTCCCTCGAATGTGGACACCGGACTTCATGCGGAAAATGACAGCGTCGACGACGCGGTCAGTCGTTGTTCGAACTCGATCGGGATGAGGTATCCGCGGGCGGAGTGACGGTGACTCGATTAGCGCGAGAGCCACTCGAACGACTCCCAGCCGTGCCTGCGGCTTCGACATCCAACTCCGTCCGTGCAGCCATTCCCCCTCGAGTCCTTGGAAACGCTGAGTGGGCTACATCGACACTCATAAGACCGAGTTCGGGTGCATGTCTCGCCGGCACCCGCGCCGAGCTCACCGAGATGGGCCAGATCGCCGTCCCCCGACAACGCTCGTTAGCCACAGGGGATTGAACGAAAACCGCAGGGGTGCACCAGCTGACGACCCCGCAGGCGAACGCATCGGCCACGAAGTGGTGTACGCAAAGCAGCGCACCATCCGCACGTATTGAATCGGCAAAATGGAGCGCGCCGGACCGGTCGACGCGAAAGTTGCGGTCGACCAGCTCCGGCGACCGTGACTGCGCTGGTGGGCTTGGTGATGCGGACCATCTTCACCCGGTGGCACCACGGCACCCGGGTGCGCCCTCGACGCTTCAACCTCTGCGAAGGGCCCTTCCGTGAGGATCTTTGCTTCGGTCACGGCGGCGTGGATTCAGCAAACCCGGGAGGAGACTCCGCGTTGTGCGTCCATCGCTGTCTGTATCCTCCTACTGTCTACACGTCACCCAAAGAACCCAAGACGGTCCAGATCGGGAGAAGGAATTGGGGATCGCATCACGTTGCCGTTGTCAATAAGCATCAGTTAATTGATGACCAGGTAAATCTCCAGGTCGAGGGACCGCTCCACCGCGTCAGTCTTTGCCGACACGTGCTGGGTGGTGGCTCAGCGGCTCGACGTCGATAGTCAGATACGGAAAGAAAGGTAAACTCCACAATATTTCGTGCAATTCATCGTGGGAATTCACATCAAACACACTGATGTTGCCGTACTTACCAGTAGTGCGCCACAGGTACCGCCACTGTCCCTGTTCCTGCAGAGTTCGAGACCGCGCTTTCTCGGAAGCCTTGAGTCGCTCTTCCTCACGTGGGTCAAGATTCCTTGGCAGATTGACCGTCATCCGAACTAGGTACAACATTTGCGATACTCCTTTTGAATATTCTTGACGCTCGCTCAATCGCGGCTATACTTACGGAGGCGCTCTTCGTCGAGATTGACCCCGCTGCCCGGACCTGTGGGTATCAATAATTCTCCGCGATCGTATTTGAGCGGCTCGGTCACGACTTCATCGATCAACAAGCCAGGACCAAATAATTCGCACCCAACTGATAAATCAGGCATGGTGCCATAGAGTTGAGCGCTTATCGCTCCCATAACGGAACTCTCTGGCGTAGCCGCCCCGAAGCATGCGAGGCCTGATGCCTCCGCGATAGCAGCGATCTCGCGTGCACGGGAGAGTCCGCCGCTCTTGGGGATCTTGATCGCGAAAGCACTTACTGCGCCCGCGTCAGCGAGCGCGATAGCCTGTTGAACGGTAGTCACGCTCTCGTCGGCCATGATTGGAATCGAGAGCTTGTCGCGCAATCTGGCAAGTCCATCAGTATTCCACCGGGCTATAGGTTGTTCGGCAACGGTGACACCCGCGTCCGCCAAAATTGGAAGCCAGCGGTGTGCCTCTAGTTCGCTCCAGCGGCCATTAGGATCCACAATCACTGCACATTCGTCGGGAATGCATTCAAGGACGTCTAGCACTCGGCGAGAGTCGGTGTCAGCCGGCTCCGCACCCATCTTGAACTTGAAAGATCTGTGCCCCACGTCTAGCTTCTGGGCGGCTTCGTCGATGAGGTCGGAGGCTGGACCCGCACTGAACGCCCATGTGATTGGTATCCGTTTCCTGCGCAACCCGCCGAGCAGATCAGAGACCGGGATGCCGAGCGTCTTTCCGCGGAGGTCCCACAGTGCGGTCTCAATGGCAGCCTTCGCGACAGAATTGCCAAAGACCAGTCCATCCATGGACTGCGAAGCCACACCGATGGTACTTGGGTCTCTCCCGATAATGACCGGTGCCAGATACTGATCGATAATGGTCTTTATTGTTTCAACACTTTCACCACCCCACCATGGTCCGCCCGGTGTCACGGCCTCACCGATACCTTCCCCTCCATCAGAATCGCGAACCCGAACAAGGACTATGCTCTGATGATGCATTGTCGTGGCTGCGAACTTGTGAGGCCGTCGGCTAGGCAGATCGACAATCGTTGCCGACATTTCTGTGATCGTTGTCGTCATCGCGAGCCTCCCAGATGCCTGGAAAAGAAGGCTTGGGTCAATTCCCAAGACTCGTGCGCGGCGGAGGAGTCGCCACTTCGCTCCACGAGACCTGCCAGAAAGCCATGCCCGGCGCCGGAATACACGCGCTCGGTATAGGGATGACCGAACTTGCGCATCGCAGCGCCGAACGCCTCGATCTCCGAGAGCGGGATATAGTCCGCGTCACCCCAGTGCGATAACACAGGTGCAGAGATTTCTGATGCGATATCGATTGGTCTCGGAGCCTTTCTTCGACAAGGGTTTCCGAAGCTGAACGGGAAGGCGTAGTAGCAGACGGCGACTGCATTCGCCCCGGCTGCGCACAGATTCAGCGCAATGGTTCCACCCAGACAAAAGCCAAGCAAACCTACCCTATCCTGCACAACTTCCGGACGGCGTTGAAGCCAACTGACAGCTGCTGCATGGTCATCTATCGCAGTGACTTCATCGGAGCGAGAGTGTCGACTGAAGCCCTCCTCACGTGTCTCCGCAGGCAACCGACCTTGCCTGAAGAAGTAGTCCGATAGAAGCACGACGTAGCCCTCGGCGGCTAGCCGTGACGCGACCGCGCGATAAAATGGAATCGGGCCATACATGTCGGTAAGTAGGCTAATTCCTGGACCCTTGCCGGTATTCGGTAGATATAGAGTGGCCGGCATTTTCCCGCCGGGCACATCGACTTCTACTTCAATGTGTAAAACCGCCGGTGCGTTCGGATCGGTCAAACCCGCATGGCACATATTTTCCGCCCGCCTCTCGCCCGCTCTACACTTTTCCAAGTGTGAATTTGTAGGACGTTTCGAAATGTGGACCCGACTGCGCCTCGATCTTGTCCAAACTTAGCAACAGTTCTGGCTTCACTGCATTAGCAACATCCGAGCCGGTCCATTGCCCATTCTCGAAGTACAGCTGGGTCGTCAGCGATTCGTATCCCTCCTTGGCGATAATCCAGTGAAGATGCGCAGGCCGCCATGCATGCCATCCAGCGGCAGCGAGAAGCGCCCCGGTCGGCCCATTCTTGGGGATCTCATACGGTGCCGGAACAATTGTGCGAAGCGTGAATCGTCCGTTTTCGTCGGTGCGAATCTTGCCGCGGAACAGGTAGTCGGGAAGCGTGGGGTTTATGAACGAGTATTCGCCGGCGGCGTCCGCCTGCCACATATCGAGCAGAACATCGGCGAGAGGTGCACCTTCCTGGTCGACAACCTCCCCCCGGAAGATCAGGGTGTCGCCGCTCTCGTCATCGCGCATCGGCATTGTATATGGAATGGAGAGTTCCGGGGCACCAGGAATGAAGTAGGGACCTTGGATGCTTGACTGGCTACCCCGATTCGATTCAGCCGCGACACTTTCGATGGCGTGCTCGAAAAATACGTCAAGGAACAGTGGCCACTCATTTTGTTCACCAACCGATATGAGCCATCCGGTTGATGCTTTATATTCGGAATAGCTTACTTTTTCATCCTTGATGACGGCATTTATGGCGGCAATCATCTTTCCAACGATATTGCCGGTGCGATCCGTGGACATGTTGTTCGTACCTTCCTACGTAGGACTTAGGTTGATGCGCGCGAAACTGAAGTTGCAAACCCCTCAGACACTTGGTCATCTGGTGTTGGCAAACTCGACCTCGCGGCGGTCGCGGTCCAGATATTTCATCTGTTCATCGCGTACGATTTCTCGTTGTCAATGAGGCTATGCGACATGGGCCGCATAGTGAAATAGATTGTTCATGGGCATTTAATAGATCTCATCTATCAATGTCCGGCAGTTCCTGACGCCGGGCTCCGGCGTTAATGAAGCGTGCACGAGCCCCTTGGGCGCGGCAGAGAGCTGGTGCATCTGGCACAAACGCATCGTTCCAGTACCCGCCGAACGACCAGGTACATTCCCCCACGCAGCCAGGTGCGTCTGCGAGGACGCACGGCAACACTAGAGCCGCACCCATCGGCGGACAGTCGGATGAGGTTAAAGTTCCAGTTCAAACGGGGAGAACATGACGTGAGCACGTCTCAAGCAACCGATCCGGCCACGATCGACACAGTGGGCGGACAAACTTTCAGGCCGGATGCCCCCAGTAGCGGTGCTGGGGTTGTACCGTCGTCGTCACTGGTGATCTTCGGCATCACCGGTGACCTCTCCCGAAAGAAGCTGCTCCCGGCAATCTATGACCTGGCCAACCGTGGGCTTCTCCCGCCTACCTTCTCGCTGGTCGGATTCGGCCGGCACGAACCCGACCGCGTCATCGAAACTATCCAGGCCGCGATGATTGCCGGCGCACGCACTTCCTTCCGGATCGACACATGGAACCAGCTGGCACGCAACTTCCGCTATATACGAGGCACATTTGACGACCAATCGGCCTTTGAGGACCTGAAACGCGTACTAGCACAATTGGATACGATTCACTCCGCCATAGGTCACGCCTTCTACATGTCGATCTCCCCGGCGCACTTTTCCCTGGTGTGCGCTCAGCTGAACTCCGTGGGTCTCAACCAGGATCGCCACGGATACCGGCGCATCGTGCTGGAGAAGCCATTCGGCAACGACCTGGCCAGTTCACGGGAGTTGGGCGCCACGGTGGACGAGGTGTTCGGGGCCGGATCGGTGTTCCGGGTCGACCACTATCTCGGCAAAGAGACGGTCCAGAACATCCTGGCGCTGCGATTCGCCAACGGGCTGTTCGAGCCGCTGTGGAACCACCGCCACATCGACAACATACAGATCACCATGGCCGAGGACATCGGCGTCGAGGGGCGAGCCGGCTACTACGACGGTGTCGGCGCTGCCCGAGACGTCATACAGAATCATTTGCTGCAGTTGTTGGCCCTCATTGCCATGGAGGAGCCAGTTGGTGTCGACGCAGCAAGTCTGTCGGCGGAGAAGGTGAAAGTTCTCTCTGCCACATCAGCAGTGAGTCCGCTGGCCGACACCACCGCGCGTGGTCAGTACTCGGCTACCGTCCGGGGTGAGACCTACCTGCCGGGGCTGCTCGAGGAGGACGGATTCGATCCTTGCTCGACCACCGAGACGTACGCGGCCATCACCGTGCAGATAGCGAATCGCCGCTGGGCCGGGGTTCCGTTCTATCTCCGCGCGGGTAAGCGTCTGGCCAGAAGGACCACGGAAGTTGCTGTGACTTTCTCCTCGCCGCACCATTTGACCGGTTCCGCCGAGGCCGGCCCACCTCCCCAGAATGTCTTGGTGGTGCGAGTGCAGCCCGACGACGGAATCTCGTTGAGGATCGGAGCGAAGACACCCGGGGAGGGGATGCGAATCCAGGATGTGGATCTGAACATGTCGTTCGCTGACTCGTTCGGCGGGTCCTCACCCGAGGCCTACGAGCGCCTGATCCTCGATGTCCTTCGCGGCGACGCCTCACTGTTCCCATCGCAGGCCGAGGTCGACGCGTCGTGGGCGATTGTCGATCCGGTCATCGCTTTCTGGGCCGAGCAGGGCCGCCCCGACACATACCAATCCGGCAGCGCCGGACCGAGTTCGGCCATTCCCGTCGTCACTCGTACAGGACGGGCATGGCGGCCGTTGTGAATAGAGGATGTGCAGATCCGGAATGGGGTTGCCCTGCAAGGGCACTGCCCGTCCGGATCTGACGTCCTACGCAGGGGCTGTCGCTGGAAGATTCGCGACCTGCGTCCGTCGGTGGGCGAGCGAACCAGCACGGCGAGTTGCACTCAGGCCGGTCGGGGTGTCTCGTGTGCCACGATTCCGGCTTGGATGCCGATTGCTCCTGCCTCGCCTCGGTTGGCGACGTCAAGCTTTTTCAACACGCTGGCGACGTGGAATTTTATGGTGCTTTCACTGATGCCGAGTTCGGTGGCGATGGCCTTGTTCCGCTTTCCCACCGCGAGGTGGGCGAGAACTTCGAGTTCGCGCGGGTTCAAGGTCGACAGGAGTTGCTCGCCGGGTCGTGCTGCAGGTGGGTCGAGTGGAATCGTCAGGGTGACCCGGCTGCCCCAGCCGTCGATCGACTCGACATCGATCTGTCCGCGCAGAGTGGTGATGCGACCGGACAGTTGCCTGATGAGTGCGTGTCGATCGATCTTGCCGGCTCCTTGGTCGCGCACTTCGATCAGCACGTTGGATCCGTCGCAGTCCCAGGCGATCCGGAGCCGGGTGAGCACAGGTTGGTCCGCGAATGCCAGCACGATCGCTCGAACCATTGCCCTTGCGGCATGAGCGATTTCGCCGGGGAGGGCTCGGCCATCTGCCGGCGGTTCCACATAATCAACGGTCACATCACGGTGCCGCAGTAAGGGTCGGAGCTCGCCTTGGAGTCGGGCGAACGCTGTGGTGACGGCTTCCTCGGACAGCGCCCGGTCTACGGGGCCTGCCGAACGCAGTGCAATGAGTGCCGCGGAGGCGGTTTCGCTGGCGGTAATCCGCGACCGGCGGTCGTCGAGGTCGTTCGAGCGGAGGGTACCGAGGATCGACGCCAGGGTGGCCTCGTGCAGCTCGGTTAGTTCCGCGATCGTGCGTGCTCGTTCGCTCGACGCGGCTCGCGATTCGGCCAGGTAGTCGGGACTGGCTTGTGCTACCTGCTGCTGGATGGAGGTCGCGACGATCCCGAACGCTGCGGCGAGTCCGGTCACGTTCGGGATATCGTGCTCTGAAGTGCGTGGTATAAGGACGAGCAGGCTGTCGCTAATGTCGCGGACCGCCCACACTCTCCGCCGGATACCGGCAATGACGGCGTCGCCGCCGAACGCCTCACCAGTTGTGATGGATTGCTTCACGGTGTCGAGTTCGTCGAGGGTGACGCGCTCGACAATTCGCGGTGAACCAGCGACCTTGCGCGGCCTTCCCGTGCATTCGCGGGTGAAGATCACCAGAGCTTGATGCGGTCTCGTGCTTTGCAAGAACTTGGAGAAGCGGTGCGCTATCTCCGGCAATGGTCCAGAGATCACTGCCCGCATGTCGATCCATGCGGCTGGATTTTCGGCAGGTTCTTGCACGCTTACCACCTGTCCACCCTAAGCCGATCGACAGGTAGCGGGCACTGGCCAACCGGCCAGCATTAACTCCTCAACCGACCGGGTGCCGAAGTCGCAGGCAGGCCGCAGCCTTGTCGAGGTAGAGAACGGACTACCACCGAGGAGAGCCATGACCGCGACCGTCGAGCAGACCAGGACGGGGTTCAGTGACGCGCGCCGCATCGTGCTCGAGGAGAATCATCGTCTGCTCAATTCTCTTGCCGACGAACACTGGGACCGTGCCGGTTCGCTCATCACAAGCGCGCGTGCCGTGTTCGTGATCGGCAACGGGCGCAGCGGCCTGGCCGTCCAGATGGCCGCCATGCGCCTGATGCACCTCGGTCTGCGCGTCCACGTGGCCGGTGAGGTCACCGCCCCAGCCCTCGGCGCCGGCGACGTGCTGATCGCCGTGTCCGGGTCGGGCACCACCGCCTCGGTGGTCGGAGCTGCCGATACCGCGACGAAGGTCGGTGCCTCGGTGCTCGCCGTCACCACGGCCTCGGACTCGCCACTCGCCCAGCGCGCCGACGACGTCCTGGTCCTGCCGGCAGCCGACAAACAGGACCACAGCGCAGCCATCACCCGCCAGTACGCGGGCAGCCTGTTCGAACAATCCGTGCTCCTTGCGTTCGACGCACTGTTTCAGGCGCTGTGGAGCAACGAAGACCAGACCGCCGAGCGGCTGTGGGAACGCCACGCCAACATCGGCTGAGCGTCCCCCACTCCCAGACCCCCAAAAGAAGATAACCAGGAGAAACACATGACGAAGCTGCAGGTTGCAGTCGACCTTCTCACCACCGCCGACGCGCTGGCCCTGACCAACAAGGTGGCCCCGTACGTCGACATCATCGAACTCGGCACCCCGCTGATCAAGAGCGCCGGCCTCAGCGCAATCAGCGCGATCAAGGCGGCGCACCCGGACAAGGAGGTCTTCGCCGACCTCAAGACCGCCGACGCCGGTTTCCTCGAGGCCGACCTCGCGTTCACCGCCGGCGCCGACCTGGTCACCGTTCTCGGTGCCGCCGGTGATGCCACCATCAAGGGCGCCGTCGAGGCCGGCCGCAAGCACGGCAAGAAGGTCGTCGCCGACCTGATCGGCGTCGAAAACCGTGTCGAGCGGGCCCGCGAGATCGCCAAGCTCGGAGTCGCATTCGTCGAGATCCACGCCGGCCTCGACGAGCAGGCCCAGCCCGGCTACTCCATCCAGACCCTCCTCGACGACGGCAAGATCGCCGGTGTCCCGTTCTCCGTCGCCGGTGGCGTGAAGGTCGACACCATCGCCGCCGTCCGTGACGCCGGTGCCGACGTCGCCGTCGCCGGTGGCGCAATCTACAGCGCCGAGGACCCCGCCGCGGCCGCGAAGGCGCTCAAGGACGCGCTCGCGAAGTAGCACGCGACCGTTAATGGTGAAGGCCCTGAACACCGACAGTTCAGGGTCTTCGCCTATTCGCATGCCGGGATCTTGTGTGTGTCATGGGCACTGGGTGGTCGATTCCCTGTCGGCCCGCATCCACGGGGATGCATCACCGACAGCCCCTTTTATCGAGACGGAGCAGTAAGACAATGCAATTAGGATTTGTTGGCCTCGGTCGGATGGGATCGAACATGCAGGCACGGCTGCGTCAGCGCGGCCATGACGCGATCGGGTTCGACCCGAACTCCACCACAAGCGACGTCCCGTCCTTGGAGGCGTTGGTTTCGTCGTTGGCAACGCCTCGAGTGGTGTGGGTGATGGTGCCTGCGGGCGACGCGACGCGCAACGTCATCGGGCAACTCTCCCGCATTCTCGAGCCGGGAGATCTTGTTGTCGACGGCGGCAACTCGCGATTCTCGGACGACCAGGTCAATGCCGATGTACTCGCGGAGCGAGGAATCGGCTATATCGATTGCGGAGTCTCGGGAGGAGTGTGGGGCCGCGAACAGGGCTACGCGCTCATGGCTGGCGGGGACACCCGCGACATCGAGCGCCTGATGCCGGTATTCGATGCACTGCGCCCCCTCGGCAACCGCCGGGACTCCTTCGTGCACGCCGGCCCCACCGGAGCAGGCCATTACGCGAAGATGGTACACAACGGAATCGAGTACGGGTTGATGCAGGCCTATGCCGAGGGGTACGAGCTCCTCGCCGCCGAGGACTCGATCGTCGACGTGCCTGCGGTCATGCGTGCCTGGTCCGACGGCACCGTCGTTCGCTCCTGGCTCCTCGACCTGCTCGTCAACGCCCTGACCGACGACCCCGCACTCGCAACCATCTCCGGCTACACCGAAGACTCCGGCGAGGGACGCTGGACGGTCGAGGAAGCGATCGCCCACGCCGTTCCGGTCCCGGTCATCTCGGCGGCATTGTTCGCCCGGTTCGCCTCCCGGCAGGACAACTCCCCCGCGATGAAGGCCGTCTCGGCGCTGCGCAAACAGTTCGGCGGTCACGCTGTGCGCCCCGCCGAGCCCGCCGCGATCGGCTAGAACATGACCGCACAACACTCAGACATCACGTCCACACCGGCCTGGCAGAAGCTGCAGGCTCATCGCGACGAGACCGCGGCTCTGACGATCCGTGAACTGTTCGCCGCAGACCCCGAACGCGGTCGCGATCTCGCCATCACGGCAGGTGAGCTGTACATCGACTACAGCAAACACCGCGTCTCACGCCAAACCCTGACACTGCTGGTCGAACTCGCCCGCGCCGCGGGTGTCGAGGAGCGACGCGACGAGATGCTCCGGGGAGAACGGATCAACACCTCCGAGGACCGCGCCGTCCTGCACACCGCCCTCCGTCTACCCGTCCATGCCACACTGCGGGTAGACGGGCAAGACGTGGTCGCCGATGTTCACCGCGTCCTGGCCCGCATGGGCGATTTCTCCGACCAACTCCGCAGCGGTGATTGGCGGGGAGCCACTGGCCGCCCGATCACGACAGTGGTCAACCTTGGGATCGGCGGCTCGGACCTCGGACCGCACATGGTGTATCGCGCGTTGCGGCACTATGCGGACTCGGACATTACCGTCCGATTCGTCGCCAATGTCGATCCGTCCGATTTGGTGGCCGCACTCGCCGATCTCGATCCATCGACCACCCTGTTCATCGTCGCGTCGAAAACCTTCTCCACTCTCGAAACCCTCACCAACGCCACCGCAGCCAGGAGATGGGTGACCGCCGCGTTGGGCGAGCAGGCGGTCGCTCGTCACTTCGTCGCCGTCTCCACCAACGCTGAACGGGTCGCCGCGTTCGGAATCAATACCGAGAACATGTTCGGGTTCTGGGACTGGGTCGGAGGCAGGTACTCGGTCGGTTCTGCGGTCGGTCTCGCCGTCATGGTCGCGATCGGCAGAGACTCCTTCGAGGAGTTCCTGGGCGGTTTCCACACCATCGATAAGCATTTCGCCGACGCTCCGCTCGAGGACAATTCGCCGGCCATTCTCGCGCTGCTGGGAGTGTGGTATTCGAACTTCTTCGGCGCCGAGACACGCGCGATCCTTCCGTACTCGAACGACCTCAGTCGGTTCCCCGCCTACCTGCAGCAACTCACCATGGAATCAAACGGCAAGTCGGTGCGGGCCGACGGAAGCCCCACCGGAACGGCTACCGGCGCAGTGTTCTGGGGCGAACCGGGAACCAACGGTCAGCATGCCTTCTACCAACTGCTGCATCAAGGAACGCGGCTGGTGCCGACGGATTTCATCGGCTTTGCCGAACCCACCCAGGACCTTCCAGCGGCGGACGGCGCAGGCAGCATGCACAACATCTTGATGAGCAACCTGTTCGCGCAATCGCGCGTTCTCGCCTTCGGGAAGACACCCGAGGAACTCACACTGGAAGACACGGCCCCCGATCTGATCGCCCACAAGACGATGCCTGGCAACCAGCCCTCCACCATCATCTTGGCCCCCCGGCTGACTCCGTCGGTGCTCGGACAATTGATCTCTCTGTATGAACACCAAGTGTTCGTCGAAGGGATCATCTACGGCATCGACTCGTTCGACCAGTGGGGCGTCGAACTCGGAAAAACTCAAGCCCTCGAATTGGAGCCGGCACTCTCGTTCGGAAACAGTTCACTACCTATGGATCTCGATTCTTCGACAGATTCGACAATCCGTTGGTATCAATGGGTGCGGGCACACAGCGCCGCCAGCACTGATTTTCCATGAGTGAACCTCTGCGTCATGATCGGGAAGGGGGTGGCCTCCCGCCGGATTCAGTTGATCGTGTCGCGGGGTAGGGCACCGGAATGCACTTGGCCGAGTGACCAGTATCAGCTGCCCATTCGGTCAGGTGAGGAGACCCCGAAATCACCGTAGACATATCTCGGCACGAATTGAAGCGAAAGTGGAACGGTGACCATGAAACTGGGATTGATCTCAAGGGCGTTCTCTGTCAGATCGACTCGTTCATCTCGGCATTTACCGAACCTCTTTCGCAACCCAGGATCATGTGACCCGAGAAGTACACGATGAGTCATGCGCCCGACGCGGTTGTCGGCCTCCGTCCACCCCACAGGCAGCGGTCGGCTGGGGGCATTGCAGACTGGCCTCTGCGTTGGAAGATGGCAGTCGTGTTGACCGTTCCCCTCCTGGTCGCTGGGGGCCTCGGCGTTCTTCGCGTGCAAGAAAGCCTCACGGCAGCATCGAACTTCACCAAAGTGGCCGAAAGAGCGCAGATTCTCCCACTTCTCGTTGACTTGGACGGGGACGCCGCGGTTGTGATGGGAACGTTGGCGCTACGCACCATCACAACTTCAATGATCGGCAACCTCGACGCCTCGATAGTGGACGTGGAACATGCCAATACTGCGGCCATGCTCGACGATGGCACGGCCTCCGACGTTGCGACAGCCCTCTCCGGTGCGCGTGCCTTG
Organism: Rhodococcus sp. UFZ-B548; assembly: GCF_903819475.1. Classification (NCBI taxonomy): domain Bacteria; kingdom Bacillati; phylum Actinomycetota; class Actinomycetes; order Mycobacteriales; family Nocardiaceae; genus Rhodococcus; species Rhodococcus sp. UFZ-B548. The sequence continues at coordinate 18,301 of NZ_CAIJDS010000078.1, forward strand.
AGCGCCCAAGCCAAGCAAGGACCCACATCAACCGCAGTACTCACCGCACAACTCGCGTCCATCAGATCCGCCCTGTCGAGCGCGGTGAGCGCGATCACCTCCCCGATTGCCGACCCCGAGGTGGTCGTCGAGACCGTGCACCTCGAGGACTTGTGGGCGGCTCAGAAGCAGATCTCGGCTGAGGGCCTGTCCGTCGTCGCATCGACGGCAATTCTCACCGGCGAATCCGGGGCAACTCTCGAAGCCGAGAGCGTGAATCTACTGGCGCACCTACGAACCGAGTCTGCACTGCTCGAGAAGGTTGAACAGCGGTTTCCGCCCGGTGACCCAACCATGGCGACACTCCGCCAAGGCGTGAATGACCGCACCACACTGTTGCAGAATGTCACTGACCGCGAGAGCGCTGACCAGGCACTGACCGATCTGAAGAACTCGCTGATCGCGAGCGTCGACGACTACTCCAGCGCAATCGCCACGGCGTCTGCCGATGTGAAGGATGCAGTGATGACCAAGTCGGACGAGCTGCGGACGCACGCTTGGCGGGACACGGCGGTCGTCACGGTGTTGCTGCTCGTCGCCATTCTGCTCGCCGTGGTGGTGGCACGGTCCCTGCTGAATCCGCTGCGCAGACTGCGGCATGGCGCGCTCCAAGTGGCTCACGCTGACCTGCCGGAGGCGGTTGGACGACTCAAATCCGGTGCGGACGCTTCCACACTCGAATTCGACCCCATCGACGTGTACACCCATGAAGAGATTGGCCAACTTGCGCGCGCCATCGATGACATTCACGGCCAAGCTCTCCTGCTCGCGGGCGAGCAAGCAGAGTTGCGGCTACAGATGAACAACGTCTTCGAAACGCTGGCCCGCCGCAGCAGGTCGCTGATCGATCTACAACTGGAGATGATCGAACAACTCGAGTTCGAGGAGCGCGACCCCAAGCGCCTCGACAACCTCTTCCGACTCGACCACCTCGCCACACGGATGCGCCGAAACGGTGACAACCTGCTGGTCCTGGCGGGCAGTGACAATCGGCGCAGCCGCCCGGCGCCCATCCTGTTGGGTGATGCCGTGCGCGCGTCCATCTCCGAGGTTGAGGACTATAAGCGCGTACAGGTCGGCGCGGTGCCACCAGTGACGTTGACCGGCACGGCAGGAAGGGATCTCGTGCATGTCTTGGCGGAGTTGTTAGACAATTCGTTACACTTCTCGCCGCCGGACAGTGCTGTGACGGCGACCTGCGCGCGCACAACCGACGGCGGTGTCGTGATCGAGATCGTGGACCGCGGAATCGGCATGTCCTCGACCGACCTGCACGACCTCAACGACCGACTCGCCTCGACACCTGAAGTCACCCCGGACACTGCCCGGGCTGTAGGAGGCGGTGTCGCACGAGCTGGCGACGCTGAGCACGCTCTGGTCTTGCCGGTGGGGTTGGCCGGTGTCTGCAGTGCGCGCGGCGGCGTCGGCCGCGGCGTGCTCGCGCAGGCTTCGCGCGCAGGCAGCCCAGTCGATACCAGCCATCGGGCCCTCCCTGATCTGATGCGATTCTGTTGGGGGGGCCGAGAAGTTCTCGGGCCGATCGGACCCTCGGTGTCGATAATACCAACAATCGAACATGCGTTCTAGCGTCAGAAAATGGACAGTTGCGCTGGATCGGTACGAGCACGTCGCCTCGGCAGGCTATGGACCCGTCGCTGCTGCGGAGCAGCAGCGGGATCTGCCACGCCGGCACGCTCGGCGATGAGTGCCCGAAGTTCGACGCGGCGAGCGCTGCGGAGAACGCGGGTGAGCTCGTCAGGATTGTGAAAGCGATTACGCCACTGGGGTGTGCCTGGGGCAGGTATTCCCAGGACAGTGTCGGTGACGCGATCGAGGAGCAGATCGAGTTTCTCACGCACCATCTCCGCAGCCTGTGAGATCGCGGCTTCTTCGCCGGTCGCTGCGAGGTCGCGGGTGGTGTGGCCGGTCATGGCAGCAGACCGTCGTCCGCTGCAGGATCGAAGGTGGAGTGTTCGCGTTGCTCCGCCTCGGCGGTGCCTGTACACGTCATGTGCGCGAGCAGGATCGCACGCACCGTGTCGCGCGCGATCTCGTGTGGGAGCGGTGGGCCGTCGACTGTGCGTATTCGCATATCACGCATCGTGCACGGACCTACCGACAGAGAGTTCCGGTGGACCTGTTCGACGACGCTCACACCTGCGACCCTCCTGCTCGAAAGGTGTTGAGCCGCTTCCACGCTGACCGCTGAGCAGTACCGAGCTGAACCATGTAGTCGAACAATTCGTCTTATCCTCACCCCACCTCCAGGCGTCTTCGACGTCATGTGAGCGTCGGCGTG
>NZ_CAIJDS010000079.1:0-18714 GCF_903819475.1 Rhodococcus sp. UFZ-B548
GGGAAAACATCTCCACGATCAACAACACCATCCGCGACTGCAACTCGTGCCGGGCACGAACCAGATCGAGAACCTCACTCTTGAGGTCCTCACCATCCAGCTGCCACGCATCCCGACTGTTCATGAAGCAATCATATTCGAACAGAGTTTCGAAAACAAGAGAATTACAAGCGAAAATTACTGCTGTCCAGCTACTTTCGACAATTCGTACAAACGTCAGATCGAACCCAGCTCCCGCGCACGAGCTACCGCCGACGTCCGCGACTTCACGCCCAACTTGCCGAAGATGTGGACCAGATGCGATTTGACCGTGGTCTCGCTCAGGAAAAGTTCTTTACCGATCTCTCGGTTGGATCGACCCGCCGCCACCAACTTCAGCACTTCGATTTCCCTTGGACTAAGGCTGGTTTCGGGTTTGCGTACCTGAGTCATGAGCTTCGACGCGATGGCAGGGGAGAGAACGCTGTCCCCGCTCGCAGCGGCGCGGACGGCCGACAGCAACTCGACCGGGGGTGTGTCCTTGAGTAGATAGCCGCTGGCTCCGGCCTCGACGGCGCTCAAGATATCCGCGTCCGTGTCGTAGTTGGTCACAACGAGTACGTGCGGCGGATTCGGCAGCGCGCATACCGCGCGGGTGGCGTCGACCCCGGTCTTGCCTGGCCCGAACCGCAGGTCCATGAGCACGAGGTCGACCGGCGTGGTGGCGCAGAAGGCTATGGCTTCCTCGGCGGTCCCTGCTTCGCCGACCACCTCGATGTCGGATTCGCTTTCGAGCAGCGCTCGCAGCCCGGCGCGCACGATCGCGTGATCGTCGGCGAGCAGCAGGCGGATCACTGTTCACCGACATCGAGGGGAAACGTCACCGCGACGGCCGTGTGTCCCGGCTCCGACTCGATTGAGAACGTTCCGCCCTGCAGTTCGACGCGTCGTCGAATTGCATTGAGGCCAAAAGATTCCGCCGGTCCACGTTCGAGAACTGCCACGTCGAAGCCGCGGCCGTTGTCGACCACGTCGAGGCTGACGGTGTTGTCGGAATACGTCAGTGTCACAGCCATTCTGGTTGCATCCGCGTGGCGGAGAACATTGGACACCGCACCCTGGGCGATGCGCACCAGTGTTGCTTCGAGAGGCATCGGCAGCCGGATTGCCTCACCTTCGACCACGGATCGCGCTTCCAGTTCAGGACTGCTCGCGCGTTCACAGATTCGACGAAGCGCATCGGCGAGCGACTGACCGTCCAGGGCCGCCGGTGTCAATTCGGCGATGAGTTGGCGGGTTTCGGCAAGACTGTCCGCTGCAGTTTCCCGTGCGAGGCTGATCTGCCGGATGGCCGGGCTCTCCGGATCGGCGCGTTCGGCAGCGTGGAGGAGCATCTGGATGCTCGAAAGTCCTTGGGCTACGGTGTCGTGGATCTCGGCCGCGAGCCTTTCACGTTCGGCGAATTTTCCGGCATCGCGAGACGTCGACGCCAATTCTTCACGGGTGTTCATCAATTCGTCGATGAGACGACCGCGCTCGGCTGCCTCCCGGTACAGCGCTTGGTATCCGAGACCGATAGCAACGGCTACGGCGGCGCCGATGATCGGTCCGACGGCGCCGGCCACTGTCCACCCGCGATGCAATCCGGTGCCGATCACGGCGACAGCCGTTGCCGCGGTGACGGCCAGCAGGCTCCAGGGGCGCCGCAGAATATGGAGATAGAGGAAGAAGAGTCCGAATGCGAGGTAGGCGGCGTCGGCGGATACCGCCATCGTCGCGATCCAGACGAGGGTCAGCACGGCCAGCCACCAGCGGGCAGCGTTGCCGCGCAGCCTTTTGGCAACGCCGAAAAGATAGACGGCAACAAAGATCACGGCCAACGCGATGATTGTTGCGGTGAGGTCGGATTCGTCGATCAGCGCTCGAAGAAACACCACACCGGCCAGCGCCATGACAAGGACATGCAGGCCCAGTTGTAGGCCGGCGAAGACAGGCGTGAGCGGAGATCGGTGCATCTCGCCCAGCTTAGCGAGGTTCGGGCCTGGTTCATCCATCAAAAGTTGTAAACCGGGATGGTTCTTTCGAGCGCTGGAATGTCGATCCGAGGTGCGATGGAAAGAGTCTGCATCCGCGAGAGCGTAGAGGCAAGCACAGGAAAGGAATTCACAGTGTTTGTCGCAATGAGGGACTTACGGGCAGCGCGAGGTCGTTTCGCGCTGATCTCCGTCGTGGTTCTGTTGGTTGCACTTCTCGTCAGTTTTCTCAGCGGGTTGACTGCAGGACTTCGCCATCAGAACGTGTCGGCCATCGAGGCCATGAATGCCGACACGGTGGTGTTTGCAGACACCGGAGCTGGGGCGTCGTTCGACGAGTCGGCGCTCACACAGGACCAGGTCAACGCCTGGGCCGGGGCCGCGAAGGATGTCGATCCCATCGGAATCGGCCGCGGGAAGGCAGGATTGGCCGACGGAAATCAGAAGTCGGTGGCCCTGTTCGGTGCTGACGGCGGTTTCGGTGACGTGACGCCGTCGGCGTCAGGCACGGTGGTGTTGAGCGAAGGTGCCGCCCGCGATCTGGGGGCGGGCGCCGGCGATCAGGTGAGCGTCGGTACGCAGCAGTTCACCGTCAGCGACGTTCGCGGTGACGACTGGTACAGCCATTCGCCCGTCGTCTGGATGACGCTCGGTGACTGGCAGGCGGCCAATCCACGCGGCGGAGTTGCGACAGTACTGGCTGTCACCGGAGCCTCTGACGCTTCCGCAACGGACAAGTCAGCCGTGACGACGTCGACGACGGTCAGCGGTTCGCTCGACGCGATCGGTTCGTACAAGTCGGAAAACGGGTCGTTGACGCTGATGACGCTCATGTTGTTCGCGATCTCGGCCCTGGTGATCGGTGCGTTCTTCACGGTGTGGACGATCCAGCGAACCCCGGACATCGCGACGTTGAAAGCGCTCGGCGCAACCACCGGTTCTCTGGTGCGCGACGCACTGGGTCAGGCCCTCATCGTCCTGATTGCCGGCGTCACCGTCGGAATCGGGCTGACGGCCGTGGCCGGCTCGCTGATCGGAGACGCCATGCCGTTTGTCCTGGACGCATCCACGACCGTCGTACCTGCCGTGGCATTGATCGGGCTCGGTCTGCTCGGCGCGGCCTTTGCACTTCGATTCCTCTCGACCACCGATCCACTCACAGCATTGGGGAGCGCACGATGACCATGACAACCGGCACCACAGTTCTCGACATCCAGAACGTCGATCTGACGTTTCCCGACGGGCAATCGCGGGTGACGGCGCTGGACGACGTGTCTCTGCGACTGCACCGCGGCGAGATCGCCGCAATCACCGGACCTTCGGGTTCAGGCAAGTCCAGCCTGTTGGCGGTGGCGTCGACCCTGATCCGTCCGGATTCCGGGCACGTCTATCTCCGGACGCCGGAAGGCAGCACCGACATCGCGGCGCTGAGTCGGCGGGCGGCGTCGGAGCTGCGACGCTCGTCGATCGGAATCGTCTTCCAGCAGTCGAACCTCGTGTCGTCGTTGACGGCTCTGGAGCAGCTCGAGGTGATGGCGCATCTGGGGCAGTCCGTTTTCACGTCACGGACCCGTCGCAAAGCCGTGAAATCAAAAGCGATGGATTTGCTGGACGCTGTCGGGCTCGCGGATCAGAGCGGAAAACGACCGTCTCAGCTGTCGGGTGGGCAGCGACAGCGCGTCAATCTCGCGCGAGCATTGATGAACGATCCGCAGCTTCTGGTGGTCGACGAGCCCACCAGCGCGCTCGATCAGGAGCGCGGTGCCGCTGTCATGGATCTGATCATCGGGGTGGTGCGGGAACACGAGGCGGCAACCCTTCTCGTGACACACGACCGAAGTCACCTGTCTCGGATGGATACTGTCTATCGTGTTGTTGACGGTTCCTTGGCGGAGGACCAGGAGGCGCTCGCGGCGTAACTCAGGCGGGCACGATTCGGGCATTCGTCACTGCATCCGGGCGGGAAGTCAACCCGCGATTTGCTGGGCAGTTAGACTGTTGTCGACTCGGGCAACTTGAGAGGACGTGTTATGGAACGCCGCCGCAATGTTGCGCAGCCGCCACAATCGCCGATTGCGGATCTGGAGCAGATGCCTGCTCTGATTCTCCTCGACAGGCTTCCGGTGCCGGTCATGGCCGTTCACCGCGACGGCAGCATCGTTTTTGCCAACCCGTCCTTCGCTGACATGCTGGGATATCCCAAGAAGGCCGTCTCGGCGTTGCGTTTGCAGGACATTCTCTACGACAAGGATGCCGACGACGTCAGTGCCGAGCAGGCTCATCGTGAACTGAGTTCCGAGCCGGGCTCGGTCAAGGAGTTCGTGCACTCCGACTCCACGTTGGTGCGCGCGACGGTCAGTCAGTCTCTGCTCCGACGGGACGACGACACGATCACCCTCGCCGTCCTTCACGATCTGACGGAACGCCTGTGGAACAACCCACGGCACATCGACGACAAGCCCACCAAGTAGTCCCAGCTACTTCCGGGATTTGACGGTTCGGTCCAGGCCCAGGGTGGCGGCAAGGGTGTTGACCACCCATTCTTCGTACTTTTGGCCGGTCCAACCCGCGCCGACCACGAGGTCTGTGTACGTCTCCGGACTGAGCAGCGTGAGTGCGACGTTCACGGCTGTCTCGAGGTCGACGGTTGGCGCTTTTTCGACTATGCCGACCATCAGATGTTCCTGGACTGTGCGTCGCTGAGTGCGGTTGATTTGCCACAGACGGGCGGCGTCCTCGTCAGCGGAAGCGGCAGCCCGCAGTGCCAACAGGATGTCTGCGGTGCGCTCCAGAATGAGCCGTCCGTGGTGAACCTGAATCCGGAGTTGCCCGAGTGGATGTGGGGCGCCGAGTGCTGCCGCCACCCACGGACGGTCGAGAGTTGCCGTCTTTTCCTCGTCGCCCGCAACGGCCACGTCGAGCAATGCTGACAGCACGCTCGGCTTGTTGCCGAACGCAAAATAGACACTCTGCACCGACACGCCCGCCGCCGCGGCAAGCTGTTTGATCGTGGCGGCCGCGTAGCCGGGATCGACAAAAACTTCGCGCGCTGCCTCGATGATCTTGCGCCGCGCCGACGTGTCTTCCCGAAGAACCTCAGTCATGATTAGAGTTTAACTCTAGAGTCGAACTCTAGCGACTCGGGAGGCGAAATAATGACGAAGGTTCTTGTACTCGGTGGCTACGGTGCCGTCGGGATTCCCCTGATGAAACAACTCGCGAAGGTCCCCGAAATCTCCGCGTACTCCGCCGGGCGCGATCGTGCCCGCGCGGACGTCGTCGTTGATCTTAAAGAACCAGGCGCGTACGCGGCTGTGGTTCGAGACTTCGATGTCGTGGTGAATGCGTCGGGTTTCGAGGACGTTCGCCTGGCAGAAGAAGCGGTACGCGGTGGGGCGGCGTTCGTCGACATCACGGCAACCTCGAGCTACTGCGAAGAACTGGAAGCGGTCGACGGCCCAGTTCTGATGGGCGTCGGATTGGCACCGGGATTGACCAGTGTCCTTGCCGCCGAAGCGCATCGACTCGGCGGGGGACCCGTGGACATCGTGATCGGCCTCGGCGGCGGAGAACTACACGGACCGGCCGCGACGGCGTGGACGTACGGGATGTTGGGAACGAGGTTTCCCGATCCCGACGGGCGATCGATCCGGAACTACACCGGGATGAAGACGTTTCGGATGCCGGCGGACGCGACCGGGTACCGATCCGGTCCTGCTGTGCGGGCGGACTTTTCGGACCAACATGCGTTGACGCGCGACCTTGGCGTACCGGTGCGGACGTACCTGCGATTGGACACGTCCACCGCGACGCTCGGGCTTGCGGCCATGACGTGGGCGCCCGCCCTCCAGAAGGTAGTGCCGAAGAAGCTGTGGGGCTCGGATCGTTGGGTTGCGATGGCACGAACGGATACCGGCCCGGCGCTGTGGGTTTCGGGGCGTAGCCAGTCGGCCGCGACGGCAACCATCGCCGCGCGTGCCGTGCAGGTGATTCGAGACAGTGCAATCTCGAAGCCGACGTGGTTTCACGCGGTGGAGACCGCAGAGTCGTTACAACTGGCAGTTCCGGAACTGTCAGTGCGGCAATGGGATGGTACGAGGCGGACGTCCGGCAAGACCGTCGACTAGTCGGGGCGAGCCGAGAAACGGCAATCCGGCGGCCGCATTGGTGAGACAACCGGGTACGACGGCGCGGACGACATGCAAGCCAGCGCGGAGAACATCAGCAGTGGTGAGGTCGACCCATGCCGGCCTGAAACCCGAGCCTGTCAGTGCGCTTTCGGTGTCGATGGGTGACGTCAGAGGGTCGAGGTCCACCTCGCCGACGACGGCATCTGCCAGCTCACCCTCGAATCGTGCTTGGATCTCCGGGTCCAGGTGGAGCTGCAAGTGGCATCCGTAGTCCATGACGTCGGCAAAGTCCGATCGGTAGACGTCCGCGTAGTGTCGGTCGGCTCGCCACGGCGCAAGCGGGCTGGTCGGGGAGGCCGCGGCTCGACCGATGCCGCTCTCCGGGTTGTCGTAGTCGGCGGAAAGCAGTTGCAGCTGAAGCGCTTCGCCGAGCGACTTGAAAGCAGCGGTCTGTGCGTCCTCGTGGCAGGCGGTACCCATGGTCGAGTATCCGGTGCGGTGGTCGCGGACGAGGGCGCCGAGCACCGGGATGCCGAAATCGCTCTCGAATGCCAGCCATCTCGTCGACAGGGTTTCGTGATTGCCCAGTCGAAGGAGCTGCTCTGGCATCCCGGTGACTATCCGAACGCCGCGCCTTCCGGTCCAGGAAAGCGTCATCGCGTCGCGCTCGACTATCTCGCGCAATGCATTCCGTATCGCGAATTCCGTCGTGGGACCGGCGGCGAGACCCGCCTGAGCCACCGGTGAGATCGCCGGGCCCGTCCGGGCGACGAAATGAGGATACGAACCCCAGACGAGTTCGGCCGGTACCCAGATATCCGAACCCGTGATCAGGTCGACTCCTCGAGTCCAGTCCAACTCGAGATCGTCGGTTGGTTCGACGAACGGGAACTGTGGCCGCGCGTACTGGGCGGCGTCGAAACGCGCGAGTTGTGACAGGTCGATGCTTGCTCCGATCAATGCATCGGCCGACCCGCGGACGATCGGTTTGGCGACGATGTTCCCGCAATATCGTTCCACCGCTTCGCCTATCGCAGCTGCGGTAGGCCGCGCACGGTCACCTAGATCGAAGCAGTATCCGGCACCCGCCGAGTCGCTGGACCAGGGTGAGAAGCGTGCCGAGTCGGAGGCATACGAGTGAATCAGCTTGAACTCCGGCGGAAAGTGCTGGGGCACAACGGCGTCGACCAACTCTCGAATGATCCCAGTTCGGCGGTCGACGAGCAAAGACCTCATGCGAGAGGAACCGGCAGATGCAGATGGGTGGTGGATGCGCTGGTCAATCTGCTACCTCCAAGAAGGGGAAAAGCTGCCGGCGCATTGTTGTAGAGGCCGGGAGACAGGACGCGGACGACGTGCAACCCGGCAATCGAGATGTCGCGGGTGGTGAGATCGACGGAAATCGGTTGGTGCCCTCGAGACGTCAGAAGGGCTACCAGAGAAGCAAGATTCACAGGATTTTCGTCGGGAACCTCTGATGCCGAGCGTGTTTCGGTGTAGTCGAAAAGATGCTCTTCCGCTGCCTCAGCCATCACGGGGTCGAGATACAGCTGGGCGACGGTCGGCAGATCGACGACGTCCTTCCACTGCGCATCGAACTCGTCCCGGTAACGACGGTCGGCCCGAAAGGGTTTGTACAGGTGCGCCGGCAGCGTTCCGTCCGCCACGCTGCGCCAGGTCGGCCCGTCGGGGTCGGCGAGATCGATCGTGATGGAAAGTACGGCATACGCCTCGACAAGCGCCTTCGAGACTGCCGCCTCCACCGTTGGTCGACAAGCTGTGCCCAGCGCGACTAATCCACGTCGGTCATCCCGGATCCACACTGCGGCGACGGGAATGCCGAAGGGGGAGGGAAGCAGAAGCACTCGAACGCTGCGGGTCTGGCTCTCCAGATCTCCGAGCTGTCGGTGCGCGGGCAACCGCTCCCAGTCGGCGAGTTCGACTGCCGGCAGTGACCGGTCCCCGCACCACCACAATGCGGTGGCATCGCGTTCGAGAAGTTCCAGCAGAGCTGACATCTCGGCCTCGGCGCGTGAGCGTCCCGCGGCGATTCCGGCGTACTGCAACGACGCGATCGGTGGTTCGCCGCGACGGGTGCCGGTGTAGTACCCGAGATAGGTCAAGGCGGCCGGCACATAGGTGGGCACTTTTTCGTCCATGGCGTGACCCAGCGCCCAGCGGATTTCCAGAGCCGATGTGAAGGGAACAAAGGGGAATCCGGGAAGGCGGTACTGATCCTCGCTGTACAACGCAAATTTCGCCGGATCGACGACCCGTGAGCCTGCCAGTTCCAGCGCTGACGCACTGCTTCGGATCAGATCTTCGGGGACCACGTTGCCGCAATATCTTTCGACAGCCTCACCGGTTGCCGCCCCGCGGGCCGCTGCGTCGTTGCGTATCGAAGCCCCGAATCCGTAAGGGTCCGCGCGAAACAGTGAACCGCTGCCGCCGAAGTTTCTGGTGTCGGCCACCCTCGCGGCCCAACCGACCCAGCCCGTCGGCATGTCCGAGCGAATGTGTGGTTCCAGTGAGGTCAGCACGCCGCTTCGGGCGTCGACCAGCAAGTCATCCACCGGCAGTTCCTCCGAGTATCGGCAGGGTCAACGACCCGGAAAATGATTGGTGCAGTGCGGTACTGCGTGTTCCTCGATAGCGATCACCGTCTCCGAGATTGCGTGCGAGCCGTGGGAAGTCCGAGCCGGCGATCCGCAGCGTCAAGACATCACCCGCGCGCACAGTGTGCAACACGTGATCGAGATCTATGGTCAACGTGCCGGAGCAAAGGCTGACGCCGGCCCCACGAGCGATCGACCTGGTGACTCCGGCGCTATCGACGATGCTCAGCTCGACGATCCAGTCAGCTTCGCCCTCGGGCGAATGCACTGTCAACTCCACCGAAGGCATTCCCGACAGCACACACTCGACCTCCATGTCGAAAGTCCAGACAACACAGTCGTTTCGGCCCTCGTCTGCGTGGTGCGTGAAGTTGAAAGGCACCGTCCTCGGGTCTGGTTCGAGACGAACGCGATTCGCACCCGTGACATACGGTTCGGTCGACCAATCGCCTGCACCCCGGTCGAACACCCGATTGATGGTCACGGGCCGCGCCGAGAATATCGATTCCATCCACTCGACCTGAAGGCGGCCGAAACTTGTCTCGCCGACCATTCCAGGGCGGAGGTCGTGCGCCCAGGGACCCACGATCAAACTCTGCGGCGCACGCCACACGGATGCGAAGTGCCGCAGTGTCTCCCGAATCATCGCATCGTCCCAACCGCCGATGTGCAGCCCGGCGACGTCGAGTTCGGAGAGTTCGTCCGCGGACACCAGATCATCGCCACCGAAGTCTTCGCGCTCACGAGCGCGACGGATCGGCGTCAACCAGCCCGGTGAATCGGAGGTCAGGCCAACCTCCTCGATCATCGACTGCACCGGGAGATGTTCCAGCAAAGACGAATCCGAGCGCATCAGGGCAGGGATGAAACCCTCACGAGAGGAAGACGAATCTCCGTGCTCGCCCCACCACGCCAGATGCTCGGCGAGGAGAAGTATCCGCGAGGGATCACGTTTGACGCGGTCGCTTCCGATGGTCGGCACTTTGGAGACGACGCCGCGAGCACGAAATGCCCGATCGGCGCCGTTGGTCTCGGCAGTAAAGGCCCACGCAGTTCCGGCCGCATACGAAGCCCCGCTTGCGATGACGCACTCGGGTGTCCACGGCTGATCCTGCAGCCACTCGGCAAGGGCGGCGGCGTCCTCGCGCTCGTGAACGTAGGGTTCCCAAGATCCGGTGGAATCGTGCCGTCCACGTACGTCCTGACAGATGAAGGCAATTCCTCGTGATCGCCATTCGAGCCCCTCGGCCAGATGCCACCCGCGTCCGTACGGGGTTCGGATCACGATCAATCCTCGAGGTGAAGAATCTGGGAGAAGCACATCCGTAGCCAGCGAAGAACCGTCTGCCGCCGGGATCTTCACTCCGAGTGAGATCACCGGAGCGTCGGCGAAGGCTCGAGAACGCCGCCCGGAAGAGGTAGCACGGGATGGCGAGTCATCATGAGGGTTCGTGGATTCATCCGGATCTGGTGGTGAAGGTGTGATGGCGGTGCGCCGTAAGAACTAGCCACGACGTCCGAACATGCAAGTGCACTGACCATTGCGGCTGCGGTGGGTGAAAGTCCAAGCGGACGACGTTCGCTGTCGGCGAGGTGGTTCCACAGAGCCAGCAGGTGATCCGGTACACGTGACGCGGCAAGGCGTCGACCACAGACGTCCCGGTAGCTCGCGCTGTCGATGCCGTCGAAGAAGGGACCGATGCAGATCTCACCCAGCTCGGCGTGGACGCGTTGCCACGGAGTTCGGCTGTGGCGGCACCAGGTATCGAGTTCCGACCACGCGTCGTGAGGAGGAGCGTCGGCAACCGACAGTACGAGGTCCGACGACGCAACGTCGTCTTCGATTGGCGCAGTGGTGGATACGACTTCGAGATCCGGAAGAGCCTTGGAGAGCAGAGCGATGCAGGCATCGGCAACGGGCCCGACCCCGTCCATCAGCACACGCTGTGGGCGCGGAATCTCTGGCACTTGACTTGGAACAACCAGTACGCCGCGAGTGACGAGAGCGTCGGCGATCTCGATCGCTCCCGCGCCGAGCACCGAACCAGGCCGCCTGAGAAAGTTGTCGAGTTCTGCGAGATCTTCGGCCGGCGCACCGATCGTGACTGCGTTCTCGTCCGGTGTCAGGTAATGCCAAACACCGTCCGGTGTCGGATACAGGTGGTGTCCGTCGGCGAGGGCGTACACGGATCTCCTTGTCGGTGCCCGCACCCGACGAGTCGGATGCGGGCGGGGTCATCGGCAGATCAGACCGTCGAAACGGTCTGGATCAGGGAAGGTTTCAGCTCTGGAAGCTGAACGGGTTGTCGACGAGGGCGTTGGTGCCCACACCCTGCAGAGCGTGTGCGGACGTCGCCTCGGCAACCGGCTCGAAGGTGAACGGGTTGTCGACGAGGGCGTTGGTGCCGACGCCCTGGAGTGCATTGGCCGGAGCCGAGTTGGAGACGCTGTCGAACGAAATGTTGCTCATTGTCATCCCTTCCGTAATGGAAACCATTTCCATTACGATGCCACCGTACGAAAGATCGCCACGGAGAGCAACAGGTACAAGAGAGTGCATACATGAGCGAGACCTCGACGACGGGATCCGCCGAAGCGCAACCACATGTGTTTCGGGACAGATCGTTTCGATTGTTCTTCACGGCTCGCACGATTGCCGTGGCCGGTGCGGCCGTCACCGGAGTGGCAATGCCGATTCTGGTGTTCGACATCAGTCGGTCTCCGTTTCTCACCTCGCTCGCGGCTGCGGGGACGGTTCTGCCGTACCTCGTATTCGGCTTGTTCGCCGGCGCCGTGGCAGACCGAGTCAACCGGCGGACGGTCATCCTGTGTGCGCAGGCCGTCGCTGCTCTTGCCTTGGCGAGTATTCCGGCGGCTCAGGCGCTCGGTGTGTTGACGGCATGGCACGCGGTCGGCGTATCGATGTGCATCGGAACGTGTTTCGTGTGGTTCGATGCCGCAGCTTTCGGAGCCTTGCCTGCCCTGGTCGGTCGGCAGAGAATACCGGCCGCCAACAGTGCGCTGTGGACTTCCAGCACGCTCGTCGATGTTGCCTTTCCGGCTATTGCCGGAGTGCTCGTGGCGTCGATCGGCCCGGCCTACGCATTGGGTGCTGATGCACTGGCCTACGTATTGGCCGGGCTGGCCATGGCGTCGATCGGAGCCTCGTTCTCGAGTACTCCTGCGGTGCCGATGAAGTCGGAACCCGGAATTGCGCGTGACATACGCGAAGGCCTCAGCTTCCTCTGGCAGTCTCCGCTCCTGCGAGCCTTGACCGGCGTCGGCTTCGTCAATTCGCTGACGCAGGGTGCTGTCACGGCGCTCCTGGTGGTGTACGCGACCGAGAGGCTGGGGATTTCGACGTCGAGTCCGATGATCGGGGCCGTGTGGACAGCAGTCTCCGTGGGTGGCGTGGTCGGCGCAGTCTTGCTCCCACGCCTACCGGCGCAATGGCCGGTCGGCGCGATCACTGTCGGTGCGTTGACCATCGCCCCGGTGGTGCTGTTCGTCGTTGCGACAACCAGCAACACCGCCGCAGCGATCACCGCTCTGACCGTCTACTCCGGCTGTGCGACTGTCACTATCCTCAACGGCATCGGTGCACGTCAGCGTCTGACTCCGGATCGTCTACAGGGGCGCGTGAACACCACGGCGAGGATGGTCGCCTGGGGTGGTTCGCCGGTGGGTGCCTTGATTGCCGGGGCAATTGCAGGACGTTGGGATATCGGCACCGCCTACCTCGTTGCGTGCAGCTTTGCGCTGGTCGGGGCACTCTTCGCGTGGGTGAGCGCCCTGCGGACCGATCCTTGTCCGCACAGATGAGCATGTCACTATTAATGAAAACGACTGTCGTTATGGTTAGATCCACCTGTTCATGCCTGTGAACCCCACCTCTTCAGGAGTGCGATGACGCTGACCAGCGAAGCAGTACCTGATGCCCCGTCGCGTGCGCATCCCGTCGGCGACCGCGGATACGTCCCGTTTCTGTTGGCCACGGCCGTGGTCCTTGCCACCGTCTCTACCGTCGCGGTGTGGTCGGGCGCTGCGTCGCTGTCCTTCGCCGACGTATTCGCGGTGTTGTACGCGCACGTCGGTGGACCGCCGGTCGACCCGCTGCTCGATCGGATCGTGTGGGGACTGCGGGTCCCGCGCATTCTGATCGCGGCACTGGCAGGTGCCGGGTTATCACTGGCCGGCGCGGTACTGCAAGCGTTGGTGCGCAATCCGATTGCCGATCCGTACATCTTGGGTGTCGGTTCGGGAGCGTCCTTCGGCGCAGTGCTGATCATGACGACGGGCATCGGAACCGGCCTGTCGATCGGTGTTCCGGTGGCAGCCTTCCTGGGGGCCATGGTTTCCCTGATCGCGGTTCTCGTACTGGGTCGGCGCGAGGGAATGCTTGTCCCGCTGCGCATGGTCCTGGCCGGAGTTGCCATCGGCTATCTGCTCTCGGCTGCAACAAGTTTTGTGCAGTTGCGCGCCGATCCGAGTCAGCTTTCGGGAGTGCTCTTCTGGTTACTCGGTTCGGTGAGCGGGGCAGGTTGGTCGGATCTCGGTGTGCCCGCCGCGGTGATCACCGTCTGTGCGGCAGTGCTGTTGACGCAGTCTCGCCAACTCAACGCGCTGGCGATGGGAGACGAGAGCGCGCAATCGGTGGGCGTCGACGTGCGCCGTACCAGGTTGCTACTACTGGTGATCGCGTCGTTGCTGACCGCGGTTGTTGTATCCGTTGCCGGCGGAATCGGTTTCGTGGGGCTGCTCGTGCCGCACGCCGTACGACTCCTCGTCGGATCCGACCACCGCAAGCTGCTGCCGGCAACCGCGCTGGTCGGTGCAACCTTCCTGGTGATCGTCGATCTTGCGGCCCGGATGTTGGATGCGCCCAACGAATTACCGCTCGGAATCATCACCGCCGGATTGGGTGCTCCGTTCTTCCTCTGGTTACTTCGACGCGACGGAGGTGCGCAGTCATGAGATTGTCGGCCAGCGGGATTCACGTCGTTCGAGGTGGACGTCAGGTGGTTTCCGGCGTAGATCTCGAAGCACCCGAGGGGAGCGTGGTCGGGCTCGTCGGGCCGAACGGTAGTGGAAAGTCCTCGCTCCTGCGCGCGTTGTATCGCTCGATGAAGCCGCGAAGCGGAATCGTGAAGGTGGACGAGGTGAATGTTTGGGACGATCTCTCGCCCCGATCAGCAGCACGCATCATCGGTGTTGTGGGGCAGGAGCATTCATCCGACTTCTCGTTCAGCGTCCGCGAGGTGGTCGCGACGGGCCGGACGCCGCATCACAGCGCATTCTCTCGACTCGGTGAAATCGACCGGGACATCGTCAGTGCCGCACTGGCACGAACCGGTATGCACGGCTTCGGATCACGACTCTTCGCCGAACTGTCCGGCGGAGAAAAGCAGCGTGTGATGTTGGCCCGGGCGATCGCTCAACAACCGTCGGTGCTGGTCCTGGACGAGCCCACCAACCACCTCGACATCCGAGCTCAACTCGAACTGATGGAATTGGTCGCCGAACTCGGTACCACGACGATTGTCGCGATCCATGAACTCGCCTTGGCCGCAGCATATTGCGACTACGTCTGTCTGCTCTCCGGCGGGGTAGTTGTCGCGACAGGACCAACGGCCGAGGTCCTCACCGAGGACCTACTGTCCGAAGTATTCGGGGTTCAGGTGCATCTCGGCACTCATCCGTTGACCGGGCGTCCCTTGCTCTCGTTCGCCCCTCCGCTCCTACACACGAAAGAAGCAGTGTCTTGAAATCCTCGATACGTACTGCCGCGCTGTTGTGCTCGGCCGTTACTGCCACTGCGGTACTGACCGCATGCGGAAACTCCACGGCGGATTCGGCGGCGTCGTCGTCCGAGAAGATTTCCGTCACCAATTGTGACCGCGAGGTCACGTTGCCCAAGACGGCGGAGCGGATTGTCTCGCTGTATCCGTCGATGACGGAGCTTCTGATTCAACTCGGTGCCGCCGACCGCATTGTCGGACAATCGAATACCGATCTCTCTCCTCCCAGCCCCGAACTCGCGGATCAGTTCGCGGCCGTGCCGGTACTGAGCACCGGAGTTCCCGCGAAAGAAGCATTGCTCGACGCCCGTCCGGATCTGATCGTCTCCGACGGGGAATACTGGTTCGACGGTGACCGACTGCAGAGCATGGACGAATTGCGTGACCTCGGCATCCCGATCTTCGTGAACAGCGGCTATTGCCACAAGGCGGTCACCGAGGGGCGGATCGACGACGTCTGGTCCGACATCGACGGTCTCGGTGCCCTGACCGGAACAAGTGACGAAGCAGCAACACTTCTGGCAGATGGCAAGAAGTCGCTCGCAGCAACCGAGGCATCCGTGGCCGGGAAGGAGCCGGTTGCCACTGTGATGGTTCAGGTTTCGGAGGGGCAGTCCTACGCTCTGGCGAGGGGCCTCTACAGCAGCGTGCTCGAGGCGGCCGGGGGAAAGAACCTCTACGAGAGCGACCTTCCGGATGGGAAGTACTTCGGCCAGGTAGCCACCGAGTCGATACTCGCGAAGTCGCCGCAGGCAATTCTTGTCGTTTACTCCACCGAGTCGGCTCGGGAATCCACACTCGAGGCTGCCCGCACGGCATTTGCCGGGACGCCTGCCGCGACGTCGAATGCGATCTTTGCCGTTCCGGAGGCGTGGTTCGCCGGTGAATTGGTGTCGATCGACGGAGCTGCCGAGGTATCTCGCCTGCTGCACCCGGGTTCGTGAGGTCTTGACCGCCCTCGAGCGGGTCGAGGCCGTCGTATCGCTGCATGCTGCGCTTGACCGGACGGTGGCTCCGTCGGAGCTACCGTTCGACGAGGGCGCACTGCCCCCGGTGACGTCTGAGTTCGTTGAATTACCGGCGCCGACGCCACTGCCGGCCCAGGACTTTCCGGATATCTTGCAGGCACGACGGAGCCACTACAACCCAGCGCAAGATGCTTTGGGAATCGATGAACTTTCAAATGTGCTGCACCACAGTCTGGTCAGCAGCCCGACGGCCGGTGGGATGCGCGAACTGACGCTGTCGTTTGTTGTCCGCCAACCCGGACACTCGCTTGGAGCCGGGGTGTACCGGTACATCCAGGAAGGCCGTGCTGAGGCCGTCCGGCTGGGTGACGTACAAGGAAACCTTCGAGCGAGCCTTCTCCAGCCCGAGTTCGTCGACGTGTTCCCGGTTCTTTTGTTTGTGGTCGCCGACGTGGAAGCGCCGCTCGAGAAGTACGCGATGCGGCACTACCGCACGATGCACGTGGATGCCGGTGTGCTGGTTCAGAATCTGTACCTTGTGACCGAGGCGATGGGACTTGTGGGCTGCGCCATCGCAGGATTCACGGATGCGCGAGTGGCATCTCTGTTGAATCTCGCGACGACGCAGCTTCCCGTAATGGCTTTTGCGCTCGGGCGGCCCAGCTAGTTCAGGCGAGGATGCGCGCCTTCTGGGTCTCGAACTCGGCCTCCGTCAATACGCCGGCATTCTTGAGTTCGCCCAGCTTGGTGAGCTGTTCGAGCTTCGCGTCCATCGACATTTCCGATTCTGCCGGAGCTGCCTGCGGCGGGAGGGGCGGTAGATCGGGAATCGGCGGCACCGGCTGGACCTGCGCTGCGCGGGCCTGATCTTCGGCGGCCCAACGGGTCCGCTGACGGCGCTGAACATTGCCGTGAATGGAGCTTGCGACGGCTACCCGGCCGGCTCGCCTCAAGAAACTCATGCGTCCTTCTCCGTGGTATCCGGTGCGGTGTTGTCCAGTGCAGCAGCCAGTTCGTCCACGCTCAGGTGACCTTCGGTGACAACCTTTGCGCCGCTGCGGGTCCAGGCCTCGATGACCGGCAGTATTGCCAGTTCCTCGTAGACGAGTACGGCGGCAACACTTCCGGCGGCCAACTCGTCACCAACGGCAGCGATGTCGCCGGCGTCGAGCAGTCCGGAGGCAGCGCCGTCGAACTGCGCCAAATCGAAATCTGCGAGTTCGAAGGTGGACGCGGGTACGACGGATACCGATCCGTCGGCGGCTTTGGTGACGAACTCGAGGTCGAGGATGCGGATCACTCCGGAGTCGACGAGAGTGAGCAGCTGCTCGAATCCCGCGGAGGTCGGTGCACCGCTGGGAAACTCGACGGCAACGTATTCGATCGGACCGAATTGGTCTTGGTTGGACATCGGTTACTTCTTGCCCTTCGTGGGTTGCGGTTCGTCCAGAGCAGGTACTTCGTTGGGCATGCGCCCGGCCGGAATGATGGCGAGCAGAGAGAGCCCGGCGAGTACGAGCAGCGAGGTTCGCAGTGCGCGCAGGCGCGCTTCGGTGTTGATCCGGATGGCCTCGTCGATCTGTGCCTGTGTCGCGGAGGTGTTTTCGAGCGTCACGACGAGTTGATCGTTGGGGACGAAGTTGACCTGGTCGAGATTGATCCCTGACTCGACCTTGAGCGATGCCGGGATGGTGGGGTTGTCGATCAGCTGCGAGCTGACGAGGGTACCCAGGATTCCGACGGCGAACACGCTGGCCACCGCGATGCCGACGCTCCCGGACATGTTGTGTACCAGTCCTCGCCAGGCGCCGACGTCACCGGCCAGTTCCTTGGGAGCTGCGGTGAGGAGGGTGTTGAACACCAGCGCAACGATGGCGCCCTGCCCGAGGCCGAGCGTGATAAGGCCGATGACAACAAAGATCTGATGCCAGTCACCACGAATGGTGAAGGCCAACAATATGAGCCCAGCGGCAACAACGACGAACCCGGCTCGTGCGATCAGACGCGGGGAGTACGTCTTGTACAGGCGCGCGACGACGGTGCTCGCGATGAAGATCGAGAGTGTGTACGGGATGATCGAGAACGACGTCTGCAAACTGCTGCGGCCCTGGATGATCTGCATGTACAGCGGAATGAGGAAGTTGGCCGCGGTTCCCACGAACATCATCGTCGCCATGCAGATCGTGGTGGCGCGCTCGGCGCCGGTCTTGAGGACGTCGAGGTTGAAGAGCTGAGGCTTGTTCTGCGCCTTGCGGCTTCGCGTCCACTGGAAGAATCCCTGCGCGCAGATGGTGCCGAGGACGATCAGGATGGCCGCGGGTGAAACACCGATGACCGAGAACGGCGCAGCGTCGGTGGCCAGGATGACGCCCCACGAGTTCAGGCCGCTGAAACCGAAGCTGAGCAGGATGACGGCAACGGCAGCCAGTGCGGCGCCGGCCCAATCGATGGTGATGTCCTTCTGCGGGGGAACAGGTTTGACACGGAAACTCAGGACCAGGTTGACCACGGCGAGCGCCACGACGAGGGCGAAGGAGTAACGCCACCCGATGGTCGTCGCGAAGGAACCGGCGATGAGTAGTGCCAGCACACCGGCTGCGGGGATTGCTGCTGCCAGGTAACCGATGGCCTTTGCCTGCTGATCGCCACTGAAGTTCGTGGCGATGAAAACCGTCAACGCGGGGGCGATGAGAGCGATCACGGCGCCGGATGCGGCTTGCGCCACGAACAGCATTGCCGGGCTCTGGCTCAGAGCGACCGCAGCCATCGCGAGACCGTGAATCGCGACGGCAATCTGGAAGACCAAACGCGTCCCGTAGCGGGCGCCGATCTTGGCGCCCAGCAGAATGAAGGCAGCCATGGCAAAGGTGCCTGCGGTGATCGCGGTGCCGACACTTGTTGCAGGAGTGTCGAGATCGGTGGTGATGCCGGCCATCGAGACGGTCAGCGCATTGACGGCGAACGACGCCTGAATCTGCGTGAGGACCACCACGATCAGTGGTAGCCAGGAGGTGGTGGTTACGGCGGCCGACGTATCGGCTGCGCCAGGCTTTACGGACATCATGGGTCACGCCTTCCTCGACACTGCGTGTACTCGCGGCGTGCCCGGATCAGCCACGCACGGTTACATTAGCCGGAATTGTGCTGAATGGTCGCCTGCAAGTGGTTGGTTTCTTCGCGGTAGACCACCA
>NZ_CAIJDS010000080.1:0-18527 GCF_903819475.1 Rhodococcus sp. UFZ-B548
GGGTGCGACCGAATGCTGTTGATCCCCAGTTACGTTCAGTTAAGTTGACAGAGCCTCCGAGGAAGCATTTGACTGACATAAATAAAATAGCACGGCTATGCTATGTATTGTTGCGTCATGGCGAGGATGAAAGACCCGGCGATCCGCACTCTGCTCCTCGAGCGTGCTGCGCATATGCTGCGCGCTCGCGAGCCGATCACCCTGCGTTCGTTGGTGGCGGGTACCGGAGTGTCGACGATGGCTGTCTACACCTACTTCGGCGGTATGGACGGGATGTGGAAGGCCCTGCGGCAGGAGGGGTTCACGAGACTGGCTGCCCGATTCGCGGCGGTGCGGGTCTCTGTCGACCCGGTACAGGACCTGACTGCTCTGCTCGCTTCGTATGTCGGCAACGCTCTGGAGCACCCCGATCTGTACCGCGTCATGTTCGACGTGAGCGTCGAACTCGACGATCTCGCCGCCGCTGACGCGACCCTCGAGTATCTGGTTCAAGCAGTCCGACGAGCCCAGGACGCCGGGCGCTTCCGTGCCGAACTCGACTCGCTGGACCTGGCGACCAAGGCCTGGGCCATCGGCCATGGATTGGTGTCGTTGGTTGCCAATGGACCCTTGCCGCGAGGGACGCTCGACTACGGTGTTCCGATGCTGACCGCGCAGTTCATCGGAGTGGGGGATCGGCCGGACCAGTCTCGTGCCTCGGTTGTACGGGGGTGGGAGCAGATTGCACCGGCGGGCATAGTGGGTAGGTGACGCATGGTCGCCAGCCGGGCTGTGGCTGTGACTACGAATATGTCAGCCCCCGTCCACTGGGATGATCGCGCCGGTGACGTAATCGCTGAGG
The DNA here is from genome assembly GCF_903819475.1 of Rhodococcus sp. UFZ-B548. Taxonomy (NCBI): domain Bacteria; kingdom Bacillati; phylum Actinomycetota; class Actinomycetes; order Mycobacteriales; family Nocardiaceae; genus Rhodococcus; species Rhodococcus sp. UFZ-B548. The sequence goes on from NZ_CAIJDS010000080.1 coordinate 842, forward strand.
TTGCTCGCGAGAAATTCGATGACTCCGGCACAATCCTCGGGTGTTCCGTATCGGCCGAGCGGAACGTTCTCGAGCTGTGTGTCTCCCATCGCATTCAGCAGTGGAGCAAGTCGTACAGTCGAGATGTATCCTGGCGCAACGCAATTCGCTGTGATGTCAAAGGGTCCGAGATCTCGTGCCAGGTATTGGGTGTACTTGGTGACCGCAGCCTTCGCTGCGCCGCAATGCGTGTAGCCGCCGTTACTTTCGATACGGTGACCCGCCTGGCTGACGATGGTGATGATTTTGCCGGATCTCTGTACCTTCATCGGTGCGGCGACGGCTCGGCAGGTGTTGATTGTGCCGGTGAGATTGCGTGCGAGGACGATGCCGACAAGGTCCTCCTCGACGATCGATGCGCGTGTCTCCTCGGGGGAGCCGACACCGCCACCTGCATTGCAGATCGCGATATCGAGCCGGCCGCCCGCGGCCTCGTTGCCGATATCGATATAGTCCGTCCCAAAGACTCTCTCCCACAATAATTTCAGGATGAGGAAGACCATGCCGAGCAGCTGCGGCGATGCCTCACCGATAGCTCCCTGCCGCTCGAGATTCGGGTAGTCGGGGCTCTGATCGGGCTCTATGGGCTACCTGTCGTCCGCATCGTCGAACTCACCACCGACCGATTCCGGCACGAGGATGCGGCGGCCTACCTGACGATTGACGAGAATGCCGTCATGGTCCCACCTTCGCTGGCTGTACGCATCGATGAACTGCTCCGAAAATCAACGGATAATGTTCGAAGCAGCGATGTTCGGCATCCGGCCTACTTGTTTCCGGGGAGGCCGCCGAGTCGACCTCGTAGTACCCAACTTCTGTGGCGTCAGTCGAAAGAACACGGGTTGCCTACCCGCGCTGCTCGGAACACGGCCATGATCGCCAACGTCACCCATCTCGACGCCGTCGTGGTCAGCGATCTCTTCGGCGCTTGCCCCTAAGACGGCACATAAGTGGGCCCAGTATGCGAGCACCAGTTGGTCCGTCTACCTCAAAGCGAGAGAAAGCGTTTCATGACCGTTTTCGGGTGGTTCCGGCGGCCATCTCTGTACTTAAAGCGAATCCCTCGATCTCTCGGCGATTACACAGATGCGGGGTCGCCGGGAGTGCAAGGCGGAAAGTGGCGCCACGATCGCTATCTTTGTCGATGGCGCCCGATCGACTGAGTGGAGTCATCACCATCAGGATCTGGACTCGTGGGGACAATCGTGGGATCGGGATCGCCCAGCTCGCGGGCACGTCGGCGGGCTGAGTTGAGCGCGAAAGTATCTGCGGGAGTGTAGTCGTCGCTGTGGCGGCCGGGCGCGAGTGCAGGAGTGATCAGTGTTTGGTGCTTTTCCTGAATTCGGCGGCGTCGGGTTGGTTCAACAAATACGTCACGGCCGCGGTGACAGCTGCTGAAGGGGTGACCCGGTGTTTCATCGTTGCGCTCCTGTGTGAATCCGTGCCCGCCTGCGGTCGAGTTGAACCTGTGCCTGAGGCGGGAATTGTGTTGTTCGGGTTGCTTTCATGTCGTAGAACGGGGCTTCGGCAGGTGCTTGTGATTGGTCTTGTCGGCGACGATTGTCGAGCGAATCGATGATCTTTTCTGAGGGTGCTCCCGTCGTCATGGCAATGCTTCCTGTTTCACGTCTGGTGGTATATTCCGTTGTGAGAGTGACGCTTTGGGGGGCGGTATTGCGGGCGACTGTCGGAAGTTGCGCGGGTAACGGTCCAGGCGTCACTCTCGTCCACCCCAGTGCTGCCGTGATCATGCGTTTCTCATGCGGACGGGGGGTTTTGTCCGTCCAATTCTGGGTTCGCGTCGAGTGGTTCGAAGTATCGTGGGTTGGGGTTGGTGAGGGCTTTGACGATGTCGCCGTATCCGAGAACGCGGGCAGGCGGTCCTTGGTAGATCATTTCCTCTGTTCCGATGTAGCGAAAGCGCATAGCGGGACTCCTGCAGGTGAGATGTGCGGGTGGATCGGTGGGGTGGCCGCGATGCGGTCCGGAGTCTGTCGAGTTGTGCGGTGTCGGAACGAACTTCGGTGTAATACCCTGCGCAGGGTCACGGCTTTTCGTGCGGCCACTACTGCGGGTCGAGGTGGTGCTGTTCCGTGGCGGTGCACCGGTGGTCGGGTTCTCATCGCTGGAGCCTGGTGTGAAGCGCGGAGACCGTGATAGCTGCTCCGACGTGCTCGGAGACCGTTCGCACGAGGGTGCGATCGGTGATGTCCGGTAGGAAGCGGTGCGCGGCGGTGCGCGAGTGCAGAGCGCGTGCCGATGCGGCGATCAGATCCGGGGTCATCATGGTGATGCGGTGACCGCAGCCTGCACTGAGCAGGCCCGCGAGCGGCAACGACGAGTATTCGAAGGGATCTGCTGGCGGGCGAATGCACCGAAGAGGTGAGATCGATTTCTCGGTGGTGGACAAGTCGATCAACACATCGCACTGTTCGATGATCCGGCGGGTGTCCTCGCGTGTTGAGTTGGTGGTATCGATGTCGGTGACGGTGCCGATGCCGCACTGGGTCAGCACATCTTCGAGTAGTGGCGCGTGCCGGGACTGCGAAATGTAGACAGTCGCCATCCACGGCCATACGCCTTGCCTGTCGAGGGCGGTCAGCGTCAGGGCCGCGAGTGACGCGGTCATGGTTTCGTTGTCGGCGATGACAAGGGGGCCGTGGAGGGCGGCTACTTCGTGTTGGACGATCGCGGTGCCGTAGGGCGGTAAACCGATCAGGAAGACCGTTTCGACGTGATCGGGGAGCGCGAGGATGGTTTCGACCAACCGGGGAACGTCGTTGAACGAGAGTGCGGTGTGCTCGGCGCGGAGTGCGGTGCGGTAGCGGATGAGTGCGGCGTATCCCTCGCCCCAGGTTCTGCGGTTGCGGTGCAACCGGCGCAGGGGAGACCACATCGGATCGGCCGTGATCACGGCAACTTTCCCGCCGGCGGGCAGCGTCGGATTCGTGGCGTGTTGTCGGGTGGGTGCGTCGAGGTCGGGGTGATGAGCGGTCATGGGGTCCTGAGGGGGTGTGTTCTCGCCGCGTGCGGGCAGTCGCTCGCGGCGGCAGGGAAGGTGGCGGCCGGTCATGGCTGCTGCGTCAAGGGCCGGCCGTGGAGGAAGGCGATCAGCAGAGCGTTGACCTCCTCGGGTCGCTCGAGGTAGCCGAAGTGACCGCACTGGGCGATTTGTTCGTATCGGGCTCCGGGGATGGCTGCGGCGACTTCGATGCCCTGCGCGGGCGGGGTCAAGCGGTCGTCCCCGAATCCGATGACGAGGGTCGGTGCTTGGATCGCGGCGAGATCGGTCAGTCGATTGTGGGATCGATCCATCGCGGTCTGGGCGCGGACCCCGGCAGAGGTGGTGGTGGGTGCGGAGTACTCGAAGATGTCGAGCCATTCCTGGGCCTTCAGCGGATCGGCGAGGGTGTGCGGGGAGAGGTTCAGCACCGCACTGATAGCCGCGGTGTAGGAAGGCGGCAAGTCGATCCCTGCCTGGTGGAGGGCTCGTTGTCCGCGGTTGAGGGCGGCTTCGACGGGGTGTGGTCGGCCGGTGGCGGCGAGCATGATCGCCTTGGCGAGTAGTTCGGGGCGGGTGATCGCCAGCTCTTGTACCACTCGTGAGCCCAGCGATGTACCGATCACGTGGGCGGGTCCGCCGAGATGTTCGATCAGGGCCGCAGCGTCGGCGGCGAGGTCGGCGATGCTCATCCCCTCGATCCCGGCCGTGCTCGTGATTCCGCGGTTGTCCATCGTGACGACTTCGAAGCCGGCCTTCACCAGCGCCGGAACCTGGTACGTGTTCCACACTCGGCCGGGGCTGCCGGCGCCCATGATCAGCAGTACACGCGGGCCGGAGCCGGTGACGACGTAGTTGACGGGGACGTGGTTGAGGGTGAGGGTCGGCATGGGTCCTGTTTCGTGAGGTGGGTCAAGGGCGAGCGAAGACGAGTGCGGTGTTGTGTCCTCCGAAGCCGAAGGAATTGTTGACGGCGTAGTCGACGGGTCCGATGCGCGGCGACGTCGTTACCACGTCGAGGTCGATCCTCGGGTCGAGTGTGTCGAGGTTGAGTGTGGGGGGGATGACGCCGTCGCGGACGGCGAGGACGGTGAGAACCGCTTCGAGTGCCCCGACGGCTCCGACGGAGTGCCCGAGGGCAGATTTCGGGGCGTAGATCGCTGCGTGTGTGCCGACCGCAGTGGTGATGGCCTGTGCTTCGGCGATGTCGCCGGCCGGGGTGGCGGTGGCGTGGGCGTTGATGTGGGTGATGTCGGCGGGTGTCAGCCCGGCTCGCTGAATGGCGTGGGTCATCGCGCGAGCGGCTCCGCGGCCGGTGGGGTCGGGAGCGACGAGATGGTAGCCGTCGGAGGTGGTACCGCAGCCGAGCAGACGTGCATGGATCGTCGCACCGCGTGCGAGGGCGTGCTTCTCGGTTTCGAGGACCATCAGCGCTCCGGCTTCGCCGAAGACGAAACCGTCCCGGTCCTTGTCGAACGGACGCGACGCACCGGCAGGGTCGGCATTGTTCGAGCTCAGCGCGCGCATCGTGGCGAAGCTGGCGATGGAAAACGAATCGATGCGGCCTTCGACTCCGCCGGCGACGACCATGTCGGCATCGCCCATTGCAATCATCCGGTAGGCCTGCGCGATGGCTTCCGCTCCTGACGAGCATGCCGACACCGGGGTCATCACCCCGCCGCGGGCGCCGAGTTCGAGGCCCACGGTCGCGGAGGGGCCGTTGGGCATGACCATCTGCACTGCGAAGGGGGACACTTTGCGGTAGCCGCCGGTTCTGAGCCGGTCGACCGCATCGATCAGGGCGTCGCCGCCTCCGAGTCCGGTGCCGATGACCACAGCCAGACGATCCTTGTCGACGTCGGGTGAGCCTGCGTCTGTCCATGCCGTGCGCGCGAGTGTCAATGCGACCCGTGCCGGCCAACTCATCCGCCGGATCTCCACCCGGGTGAGGGCATCGTCCGGAGAGACCTTCAAGTGAGCGCCGATACGGACCGGCAGGTCGAATTCCTCGACGAACGAATCGTCGAGAAGACCGATTCCGCTCTCCCCCGCGAGGAGCGCCTTCCATGTGCCGGCGACATCACCGGCGACCGATGTGGTCGCTGCGAGGCTGGTGACGACGACGTTGGGGGCGCGGCCGAGCCAGGACCGTGCCTCGGTGGTGCTCACCGGTCGCTGCTCGGCGCGGCGAGTTCGAGCGCTGCCGCGGCTTCGAGGGTGTGGATGTAGTCCACGACGTCGCCGACCGTGCGCAGACCCAACAGATCCTCGTCGGGAATTTTCACGTTGTACTTGTCCTCGGTCTGTACCGCGATTTCCACCATGGACAGTGAGTCGATACCGAGATCGTCGACGAAGGACGTGCCGATACCGATTTCGGACGGCTCGATTCCGGTGACCTCTTCGATGATCTGTGCGAGCTCGGTGACGATGGTTTCCTGCGTGCTGGCCATCAATGACGTCCCTTCGAATGAACGGGTGGTGTTCGGCTTCTGGTGCTCTCGGACAGGTAGGGCTAAGCTCACGCCATCTTGCCATAATATCTAGTTAAGAATATTAGCAAGTAGCTGTTGTCAGGGATGCTTGCGACTCCCCACGGCCAACTCGGTCGCATGGGCTTACGTGAGCTCCGCGGGAAGCCGGGCACCTCGCCGGCTGATGGATGAAGGAACACACAATGCGCGATGCAGTGATCGTCGAAGCCGTACGAACCCCTTTGGGCCGGCGCAACGGAGTGCTCTCGACCATTCACCCGGCCGATTTGTCGGCCCAGATTCTGGTGGGACTGGCCGATCGAACCGGCCTCGATCCCGCAGGCGTCGACGATGTCATCTGGGGATGCGTCAGTCAGGCCGGCGAGCAGACCGGTGATATCGGGCGGACCGCCGTATTGGCGGCAGGGTGGCCGCACACCGTCACCGGGGTGACCATCGACCGGCAGTGCGGATCATCGCAGCAGGCGGTGCATTTCGCTGCCGCAGGGTTGATCGCCGGACAGTACGACGTGGTGGTCGCCGGTGGCGTCGAATCCATGAGCAGAGTTCCGATGGGATCCTCGTCCGGCGGGATGAATCCCCTGGGAGATTGGTTCTTGGCGCGCTATCACGGCGTCGCCCCCTCGCAAGGGGTCGGTGCGGAAATGATCGCCGAGCAGTGGGGTCTGTCGCGCCGTCAATGTGACGACTTCGCGCTCGCCTCGCATGCGAAAGCCGCGCACGCGCAAGACGACGGATACTTCGACGACCAGATCCTGCCGATCGTGCTCGCCAACGGCACCAAGATCGCCCGCGACGAGGGGATCCGCCGCGGCGGAACGCCGGAAACCCTGGCCGGGATCAAGACCGCGTTCTCCGACACCGGGGTGGTGACGGCGGGGAACAGTTCCCAGATTTCCGACGGTTCTGCTGCACTGTTGATGATGACCAGCGAGAAGGCCACGCAGTTGGGGCTGACACCGATCGTTCGAGTCCATACTGCCGTCCTGGCGGGCGCCGATCCGGTGATCATGCTGACCGCACCGATTCCGGCCACAGAGAAAGCCTTGTGGCGCAGCGGTTTGACGTTGTCCGATATCGGAGTTTTCGAGGTCAACGAAGCCTTCGCCACGGTGCCCCTTGCCTGGCTGGCCGAAACAGGGGCAGACCCGAAGCGGCTCAATCCGCACGGCGGCGCCATCGCACTCGGACATCCCCTCGGTGGTAGTGGCGCACGCCTGATGACCACGATGATCCACCACATGCGAAACACGCGAACGCGTTACGGATTGCAGACCATGTGTGAGGGCGGTGGACAAGCGAACGCCACCATCCTCGAACTTCTCTGATCCAGTCGTATCCACGGCGGTGATCCTCGCCGAGCTTCTCGCGTGAGGATCGCCCGAGCCGCCTCGACGTTCAGTGGGGGTATGTGAGCGGTGAAAAAGTATAGAGGAGAAGGGAATACGAACATCAGACACGTCATCCGTCGTACGGTATTCGTCACGATATCGACCGCGGCGTTGGCGGCGCCGACGGTGAAATTTCCTACTCTGGTCCTGGTCTACGTCATCATCGGTTCGCTACTGTTCTTCTCTCGATACCTCGACGACGATACCGACGCGCACTCACACGACAAGCGTGATTCCGGAACGGGAAAAGACCGTACCGACCGGACAACCACGTTCGTCGCCGAGCGCGAAAATCGTCGAAGATAGTTGCGCGCCCCTTCGTCGGTGAATATCTGTGGCCGTCGAATTTTCCAGGCCGCACTCGTATCGACACGACCGGATGTGTCAACGCAAGGGATGCGGCGGGCTAGATACCGGTGACGGCAATGCCGATCGCCGCGACAGTGATCATCACAAACCCGAAACACGCGAGCACCCACCACCGTTCACCGCCGACAGCATCGGTACGGCGATGCCGTGCAAGCCAGAGAGCGTAGGGCGCAGCAACTGCGAGACCCAGGACCGCGAGAACGGCGAAGACCACATGTACCCGGATCATGGACACGAGAATTCCTCACCGCCCCGTGACATCGACGGGGTTGTCATGCTTTCTTGACGAACTCGGATTTCAGTTGCATCGACCCGATTCCGGCGATTTTGCATTCGATATTGTGGTTGTCGGCACCGTCGACCAGGCGTATGTTGCGCACCTTGGTTCCAGCTTTGATTCCTGTCGGACTGCCTTTGACCTTCAAGTTCTTCACCACGGTGACCGCGTCCCCGTCGGAAAGCTCATTTCCGACGGAGTCGACAACGATGGACCGGTCGACCATCTGCGATCCCTGGTGAGATGTCCATTCGTGAGCGCATTCGGGGCACACCAAGAGCGCCCCCATCTCGTAGCTGTATTCGCTGGAGCACCGTGGGCACGGCGGCAGTGCATTGTTCACGGGGCCATCCTCTTCCTTGTTCGGCATACTGATTCTTCGATTCGTGACACGTCTCGTCGGTTCGCGGCGCTGAGGCAGAGTCGACGTGCCCGCCCCGGACGCGATATACCGACGGAGCCGGCCGGGTTCTGGTGACTTGTCTGCCGTGCACATGTGGATGCTTACGCCGTGGGGACGCGGATGATGAGTGCGTCGCCTTGTCCGCCGCCGCCGCAGAGTGCGGCTGCGCCGATGCCGCCGCCGCGGCGTTGCAGTTCGAGGGCGAGGTGCAGGGCGATGCGGGCGCCGGACATGCCGAGGGGGTGTCCGACGGCGATGGCGCCGCCGTTGACGTTGACCTTGGCGGGGTCGAGGCCGAGTTCGCGGGTGGAGGCGATCCCGACGGCGGCGAACGCTTCGTTGATTTCGACGAGGTCGAGGTCGGTGGGGTCGATGCCTTCCTTCGCGCAGGCCTTGGCGATGGCGCGGGCGGGTTGGGACTGGAGGGTGGAGTCGGGTCCGGCGACGACGCCGTGGGCGCCGATTTCCGCGATCCAGGTCAGGCCGAGTTCTTCGGCTTTGGTTTTGCTCATCACGATCACGGCGGCGGCGCCGTCGGAGATCGGGGAGGCGGAGCCGGCGGTGATGGTGCCGTCCTTGCTGAACGCGGGACGCAGTTTGCCGAGGGATTCGGTGGTGGTGTCGGCGCGGATGCCTTCGTCCTGGGCGAAGACGATGGGCTCGCCTTTGCGTTGGGGGATGGAGACGGGGACTACTTCGTTGTCGAAGTAGCCGTCTTTCCAGGCGCGGGCCGCGTTCTGGTGTGAGGCGGCGGCGAAGGCGTCCTGCTCGGCGCGGGTGATGTGGGCGGTTTCTTGTTGGTTGACTTGTTCGGTGAGCAGGCCCATGGCCTGGTCGGTGAAGATGTCGTGGAGGCCGTCGTAGGCCATGTGGTCGCGGAGGGTGACGTCGCCGTATTTGAAGCCTTCGCGGCTTTTTTCGAGCATGTGGGGTGCGCGGGACATCGATTCCTGCCCGCCGGCGACGACGATGTCGAATTCTCCGGCGCGGATGAGTTGGTCGGCGAGGGCGATGGCGTCGATGCCGGAGAGGCACACTTTGTTGATGCTCAGGGCGGGGACGTTCATGGGGATGCCGGCGGCGACGGCGGCTTGGCGGGCGGGCATCTGGCCGGCGCCGGCGGTGAGGACCTGTCCCATGATGACGTAGTCGACGTGTTCGGGGGCGACTGAGGACTTGTCGAGGGCGCCTTTGATGGCGATGCCGCCGAGGTCGGACCCGGAGAGGTCTTTCAACGATCCGAGGAGTCGACCCAAGGGCGTTCGAGCTCCCGCAACAATCACGGTGGATGTGTTCAACGCGTACTCCAGTCTTTTACGACGGTCTCAGGGTTCGATTGCCGAGACCGCGCCGGTGAAATGGCCTGTAACGGATGGCGCCGTGCGCCTGATCAGGCAGTGAGGATGTAGAACACCGCGGCCATCGCCAACACCACAGCGGCGGCGGATGCCATCGACGCCGTCAGGGAGGTCGGGGGCGGATTCATCGGATCTGTTCCTGACGTCGACCGCGCCGTCATGGACGGTAGCGGGATTCGTAGGCCTGCTTTTCCTCGTCCATTTTCTTTTTCTCGTGCACGTCCAGGAGCGCCGGGCTCAATCCGTGGCTGACCAGACGGTGCCGCAGGTAGATCTTTTTCAAGGCGAGAAGGAAATAGACGAAGGGCAGGAAGAGCAGGAGCACCATGCTGATCCGGATGATCCAGGGGCCGGGGATCAGCAACAGTCCCACCAGGATCGGCAGCAAGGGGACGATGCACCGTGTCGCGTAGCGGCGGGCGGCGCCGGGGCCGGTGATGTCCTCGATCACCCACGGAATGAACTCGTCCGGCAGGGTGCGTCCGGCGAGGTACTTGAGATGCTGGGCGAAGGTGGGATGTGCGATGGTTCCGTTCTGGGACATGGTGTTTCATTCCTCGATGTTCATCGATAGGTACTGGTTCCTCGGAAGCACCAGCATGCGGGCGTATTCGATGGCGCGTGGTGTGTCGGAGAAGATGTGTCGGCGTTCGCTGTCGGAGGTGGTGAAGACACCGAGAGCTTTCAGTGGCCGGAGATGGTCCGGTTTCATACCGGAAATCAAGACGGTGATGTGGCGGTGTTCGAGTTTGTCGATGGCATCTTTGAGGACGATGGCGCCGGTGGCATCGATCGCGGTCACCCGTGACATGCGCAAGATGACGACCTTGACGTCGGAGACGTCCGCCAATTCGAGCAGGAAGCGGTGGGCGGCGGCGAAGAACAAGGCGCCGTCGATGCGGTAGGCGACGATGTGTTCACGGAGCAGTTCGTGTTCTTCGCTCTGGTGCCCGTCGTCGTCGAGGGGGACTTGTTCGATCTTGGCCGATTTCGCCACTGCGCGCAGTGCCAGGATCGCGGCGAATGCGACACCGACCGCGACCGCGGTGACGAGGTCGAGTGCGACGGTGACCAGGAACGTTGCGCCCATGACCGCGGTGTCGGCTCGGGTGGCGCGCGCGATGGCGATGATCGAGGCTGTTTCGACCATGCGCACGGTGGTGGCCAGCAGTACCCCGGCGAGAGCGGCCAGGGGTATCTCGGCGACCAGGGTCGATGCCAGGTAGACGATCGCGGCCAAGATGACGGCATGGGTGAGTGCGGCGAGGCGACTGCGTGCGCCGGAGCGAACGTTGACGGCCGTGCGGGCGATGGCGCCGGTGGCCGGGACGCCGCCGAACAGGGGTGCGGCGATGTTCGCCAACCCCTGCCCGAACAATTCCCGGTCGGGATTGTGGCGGGTCCCGACTCCCATCGAATCCGCCGCGGTCGCCGACAGAAGTGATTCGAGGGCGGCCAGCGCGGCCACTGCCAGGGCCGGGGCCACCAGCGAGGTCAGATCCCCTAGATGCAGAAAGTTCAGTGTGGGTGCGGCGATGCCGGAGGGGATTTCACCGATGCGGGCGATGTCGAGGTGCAGCAGTTGCGCGGCCAACGTCGCGACAGCCACGGCGACGAGCGAGAACGGAACCTTGGGGAAGTAGCGTCCGCCGACGAGGATGGCGACGGCCACCGCGAGCGCTGTTGCCGGGGTGAGAATCGAGGGGTGCGCGACGAATTTGGCGACCGCGTCCGCTGCGCTGCGCCACACCTTGTCCCCTTCGGCGTCGGTGATACCCAGAGCGGCCGGGATCTGTTGGAGGGCGATGACCACGGCGATACCAGCGGTGAACCCTTCGATGACCGGTGCCGGCATGAAACGCACGGCCCGCCCCACTCCGGCGAACGCCAACACCACCAGCACGATGCCGGCGATCAACCCGACCGCCAGGACACCGGATCCGCCGTATTCGTGAACGATGGGAACCAGGACCACGGTCATGGCCCCGGTCGGCCCGGACACCTGGAACCGGGAGCCGCCGAAGACAGCGGCGACGGCGCCGGCGACGACAGCTGTGGTCAGCCCGGCCGCCGCCCCGAGCCCGGTGGAGATGCCGAATCCCAAGGCCAGCGGAAGAGCGACCAGTGCCACGATCAGGCCGGCCAGCAGATCCGCGCCGGGTGCGCGCAGCGACGAACTCCATTCGCTCCATCGCGGCAACAGGTCCCGTACGGCCTGGGCAGCGCGGCCGAGCGAGTTCTGCGGGGACGGAGTGGAATTCGGTGCGGGCGTAGCGGTCATAAGGTTCCTCGGTACTGCGAGAAGAAAGTGGAAGCCTGTCTGGTTACTTGCTAATATTAGCAAGTAACCAGATGAAGGGAGCGGTGATGCGTGTAACACCACTGCGCGGACTGCTGAGCGCGCCGTTGCTGCAGTGCCGCGAATGTGCCAGGTTGTGCCGTCGGTCCGCGGTGACGCCGGGCGGAAACGTGTGCCCATGGTGTGGGGAGCGGGCGTTGTCGACGGCTGTCCTGGGCTCCCCGCTGCGCTCGTCGAGTTGACGGCGCTCTGGGTGGGAGATCACCACGTTCGGTCTCACGTCAGAAGATCCCGATCCGGGAGGTTGAGGGGCAACTTGACCGGATCGGGACCTTCGGTGAGGGCCTCCAGCGCGAGAGACTCGACGTGAGATGCGCTGGCAGCCCTGCTCGGGGGTCAGCAGTCGTCGGCGCGGGTGCGCACACGCCGGAAATGCGTGTCGCGGGACGGGGCCTCGTCGGTGAGTTCGTAATCGAACGTCGACAGTCGTTGACGCAAGGCACGCAACTCTTCACGCAGCGCGTCGGGGAGTCTGTTGCCGCCGATCGTGGCGTACCACTGATCGATGAGGGGAAGTTCGGCCGCCCACTCCGCCGGGTCGACCTTCAATGCAGCGGCAATGGTGGGGCGATGAAGGTCGAGTCCGGTCAGATCCAAGGCATCGAGGGTCGGAACGTGACCGATCGGGGTCGCCTCGGAGTCACCGGTTCCGTCGACGCGTTCGAGCGCCCACTTGAGAATCCGCGAGTTTTCTCCGAAGCCAGGCCACAGGAACTCGTCGTGGTCACCGCGACGAAACCAGTTCACGTAGAAGATCTTCGGCAACTTCGAGGAATCGGTGCGCGCGCCGATATCGAGCCAGTGCTGGAAATAGTCCCCGACGTGGTAGCCCAGGAACGGCAACATCGCCATCGGGTCGCGGCGTACCATCCCGACGGCGCCTGCTGCGGCGGCCGTGGTCTCCGACGAGAGTGTCGAACCGAGGAAGACGCCGTGCTGCCAGTCGAAGGATTCGGTGATCAACGGCATGGTAGTGGCGCGCCGGCCTCCGAAGAAGATCGCCGAGATCGGAACCCCTGCCGGGTCGTTCCATTCCGGCGCCACTGTCGGGCACTGTGCGATCGGGGTGCAATAACGTGAATTCGGGTGTGCTGCCGGCGTCCCCGACGTCGGAGTCCACTCGCGCTGTTGCCAATCGAGGAGATGCGCCGGCGGCTGCTTGGTCATCCCTTCCCACCACACGTCGCCGTCGTCGGTCAGGGCGACGTTGGTGAAGATGGAGTTCCCTTTCTCGATCGTCGCCATGGCATGCGGGTTCGTCGCGGTGCTGGTACCCGGGGCGACACCGAAGAAACCGGCTTCGGGATTGACGGCGTAGAGCCGGCCGTCGTCACCGAACCGCATCCAGGCGATGTCGTCACCGATCGTTTCCGCGGTCCACCCCTCGAGCGTGGGATCGAGCATCGCCATGTTCGTCTTACCGCACGAGGACGGGAATGCCGCGGCGATGTAGTGCACCACCTCGTCCGGGGAGGTGAGCTTGAGGATGAGCATGTGCTCTGCCAGCCAACCCTCGTCTTTGGCCATTTTCGACGCGATCCGCAAGGAGTAGCACTTTTTCCCCAGCAGCGCGTTGCCACCGTAGCCCGAACCGTAGCTCCAGATGATGCGTTCTTCGGGGAAGTGGGAAATGTACTTGGTGTGATCGCACGGCCACGGGACGTCGACCTGCCCGTCGTAGAGGGGTGCGCCGACCGAGTGCAGGCATTTGACGTACTCGACATCTGCGGCCAGCGCTTCCCAGACCGGTGTCCCGGATCGGGTCATGATCTGCATCGACACGGCGACGTATTCGGAGTCCGTGATCTGGATCCCGAATTTCGGTTCCGGGGCATCGAGGGGCCCCATACAGAAGGCGATTACATACATCGTGCGCCCCGACATCGCGCCGCGGTAGTGCTCGGTCATGACCGTTTTCATGTCGAGCGGGTCCATCCAATTGTTCGTCGGACCGGCATCCTCGCGTGACTGGGAACAGATGAACGTCCTGTCCTCGACCCGGGCGACGTCCTCGGGATCGGAGACACACCGGAACGAGTTCGGCTTGCGGTCCAGGCGCACGAACGTGCCTTTGTCGACGAGCAGATCGGTCAGGCGATCCCATTCGGCGCCGGACCCGTCACACCAGACCACCTCTCGCGGTGAGGTCAGGTCCTCGACCTCGGCCACCCAGGCCGCGATGTCGGCACGAAGCGCGCCGAGACGAATCGGGTCGGAGTCGATATGGGTTGTCACTGTGTTCTCCTGACATGTGTTCGGTGCGCGGTACGCACCTGTCCGAGCGGGATAGACGGGAATTCGATCAGTGCAGGTGGGTGCTGTATGGAGGGGCGTGGCCGAGAGATTTGGTGACCTGCCTGGCGATGGAGGAGAGCAGCATCCGCTCGTCCGCGGACGGGAGAGTGCACCCCACAGGGGTGATCAACGCCAGTGAGCGCGCGCAGGCAGCGATCATCTCGGCGGTCAGAACCGTGACGCCATGGCCGCAGAGGACACCGAGCAATCCGGGAAGAACGACCGCGCCGTGATCGAAAGTGTCACCAGGCATGCTCACCACTTGCCGCGCGGGCACCGAATCGCCCACGCAGCCATCGAGATCGACGAGAACATCGTTGTGTTCCATCAGTCGGCGCAGCGGAAACTGGTGCGCATCACTGGCACGCCAGCTGCTGATACCGGCGACACCGGACATCAACAACGTCGGCCCGAGCATCGGAGCTCGATGGGCCCCGGTGATCACCACTTGCCCTACCCGCGGCCCCACGACGAGGTTCCGCAGCGCCGAAATCGTCATCGCGGTCAATGTTGCTGTCACGACGTCGATCTCGGTGACGACCAGCGGGCCGCCACGCTCGGCGACCCCGTGCTGCACGGGTGTGGCAGCATTCGCGTCCAGTCCGACGACGAAGGCAGCGGAGATCCGCGGTTGCAGGCTCAGTACACGGGCGATCACGGTGTTGACGTCCGCCGTCGCCAAGGGCAACCGAACTGCGTGCAGTGCAGTCCGGTCGCAGATCATGGCGGCGTAGTCCTCCATCGCCTCCCACGGTGACCGCGTCCTGACCGCGGCGCGATGCGATCGGGCCGCCGCAACTCCCACCACCGCGACATCGACGCGGCTCAAGACTGCACTGTTCGGATGGACGTCGTTGGTCGTCACCGCCCGCCACCTCTTTCGCATCGATCAGCCGGTTGTCCGGTTACCAGTTCTACAATGTACGTACTTTAGCAATTTCGCAACTAGTGGATAAATGCAGGAACTAGTCCTGCATGATGTGTGCCCTACCGTGCCTTACCGGCCAGAGCGGGCGGCTCCGGAATCTCCTCGACCAGCATTTCGGCCTGGCCGGCGACCATCCCGGTCAAGATGGCGCGCGCCGTGGTCAACAAATCGGCGACACGCGGCGACGTCAGAGCGTACGAGACGGACAACCCTTCCCGCCGCGCAGTCACCAGACCTGCTCGACGCAGAATGGACAGTTGCTGCGACAGATTGGCCGGCTCGATCCCTACCTCGGGAAGCATCTCCGAGACGGCATGCTCACGCTCGCTCAAGAGCTCGAGGACGCGAATACGTGCGGGGTGTCCCAGCGTCTTGAAGAAATCGGCCTTCATCTGATAAAGCGGCTGGCGCGAGTTCACAACCACGACGCCTCCTGTCACTCGAGTCGGATCGTCGGCATGCGCGTAGGTGTGGCGCGCCGCTGTCCTGCCCCTGCGAATCGAGCGCAGAAGCTCCCACCGGTTGTGGTACTTGCGAATCTTAGCAATTTGCGTGGGTATTCGTCGGCGCAGAGCGGGAAGTGTCGACCATGGCGAAGACTCAAAGCGCAACATGTTTCAGAATTGGGCGTCAGTGATTTGAAACATGTTGTGGTATAGCTTTATTCGTCGCCCTGAAAAGGACAAACACGTTCTAATAATTTTTGCTACTCGAGGAGGTACGACAACACATGGGAAATCCTGTGATCGTGGAAGCGGTACGCACTCCCATCGGAAAGCGCGGAGGATGGCTCTCGGGTCTGCACGCCGCCGAACTGCTGGGAGCCGCTCAACGAGGGCTACTCGATCGTGCGGGACTCGATCCGATGCTCGTCGAACAAGTCATCGGGGGGTGCGTCACGCAGGCTGGCGAACAGTCCAACAACGTGACGCGGACCGCATGGCTGCATGCCGGTCTTCCCTGGCAGACCGGGTGTACCACCATCGACTGCCAATGCGGTTCCGCCCAACAGTCGACCCATCTGATCGCCGGTCTGATCGCCACCGATGCGCTCGACGTCGGGATCGGCTGTGGCGTCGAAGCGATGAGCCGGGTGCCCCTCGGCGCCAATGTCGGTGTGCATGCCGGACCTCGTCGTCCTGCCTCCTGGAACATCGACATGCCCGATCAATTCGAGGCCGCCGAACGCATCGCCCGTCGTCGCAATCTGACCCGGGCCGACATCGAAGCCTTCGGTGTGCACTCGCAGGTGAAAGCGCACCGCGCGTGGGCGGAGCACCGTTTCGACACCGAAGTGCTGCCCGTCACAGCACCGGTCCCCTCATCCGGCTCGGAACCTACCTACGCGCTGGTCGAGAAAGATCAGGGTCTGCGAGAGACCACTGCGGAGGCACTTGCTGCGCTCGCCCCGATCATCGCCGGCGGAATTCACACCGCGGGAACCTCGTCGCAGATTTCCGACGGCGCAGCTGCGGTCCTGCTGATGGACCACACCCGCGCCGAGCAACTGGGCCTGAGGCCGCGTGCCCGGATCGTCGCGCAATGCCTCGTCGGCGCCGAACCCGAATTCCACCTCGACGGACCGGTGCAGGCAACCAGTCGGGTGCTCGACAAGGCAGGAATGAATATCGGTGATCTGGACCTGTTCGAGATCAACGAGGCATTCGCCTCCGTCGTCCTGTCCTGGGCCAGCGTGCACAACCCCGACATGGACACGGTCAACGTCAACGGCGGCGCGATCGCCCTCGGACATCCCGTGGGAAGTTCCGGAGCCCGACTGATGGCCACCGCACTGCACGAACTCGAACGACGCGACGCCTCAACAGCATTGATCACCATGTGCAACGGAGGAGCGCTCGCCACCGCCACGATCATCGAACGCATCTGAGAGCGGGGTCGGTCGAGTCGACGCTTCGGTGAGCCGACCGACCCCCACAGCCCGCGAGCCCCCGCCGTCAGCGACTCCCACCGTCAGCGAAGAAGCGAACACCCGAGAACGGGCGTCATCCCAAGCGTTCGATGATCGTCACGTTCGCCGTGCCGCCACCTTCGCAGATCGTTTGCAAGCCGAAGCGCCCGCCTGTGCGTTCGAGTTCGTTGAGTATCGAGGCGAACAATTTCGTTCCGGTAGCGCCGAGCGGGTGCCCGAGGGCAATCGCACCGCCGTTGACATTCACCCGGGCCGGATCGGCGCCGGTTTCCTTGATCCACGCCAAGACGACCGGCGCGAAAGCCTCGTTGATCTCCACCACGTCGATGTCGTCGATACTCAAACCGCACTTGCCCAGCGCGTACTTCGTGGCCGGTATCGGCGCGCTGAGCATGAAGATGGGATCCGCGCCCCGCGCGCTCAGATGATGAATGCGTGCTCGCGGAGTCAAGGAATGACGGGCCACCGCGGCCGCCGACGCCACGAGAACCGCGCTCGCTCCGTCACAGATCTGGCTCGCCGAGGCCGCGGTGACAACGCCGTCGGGCAACAACGTCGGTAGAGCCGCCATCTTCTCGAGACTGGTCTCACGCGGGCATTCGTCGACCCGAAAATCGCCCACCGGCACGATTTCGTTCTCGAACCGCCCGTTCTCGATCGCCGATCGAGCCCGGGCATGGCTCTGCAACGCCCACTGTTCCATCTCGCCCCGACTGATCTGCCAGTTCCGAGCAATCAACTCCGCGCCGCGGAACTGGGAAACCTCCTGATCGCCGTACATCCGGCGGCTCTGTCAACTTAACTGAACGTAACTGGGGATCAACAGCATTCGGTCGCACCC
>NZ_CAIJDS010000081.1:0-17493 GCF_903819475.1 Rhodococcus sp. UFZ-B548
TGACCGCGACCTCGATGGCCGCGTGACCACTGTCCACTTTTCGGGGTGAACCTCATATCTGGGTAGTTACTCCGACGCTGACGGTCACTGGTTGGACGGCGGAAACAGCTACACACTCCACGTACCTGCCGATGTCCCGGCAAAACTGTTCTGGTCTGCGACGGTCTACTCGATCGACACGCGGTGCCTGATCGACAACGAGCAAGGGCGAGGCGACCGTGGCTCGCGAGATGCCGATCTTGTTGTCAACGAGGACGGTTCGGTAGATCTTTTCTATGGACCGACTGCTCCGGAAGGGAAGGAATCCAATTGGGTTCAGACCATTGCGGGTCGGCACTGGTTCTCGTATTTCCGCTTCTACGGACCTCTCGAACCATATTTCGATCGAACGTGGAAGCTTGGTGACATCACGCCCGCCTAGATCATGTGTTCGGTGGTCGAGGTCTGTCGACGATTGCGCGGTATGTGACCTAGCCCGAACGGGCAGGTGTGAGAGGAGGAACTCTCAGTCGCGTGGTAGGTGTGTGTGGCATGGAATCTAGCAGCACTAGAGGGGGCGTGTTGCTCGGTGCGGGGCGCTTAGTCGATGGGTGTAGTGGTGGTTCGGCAGGTGGGGTGGAGGTCTGGTGTCCGGTTCAGACGAGGCCGTATCGGCGTGCCACGAGGACGGCATCACGGCGGGTGTTGACGTCGAATTTTCGATAGATTCCGCGCAGGTGGGTTTTGACGGTGTTGACGGAGACGAACAGGTCAGCGGCGATGGCTTCGGTGGTATCGCCAGAGGTGAGCTTTGGCAGTACTTTCTGTTCGCTGTGTGTCAGGAGTGCTGGCGGGGGTTCCGGGGTGACTAGTGATGTCCGCACGTGGCGTGCGAAGTCCTCGTCGAGTTGGAAATAGTTGCGCCACAAGGTAATTTATCATTCTCGTATTTCGAATCGGAAAATCTCGATCTCGAACAAAATCCCAAACTGCAGCAGCACGCACTCCGACGAGCCGGAGCGATCCGCTTCTCCACCGACCACGAATCCGGTTCCAATACGCCGCGTCCCCAGCTCGCCGAATGCCTGAACTACCTACGCGAGAATGACGGCGATGTCCTCGTCGGGTGGAAACTCGATCGCCTCGGACGGTCCGTCCGCCACGTCATCGACACCGTCCACAACCTCGGTGAACGCGGCATTGCATTCCGTTTCCTCGCAGAAGGATTCGACACCGCCACCGCAGGCGGCGAATTCCTCTTTCGCATCATGGCAGCTCTCGCCCAAATGGAACGGCGCATGATCGTCGAACGCGCCCACGCCGCCTCGAAGCCGCCCACCGTCATGACCCCCCACACGCTCCGCACTCGCTCGCGCCCTCCGTGAACAAGGTAAAAGCCTCGATGCCATAGCTTCGACACTTGGTGTCGGACGCTCACCAGTCAGTCGAGTGAGGGCCGATCAGTCTGGGAGCTTGCGTAATTCGGCGATGGTCAGCCCCAGCGAGTCCAATCGAGCCATAATGCTCCTCATTTCGACGTAGTCGGCTATGGGACCGTGCAGGCTCGTACATCCGCTGGAGGTTGGTGTCACGTGCATATTGGGAAAGATGCCGCTCACCCGTGTCAACACGTCACCGTCAATGAGAAACTGGTAGCGAATCGGAGCAGTCACCTTGATCGCCCTAACATGTCGAGACACCCTGTGTTCGAGCCAGTTTTGCAGGGAGGCCACGATATGGCGTCACCCGTTTCGGATGACCGCCAGGCCAGCAGTTCAGCCTTCCACTGTGCCACCGACACTCGGTACTCCAGCTTGGCGTCTCGTGTGGCAGCATTGCGCCGCAGTTCACGCGAGATCGTGGACGGATCCCGGCCGAGACTGCGCGCGATCTCACGCACGCAAACCACTTGTGCCGCGGGAATCGCTAGCTGCTCCAGCTCAGGACACGGCACGTACTGCCCACCCGGATCGGGCAATTCGGTCATCGCCATTCCGACACCCTGCCGGAACCGATGGGCTCCGACCGCAGGAGACACGCCCACCGTTTCAGCTGCGCACTCCGAGGTGAAGTCCGTCGTTACCTCGCCAGAACTCGCGTTCGATGCTGCGCTGGGTTGTCGGTGCCACCCGGCGAGATCATCGTGGATCTGTCAGTCATCCAGCCGGTCCGCGCGGAAAGTGGGTCCCGTGCTGTGTGCTCAACGCGGGGACGTCCTCGACGTCGACGGAACCGAGATCATCGACCATCCGTACATCGAATGCCGAGAAGCTCTATCGAGCTTGGGCCTGAACCGCGCCCGCATCAAGGTTCCTCCGTACTCGCTCCACGTCAACGGTCCCATGCAGCATTAACCCTGGAGCAATTTTCTCGGTGACGTCCGTGACTGCCTGATCGACCTGAATTCGCTTTTAGGTTCGGGTGCTGGTTTGAGATCCTTGTGGAAGCGAGATGGGGTTTCGCATTCGCAGTTGCTGCTCGCGGTTGGTCGTCGAGAGCGAGTCTACGGATCGTTTTCCTCGAATCCGATGTACAGGATGTCGTGGAGATCGTCGGGTTTTCGGGTGTTGTGGCGGAAGCGGACCCGGTCCCCGCGTCTGGGTTTCGTGGGCACGCTTGTGGCACGTCGAATGTGGCCACCTTCAGGGTGTTCCGCCGTAATCGTGACGTGGTAGCTAGCTTCACTGTCGGAGATGTTGTGTGGGTCGATGACCACTGAGGTGATGGTGCCGACCGACTCCTCGCCGTCGGCGTACATCGCCGTCTCGAGTCTGGTCAGCGTCATGAAGTAGGGGAAGATCGACGCCAGCAGTACTCCGATGTCCAGGAACCAGATCCACCACGGACCCTCCCCGGAGATGGTGATGTACCAGCTGATGGCCAGCATGACGACGAACGCGCACACGCCGACGACGCCCAGTACATGAAAGATGCGCTCCAATACGGCCAGGCGGCGGATGCGTGTCCGCGTCTCGGGAGTGCGCGCGTGGGCCGACCATTGCTCGAATTTGGTGTTCATGGGCGAACCTCGCGGCCGCGTCTTCGTGCAGAAACGGCGAGAGGAATCCGATCACGATCGGCTCGCACATCGTTTCCGGTTGAGTCATGATTCACCCCTCGTCGACGTCGAGTCGATTCCGACGACATTCGCATCTTTGTCGACTGAGTTCGGTCTTGACTACGTTGGCGCATGATTGAGTGTCCATCGTCGGCCGGAATACAGCACCTTGCGAATACTGTATATCCGCGAGGTCGACCTCCCCGGACGCCACTGACCGCCCCTGTATATGGCGAAGCCGCCGACACCGAAAAGGGCGTCCAGCGGCTGCACCGGGTCGGTGCCCGTCGCGCGTTGGAGCACTTTCCCTCATTCCAACATGACGTCCGCCGCGAACGGATCGGTCGCGGACTGTATCCGTTTGTAGGCGTCTGTGAGTACGGCTTCACCGTGTCCGAATCCTGCGATGTGTGCTTTCGTGGCGGCGAGTTTCGAGAGCGAGCGGGCCGCACGTGCGCGATCGGTGTTGAAGACGCCGAGGATCACCTCTCCGTGGAACTCGGCCACTGTCCGTGGAACTCGGCCACTGCGTCACCGGTGAGCACCGCATCGGGCTCTGGCAGGTACAGCGCAATACTTCCCGGGGTGTGCCCTGGTACCGAGATGACACGGGCCCCGCCCGCGAAGTCCCATTCGTCCCCGTCTCGGACTTCATGGTCCACACGACAGGCAGGACCGTGCGGTGCTTTGTTGCTGTCGGCGTGAATCGTTCGCTCAAGATCTGTCAGTTCGGGAATCGGTCCGCTCTCGGTACCGGATACGAATGCTGAATCATCTGCACCTGCTACAACTTCGACGGTGGACCATGTCGCTATCTCAGCGGCGGAACCTGCGTGATCGTCGTGGAAATGAGTAAGCACGATCCGCTTCACGTCTGTGCGGTCCCTACCGAGCGCGGACAGCGCTTGTCCGATCAGGGCGGCGCTGTCCGGCCATCCTGTATCGGCGAGCGTCACGCCGTCTTAGTTTAGCCAGAGGTAGCAGTTGAGCAGGTGCGCCGGCCCACCGTCGATACGGAGTCGATACAGCGACGGTACGAGCCGCAGAAGTCAGGCGATCGCATCCGCCGAAGGTATCCGGGCGGTGAAGCCCTCAGCGCTCCTTTCGCTCTCACCGAACGACCCAGGTTACCCGGCGAACCCCGATTCGGGCCCTGGGCGACACCGACCGCCCCGGATGTGACGTAGCCGCCGTCACCGAAAAGGGTGTCCAGCGACTTCACAGGGTCGGTGCCCGTCGTGCGCCTCTCGGCAAGTGGCCGTTCGAAGCGGCACTTCTTTCGGTGGTACCCGGGGCAAAGAATTTCAGCACCGACAGCCTATATAACGAGCATCCCCGCAGGCACGCACGATTCGACAACATACGACCGCACTATCGGCCTCATCAGGGTCAGCAGGATTGTCGGCAGGCCGAAGCTGCGTGGGTGGGCTCTGTTATGTCTTCAGCGGACGAGGCGGTGCCCGAGAGGTACGCCGAAGGGCTGAGTCGTGGCCACCGAACCGAGTGATCGGGTTACGAAGGCGATGACGAGAGCTCCAGTTATGAGGCGCAGTGCTTTTCGTTTCACGACATCTCCGTTTCGAGGTGTGCTAGATACGACGGGCTTCCTGCCGCAGGTAGTTGCCGAGGGTAACTAGATTCGGCCTTCTGTGCTCCGTGGCAAGGCAGCCCTGACGGCCACACAAGATAGGGGACCGTCAGGGCTGGTAAACGAACAACAGTATCGCTATACGTTTACAATCCGACCATACCTGCAACGGTAGCCGTATCGTAACTTCGGGGCCTTTTCATCTCCGACTTCGCCCTCTGTCGCATTTAGGCGGGGCGCGTGATGTGTGAGTTCGCAGTGGCAACCCGAGACGACGTCGAGAGCGACTCTCGGATCGGAATGACATCCGCAGGCAGGAACTTCGGTGATCTTGCTGCAGTCTCAGCCGTTCGGCCGGCGAGATCCATGAGCCGTTGTAAACCGCGCTGCTGCAGCGTCGGCATTGCGTGCAGCATGCACCGTTTTTCATCAGCTACTACAACTCTCGGCGTCCGGGGCCCGACCCGCGGAAGATCTTGTCGGCGCAGTCGAGGCGAGAGCTGCCAGCTCGGGACTGGGCGGCGTGGCTGACCGTGTTACCGACATCGAGCTGCCGCGGCAGCTGTATAACGCATGAGGGGAATGCCAAACCTCAGTCTCGTCGGGCATTTCGAAATCCAGGGGTGTTGCTAGAAGGGCCACCAGCGAGTGTGTGATCAGCACGCTGGCGGCCCGGGGTGCGCCGAGAACCGAGGCGGAAGCGGCGCACCGTTTGTGGTGCCCTGCCGACTGTCCGGGGGATCGCGTCGGCAGGGCTACGCCATACTCGAAGTTTGGGGGTTCGAGCGATGCCGCCGAGGAAAATCTACGGATCCGAGGGTTCCGATACCAGTCTTCGCGGAGTCACAGATACTTGAGTGTTGAACTATCCCCAAATCATGGACAACGCATGGGGATAACTGATCCGAGCGCGAAACTCTCGAACTGTTTCGCTGCGCGAATGTTCAGAGATTCCGTGGGAAAATAACGCCCAAGGCTTCAGGATTCGCAGCTTGGGTTCGAGACCAGATCGTGGCCCGCGGCTATGAAAGCCCAGAGGAAGCAGCTCGGGCGCTCGGTGTGTATCCATCCCAGATGCGTCAGTGGACAAGGATCTCGCGGTCCCCGACCCCGCAGGTGCTGCGGCGCGTCGCAGCGTTGTTCGATGCGCCTGTGCAGGAAGTGTTGATCGCCACCGGGTTCATGACGGAAGAGGAGAACCGGCCGTTGTCGCCCACACGGAAGTCGCTGCAGCAATTGTCGAACAAGCAGATTCTCGACGAGATTCGGCGCCGGACTGCCGGAGACTTGGCAGGGCCGCCGATTCCTGTCCGGGTGGACGGAGTTCTCCATTCGCCGGATGGCCCGCCCACAGTGTTCGTCAGTTACACCTAGGCGGGCCGCGCACGCCGAGCCGGCAAAGGCGAACGTGCACGAGGGATACTACTTCTCGAGTATGGGGCCGAACCGCGCTTGGCGGTTGCACACGGTACTTAAGTATCAGGCAGGCGCGTCGCCAGCGCGTCCATAGTGCCTACGGTTCAACGTGGCGGCGTGAGCGTTTGGAGAGACCCACCCCCGGCGAGTGCACAGCCGGAGGGCAGGCCTTGCGCGGCCGAACTGACCACTCAGAATCGCCGCAGCAATGAAATGATATCCAATTTCCACGTTCAAAATGCCAGATAGTACTTCGAGTGTGCGATCCAAGTGCGAAAATTCATTGCCGATAACGTGGTGCAGGGTGGCCACTCAAACGGCCAGGCCTTTGAAGCGACGGTGATTACCAATGTATCCAACGACGACCCGTCGTTACCGACGAGATCTTCGGCCCCGTGGTCGCGGTTCTTGAAGTCCCCGACTACGCGGAGGGGCTTGCCCAGATCAACAACTCGTCCTATGGCCTCACCGCAGGCATCTGCACCGACAGCCTCGCTCGATCAACCGACTTCACCCAGCGCGCCCAAGCCGGGGTCGTCAAGGTCAACCGACCAACTGCGGGGTTGGATCTGAACGTACCGTTCGGCGGGATCGGGGATTCATCGACAAACACCTTCCGGGAACAGGGCCACACTGCGCTGGAGTTCTTCTCCTGGGGCAAGACCATCTATACGGGTGTCTAGGAGCTGTGAAAAATGGCCTACGTCATTGCACTTCCCTGCGTGGATGTCCTGGACCGGTCGTGTGTGGAGGCCTGTCCCGTTGACTGCATTTATGAAGGTGAGCGATCAATGTATATCCACCCGGGGGAGTGCATCGACTGTGGGGCCTGCGAATCGGTTTGTCCTGTCGAAGCAAGAGGATCTGCCTGACCTCTGGGCCGGCTATGTCAGCGCAAATGCCGAGTTCTTCACTGACATAGGCTCTCCGAAGGGTGCGGCAGCTCGGGGGGCCAATGTCCTTTGATGCAGCTCTCGTTGCAGCACTTCCCCTGCAAGAAGTAGCTGCCCATCAGGCATAGGAGTATCCCTATCTCCTAATGTCCACCAGGCACGGATGACCTCGCGGTCGACGACAGCGCCGTAGCCTTCGACAACGTCGTCGAGATGTTCCGGGTGGCAAAGGGTCGATGTTGCCAGTTCGGACAAGGGATCGCCCTGCGCGGTTTCGGATCAGTCGATGACACTGGCGACGGCACTGTCACGTTGATCGAAAAGTGAAGCAGCGAAGCATGTTTAGTGCGGTCGGTTACAGGATGCCACTGGCCCGTTCGCTTTCACGCAACAACACCGGTCGCGGTGACTTCCTGCCAGACCGCGAACCGGTGGGTCATCTCGGTACGCCATTCGGGCGCCGGGAGTCTGTGTCGCCAGGATTGGAAATGCGGTGAGATACCCGAGAAGGCGGATAGCCCGAGAAGACGGACAGGAAGCGTTGCGCGTGTCGGGCCGATGTGAACCGTTTGATGGCCCGTTCTCGCTGCCTGGCGGGTTGATGCGAGTTCTCGGCTTGATTGTTCAAGTACTTGGATCGGCGATGCTCGACCGAGGCCAGCAGCTCGCGGTGCGCCACTTGGGGGCTGCCGAGCTTGTCGGTGACGATTGCTCGCGGCACATAGCGCAAGCCCGCTCGAGTAGCTTACGGAAGAATCGCTTGGCGGCGTTCCTGTTTCGTCGGGGCTGGACCAGTTCCTCGAGTACGTTGCCGTGCTGGTCGACCTCCCGTCGCAGGTAATGTTCCCGGCCTCTGATTGGGATGAAAACCTCGTCGAGGTGCCACTTGTCACCGGGTCGCGCCCACCGTCGTCGCAATTGGTTTGCGTAGGCCTGCCCGAACTTGGCGTACCACCGCCGGATCGTCTCATCGCTGACCACGACACCGCCTTCGAGCATGAGTTCCTCGACTTACGGAAGCTGAGCGGGAACCCAAAGTACAGCCACACGCAGCCGTTGATGATCTCGACCGGGTAGCAGCGACCTTTATCCGACGGCATTGGGGTCGCCATTCCTCATTCTCCCAGTTGCCGTGCGCAACAACGTGACTGTGCCCTCAAGGGTATATCCCTCGCGTAGCCGTCAGTTGTTCGATTCTGTCACCACGCGCGTGATCTTCGGAAGCACCCGGATGGAGCGGACGAAGAAACCTACGGGTGGGATGCAGTCGCGCAGCCGCTCTCGAAGTTGGCCTCTTTCAGAGTTGCCCTAATTGGGCCCCTCGCGTGCAGGCCGCGAAAGATGTTTTTTTAACAAGCTGTCTGAGTCGCCACGTGCGGTCAGATTCCCATTCGAGGGCTCCATTGACGCTCGTCCAGTACCACCCGTCGTCGAATGCTTGCGAGGTCGTCAGACTGTCGGCGAGGTCAGTCAGCATGGCGCTGATTGAGACCCAACGGGGTCCGGGTTCGTCTGCCCCGGTTTTGTCGAATTCGGTTACGCAACCGTGCATGGGGCCGGGGCGGGTGTCGACGCACAAGAAATTGCCGTCCATCCCTGCGAAAGGCACGAAATCCGGGAGGAAGGTGTCGGCTTGAAATCCAGCGTCGGTGGGGCCTTCAACGGGGCCATCGCCGAACAAGCGCGCACTCTCGTCCCCAATCTGAATAGACGATTCGCAATACCAGAGGACATCGTCCAACGTGAGAAGCGCGAAACGGTGGAGCAACCCCAGCAACCTTTCGTCGGAAACTCCGTCGACCAAGGTGTACAGCTCGATTAACTCGGCCGGCCAGCTTTGTCCCGTTCTCTCGATCGCGGCGTCCACACGGTCGCGCTCGGCTCCAGTGATCGTCATGCCGGGAAAGTGGACTCGCAGCCACTCGGTGATCCGGTTCCACTGATCACGAACTGAACCCGCCGGCGTTGAATGCGCGGCTCTTCGCGCGTGCGAAGAACCGTCGATCATCGCCTCGACAGCGGCGCGGCGCTGTGCGTTCTGTTCCTCAGTGACACACCGGCGGATCTCGGCTTCGAGTTCAGTACGGTCAAGACTCTGGCCACCAAAGCCCGATACCCGAGCGTTCGCGCTTCCCAACGACACCCAGATCATCGGCCGCGAACCGTCCTCCGCCGTAGCAAACTGCACACATACGTCTGCGATCTGCGCGATCGCGGCATCGTCACCGACGACGTAACCATCGCGTACGAGAACCTCACCGGAACCCGAGTCTGGCCGAGCAACCGCCCAATAGGTCACGAAGTGCTCCCTTTCATTCGACAATGGAAACCGACTGTCTGTCTCCGGGGATTGTCTCAGCCGGTCGGGGCGGCACGGGCAGTGACGTGGTCCGTATTCGTAGTGTTCGCGTTCGGAGCGATTGGTCCCGCGTCGCGTGTTGGTCGGGAGGTGGGAACGGCCTTCGTGTCGTGCTTGACAGAAGTTATTTATAATTGTCTTGTGGGGCAACCTCTTTGAGGCGATCTTGAAGTTGCTTGTCGGATCGTCGTCCGCGAACCCAACCCGCCTCAGTACATCGTGGCAATACAGAAATCCAGCAACAGCAGGCGTGGCATCTGAGATCGGGTGCTCGTGCGCCAGGAGGGTTCGTTGGCGAGACTGAGTCGTGGATCGGGTTCAGTGCCGTCGTCATAGAGCTGACGGGGTCAGCGCCGAAAGCGGCTGTCGTCGAGCGCTACCTCTCCGGCATCTGGGTATTCATTTGTCATGTCACTGAACAACTTTCGGGTGTGGGGTGAATATTCAGTGTCGTGGGGGGAGAGATGTCGTGTGAGCTGCATGTCGCCCCACTGATGGTGAGAACGGTCGGTGGTGCCAGTTCTCGGCACGGGGCGGTGGAGGTGAACGCACCTGTGTCGGTGGAGGCTGCGATCATCGAGCGTTGATGGCGATGTCCTCGTCGTACCGGCGAGCAGGTCGACTTCCCTGCGTCGCGCTCGCGAACGAGATCGATTACAGGAGATCGACGTACTGAGGTCGGGCCTTCATGGCGTGTATGAGTAGCTCGTTTCCGCTGTCGAAGCGCAGCACGACTAATTCCAGGAGACGTCCGTTCGGGTCGAAGCCCAGCCGGAATTGGCGGGCGGGGTTGTCGTCGTCCAAGTCGGCGACGTACACGTGGTGCTCTGCCGCGTAGATGCCGGCGTCTTCGCTGATTCCGTGTTTGAGTGCGGATTTGTGGGCTTTCACGCGACCTGGGTCCAGGCACGCACTGCTTCTCGGATCGCTTCGGATCG
Organism: Rhodococcus sp. UFZ-B548; assembly: GCF_903819475.1. NCBI lineage: Bacteria > Bacillati > Actinomycetota > Actinomycetes > Mycobacteriales > Nocardiaceae > Rhodococcus > Rhodococcus sp. UFZ-B548. Next base: position 10,232 of record NZ_CAIJDS010000081.1, read on the forward strand.
GGAGACGTGTTCTTGTTCTGCGCGGGCGTTCAACGCTTCGAGCAACGCGGCGTCCATCCGTACGGGCACTACTGCGCCGGGCCCGGCTCCGAGGGCGGGCCGGCCGCGTTTGCGTAGCTTTTCGACGTCGTAGCCGGTTTCGGCTTCGTTTGCCCATTCTTCGATCATGTTGTCGGTGACGGGCTGATCGTTGATCGTTTCGTCAGTCATAGCTATTAGTGTAATACGAAATTGTGGCGGTGAATATCGTTCCGGATCCGGGTCCGGTGTGTCATCACAGGCGTCCATAGCCAATATCCCGTCCCTACCCGTCTGGAGTGCATCGGGATGCGTCGGCGAGGCGCAGCAGGGCGGCACCACGATGGCCGGCATCGTTCGGGACGCCGGTCCTATGTTCTGGGTTCTGCTGCAGGACCGGCCATGACCTGATCATCTGGTTGCTGACCGAGTCAGCCAGCCGAGGCGAGTTATCGGGTCGAACACAGGCAGGGCGTTGTCTTGCGGCACGGACGGTTGTCCGAGAAATCAAGCTGTATTTGATGCTCGATGTTACGGAAACATCACCCAAGGCCTCAGAGGCCGGAAGACGGGGCCTGAGTAGGGAACCGATGACGCTCATGCTTTAGTCGATAGCTGCGTAGTGACTGAAAAATGTGGCTGTACTGTGCAGCTTCGTTCAGCCGTCTAGGTTCGGGTGCGTGACTAGTTCACGCATTCCTGACGGGGAACTGACTGCGATTCGGGAACGGACCTCGCTGGCAGATGTCGTTGAGGAGTTTACGAAGCTCAGTGGAGTGGGCGCGACGCGAAGAAGGGCTACTGCTCGTTTCACGGAGACCGCGCTGCGAACTTCGATGTTCGTGTTCAGTCGCAGTTATTCCATTGCGTTTCCTGCCATGAGACCGGCGGTATCTTCGGTTTCCTGATGCTGGCGGAGAAGGCCGACTTCAACTCCGCTGTGGTGATTGCCGCTGTACGCATCGGCTACCGCACCCACTGCCGGGACGACGAACCAACGTAGGAGCAGTGTCACGGCGCAGTGTTGCCGTCCTGCAGGGTCATTCCGCTGATTGCGGCATTGAAGTCCGATCCGTTCATGAACATCCAACCTTTGTGCAACTGCCCTAGATATTGGAACGGTCGCTCGACGCAAGTTGTATCGTCCCCGGCGTCTTCGCCTGCGACTCAGAGGTCTCGGTTAGCCCAGTGAAGAAGTAGGGGATCGCTCCTCATCGTCGCAGAAGGACAACGGGATGGCACTGATCTGCGGATCTCGTCCCGTGTCGCCGGGTATTCAGGATTGTCTGCGGTGAGAGGGCGGGTGACAGGCGTTCGGCTCGACGTCGCGGCCGCCGGCGAAGGGTCCAATTACGCACCGGACGCATGGAGATCTCCAACGAGAGCGGACAGCTCCGCTGGGGCACTGTCGACGACAGAACTCTCGCCGCGACGTCGCCGCTCCGGGCAGCACAGTGATCAACACCGACCATTGGACCGAATGCTGGCCCGACCACCCGTGATCAGGACATTCGACGAGCCGCGGGCAGTGAAAGTCGACATCGGCCCGGGCGCTCCCGCTCGGACGTGGGGGAGCATCACGCGCTGATCATGTGAGCATGCGCGTGAAAACGTCCGCGCTGTACATGTCCGGATACCTCGACGGAGCCTTGAAATTCTGGGCGAAAATGAACGACGGCCAATGGCTGGCCGGAGTAACCGTGCGTGTCACCGATGCCGGCGGAACCAATCTCGTCGAGATCGACCTGCTCGTGACTGCCGACGCCGTCACCGAAGGGCCTGCCACCTCGTGAACGCACCAAAAGGGCCGGTGAGTAGTACGCTCACCGGCCCTGCATGTACAAACACCACTCGGCGACCGGTACGGTCGTTGGGGCGACCACCGCGGACATGCAGCCCGCGAGGGCGCCGAGGGGCGGCCGACATCGCGCGGATGCCTTCGTGAGTCAGTCGTCGACGTTCTCCTCCAACAGCGTGCGGAAACTGGCCGCCAGTCGAACAACTGTGTTCCCGTTGTCATGGTCGACCAAGCACACGCTTCCGTCCGCAGCGATCCAGATCGGATTCCCCGACCCGTCGTCAGCGAACACCACCCCGTCGATGAGGGCACCGTATGCGTCACGCGCCTCAATGGTCAGCTCGATGCATGTCTCACGACCGATAAGCTCGGCGTTGTCCCATGCGTGCACTGACACGCCCACGAAGCATCCACCCCAACGCCCCACGAACTCGGTGAAGTCTTTGTCCGGGACGATGTCGAGCGCATGCAATTCCGCGTGAAGCTCGTCTGCCGGAATCGGACGGCCGGGACCGTAGAAGTCCACGGTCCGCTCGATGCGAGCGACCAGCCCGTTTCCGAGAGCCATATCGGAAGGTTACTTACCGGCACAGGACACTAGGTCACCCCGCTCGGTCGGATCACCAATTGCATCCTCCTGCCCGGCGGCCCGGCCGCCTGCGGTGTCCCCCGAAGAGAACTCCGCTTCGCTCCGTCTGGAAAAGCGTTCTATTTGTTTCCTTACCGTTTTGCTGGGCGGTACTTGGCGAATATTTGTAGGTTCGGAGCTGCCTGGGAACGCCGGGTATGGCTCTTTTGTTTCTGCTGTGCGCATGGCTGAAGGAGAATGGCCGCCCGGTGTTCTCGACGACTCGACCGCTTATTGAGAGATGCGAACTATATCGCTGTGTAAGGACACGACGGAGAGGTCGTCCACCAGGTCTGTCAACCGAATCGAGAGCCGAAGGGGAACCCATGAAACCACTATGGGCAGGCATCGAGGCAGGTAAAACCCACCACCATTGCGTGGTGATCGACAGCGACGGAACGCAATTGTTCTCCCGCCGTGTCGCGAACGACGAAGCGGATCTGGCGACGCTCGTCGACAACGTCCCCGACCGCGATCGGATACGCATACGCTCGGTGGATGGCGCGCAGGGTGGTGTTTGATCCGACTGAGCGGGAACTGTTCGACGAGCAGCGGCAAGGTTTCGACTGGACGCTTCTGCAGTCGGGTTTCGTGTTCCGGTACGCCACTCGGTTCCAGCTCGACAGCGCGTGCACACGACTCACAGACCTCGGCTATCTGGTGCATGAGCTCGAGGCTCAGGAATGGACTTCCGTTGAGGACATGCACGCCGCGTTCGCAGCATCACTGTCGTTTCCGGACTACTACGGAAAGAACCTGGATGCGTTCAACGATGTCCTCAGTGATGTCGCGAGCTTCAGCTATGGCAGCGACCCTGCGACGGTGGGAACTGTCCTTGCGATCGCGGACTTCGACGTGCTGCTGCACATCGACCGTCGGACCGGCCGGAGCATCCTGGAGATCTTCGCAAGGCAGGCGCGTCTGGCGGCTCTCTACGGACATCTGATGCTGTTCTTGGTGGAGACAATTGCGACGGATCTCGGGAAGGTCGGGGATGTCGACGTCTACGAGGGCACGGTGTGGGATACACCTCCGGACCCGCCGGTTCCTTTCGAGGAAGCTGACGTGCTCGAATTCGGGTTTCGGATCTATGCCACGTCCGATGAGGCTGCTGGGTATGTGTCCGTGCTCGACAAGGTGGTCGCACCCGTTCTCGGCGAGATCGGGCGGTGGCAGATTCTCGATCCCGCACTCGTACCGGAGAACTCAGTCCGTTTCCACCGAGAACATCCCGGTGCACGGCGACAGCCCGGCCAGCAATTCTGGGTCGTCTTCATCGGTGTCCGCGGCGTGGGGGATGCCATGGCGCTCGGCGAAGAGATCTTTCGCGCCGTCGAGCGGGCGGGCATGCTCTTCGAGCAGATGTCACAGACGTTGTACAACATCGGCTATCAGGAAGCCGCGTTCGAAAAATATCAGGAGTTGGCCGACTTCCCGAACGGTAACCGGCAAGTGGATCCGTGACTGGTCCCCGATCCGGTAACGGATAGTGACCGGAGTGAGGATTCTGACGCGCTCGTGAGAAAGAAGCATGACGCGATGTTGCGAACCTGCAATCAGGGAGCCCGCACGCGTCAGCGAAGCTTCGGCGGCGATGTACCGGTCATCGTTCCTGAGTCGAGCTACCGTACCCGGCAATATGATCGACCAGTGCTCAACCATGTGATGGAGTCATGACACAGCGGTTTCTAAAGGTGCCGATTGTGCTCAAATCCGACGCGCCGCCCTCCACCGCGCCTTTCCATCTGGGTGGCCAGATTGGTGTCCACCTGTCATGGACGCCCACGCTGGGACGTTGGAGGCGAACCTCCGGTCGTTCGGTCAGCAGGCCGGCCGCTGCACGGATGCTTCGGATATCGTCGGCAACCAACGGGGCGCGTGGATCACGCTGGATGCCGATCGTTCCTTTCTTGTACGGAAAAGCTTCGACAGTGGGTGGGATCTGCGTTTCGTTGATCGGCATCTCAGGGCCGAAGTAGGTGCAACTGCCCACCGTTGCGTCGCCGGGCACGTTGTACTGAGGTGTGAGCTCCGCATCCCGGTAGAGCACGGCCGTGGGAGCGTCCCAGATATCGGCCATGGCCTGGACGAGTTTCAATGACAGTGAGATCAGAGATTCATCGGCGAAGCCCCCTGGGTACGGCCAGATGAAGGTGCAAAGTAAGGAACCTGCTCCTGCCGTACCCCCGAATCCGATGAGAATTTCGATGTTTCCGTTGTCGGTGAACAACCTGAGTTGATGCCCGAATGAGAGTGGGTAAATCCCGCCTGCGGCATCAGGAGACTTTCTGCTCTCGATCATTGCGGCCTCGAGGGAGGCCTCTGTCTGAGGCGTGAGGATCCGTCTACCATTCGATGCCAGAGCCTGCTCGACCGTGACGCCGTCGGGAAGGTCATTCCTCACGGAGCGATACATGTCGACGTCGAAGACCGGGTCAAGCTCTCGAAGGAACTGCAGTGACCGCGCTGCCAGCACTGCGGTGACCGATTCGGCTTCCGGCGGCCCCTTTCGCGCCATGACTTTCAAGGTCAATCCGGACGTCGGATCGCGACGTAAAGATGAAGCAGACAACGTCACTCCTACTCGAAGACGATCGGCCAATCCGAACAGGCTCTGGCGCTACACCGGATACCCGAACGCTGCGCATACTGCCACGATGTCGGCGGCAGCGACCTCCATTGGCTTGTCTCCCAGCCGGATCAACGTGCCAGTGGGCAGTTCCTCTACCACCGCAGATTGGGGCAGCATGCTGCGATCGAGTGTGATTCCGGAATGGAAGTACGTCTCCCATCCCACCTCGACCTCGCCTTTCGACCGATTCTGAAGTTTCCTGTAGTCGCCGATGCTCCATCGAGCCCGATCCGGTTCCCAATGTTCGACGATCACTTTCATGATCGCGTCTCCGATGCCTGGGTCGAGCAACCGTCGCAGTTCGGAGGGAACATCCTTTTCCGTCGGCAACGCCACCTGAACACTGTTGGGTGCACTGGTTTCCACGCCGCCGACCCAGGCGATGATCGCCCGCGCGGTTCCGTCTTCCGGCGACAAACTGATGCTGTAGCCCGGCCCCGGGGTATCCGAGTATCCCATCTCCCCGGAGCGGGAGTGCTCGAAGATTCGCACCAACCCGTCCACACTGAGATCCGCAGTACCTCGACTTCGCTGCTTCGTATTCACCCACGGCAATGCCCAATCCGGGTCGATCGCTTCCAGGTCGTCGAGGAAGGCCCGCATCGTCTGCGCCACCTCCTGACTCGTCTGCACCCGCGTGCCCCAATATCCGATCACTGTCGGCCATCGCCCGACTATGCTCATCGCCCCGTCCTTTCCAGCCATTGCGTAATAGTCTCCACCGTCACACCGACGACATCTGCTTGCTCGAAACCTTCCCTGGCGAGTTCAGCATATTGCTCGTTGAGCATCACCCACACGAGCTCCGCGTCCATGCCAGCTTGTGCGAGGGCAGCAAGCTGCGCCCGTGCCGTATCAGGCCACTTCACTCGCCAGGTATCAGCGAACCACCCTGTGAGGCGAGGTTCACCGTTCCGGTCGAAGATGAACTCGTAGATGTGTTTCGCGTCGACGATGACGTTCATGTCCGGGAACCACCAACGTGACGAGTTCCTGAAACACCCGATACGGCTTCAACTTCAGAGCGGCGTCGTATCGGTCACCTTCCTTCGCTTCACCCCACACCCCGACATCGGTGCTATCCCGATCACCGATGATCCTGGACTGCAACGTACGCAGATCCAACGGGCCGACTCCTTCGACCTTCACGATGTCCGGCGGTGTTTCGCCGGGCGCGAGTTGCGGTGGTTTTTCTCGTGCGTACGGCATCCACCACAACGGATCCTGTTCAACCCCTGGTCCTTCCGGGCTGTCAGGCTGTGTAGGGGGCATCGTGACCGCGGGTCGCTGCGTCGGATCCTCGATGACGCCAGGGCTGGGAATGGTGCTCGGATCGGTGGCGAAGGGGTCGAATTCCGGTGGGCCAGGTTGCAGCGGAGCGCCGGGAGCATCCGGATTCACCGGCACCTGACCGACATCGGGCAGAGTCGGCACACTCGGTTCCTCGACGTGACCTGGCGAGGGAACATTCGGGGTAGAAATCCCTGGTGTCAGGTTCGGCCCTGGATCACCAATCTCACCCGGCGTGGATGGTTCCCACTGGCCACGGTCGGGATCGCCGGGCGAAGCGGGTTGCGAGGGTTCCGGAATCGTGGGATCCGGGCGTGCAGGTTCATTCACGGAAGGGATCGCGGGTTGGTCATGTTCGGCAGGTGGAACGGTGCCGTCGATGACGGGTATGCCGCGCGGTGGCACTGCACCCGGCCGGGGAACACTCTGCGCAGGAACAGCCGGTGCGCTGGTCGGGGGCCGGGTGGGTGTTGTCCGGTTCGAGACGATCAGGTCTTCGGCCCGGATCGCGCCGACGGCCAGACGGGCCCCGCGCAGCGGTGGGACGACGAAGCTCATGACCTCGTCGGTGTAGGGCTGATCGTAAGCGACACCGGGGTCCAGATGCTGCGCGTCGCCTATCCGAACTGGTTCGCCGGTGCTCCAGTCGTACAAGGACAGCACCGAGTTGGAATGGTCGAAAACCTGGTAGGGGCGTCCCTGCTCGTCGTAGGTGACCTGCAGGTCGTGTACTTCTCCCTGGGCGTCGGTGTACGTCCAGCTCCACACGTTCGGCACCTTCGAGGGTGTGCCCGACCAGTTGGTTCCGTTTTCGTCCGTGAACGAGACGTCGGTGACAGCGGGTTCTGTGGTGTAGTCCTGCCCGCCGATGTTCGAAGTGATCGGCTCCTGGGTTT
>NZ_CAIJDS010000082.1:0-16765 GCF_903819475.1 Rhodococcus sp. UFZ-B548
CCGCGGCGCTCTCCCGACGCTTCGCGTCGGGAGACGGAGCGAGTCGCTTCGCTCCCCGCCAGGGAGCCGCTGCGCGACTCGCAGTGGGTCGAGTGCCGTTGCCGTCGATCGAGTCGCTTCGCTCCTCTGAATTCCGAATCTTGGTTCTCAACAATCGAATTCATCGCAACGTCTGAACCGGTACCCGACACCCGAACGAGGCTGGGGAGGAGGGAAGGGTCAGGGAAAGCGCCCCGTCTCGCGTCCACTGCCTCGTCATCATCATGCTCCCACTCATACACCCCCACCCACCAAACCGCAAAACAACCAGAAAACACAAAACACCGAAACGCTCATCACTGCAACAACATTCAAGGTCGCACAAAATCCTATCTTGCATAACCTGCGAAAATTCCTACACATCAAACGAATACCGAAATCCACTGACACACAACAACATTCAAAAACTCCCGAAAACGAGCCCGCAACACCCCGCCCGACGCGCCACCACTCCCCCACACCACCGAGCACGAACACCCCGCACATCGAAGACGACCGCCGAACAATCCATCTGATGAGGGAATCGACTAACACCTACTTTCCCGAATTCGTAAACAACGCGGTTCCAGTGATCCAATCGGGATAAGATCACCTTCTTTTGCCCAGTTAGTGAAGAAATTAGGAGCGGTAGTGGCAGAAGTGGATCGATGGTTCATCGCCGATGCGCCGATAACCAATCAGGAACGAGACGCATTCTGTGAACGACGGTCGAAACCTAGTCCATTCGCGACGGACGGAAACTAGACCACGCCGATGTATTCATTGTGCCGCGTTGTCCGCTCTCACGGACGGCAACGTATCGATCCCGGTGTTTCTGAGTCGGTAACTCGCCCCTTTCAACGTCAAAACCTCTGCGTGATGGACGATTCGGTCGATCATCGCGGCAGCGACTGCCTGATCGCCGAATACGTCACCCCACCGGCCGAACGGCAGATTTGATGTCAGAATCAGTGAGGCATGCTCGTAGCGAGATGACACGAACTGGAAAAACAGGTTGGCAGCGTCCTGTTCGAACGGGATGTAGCCGACTTCGTCGACGAGAATCAACCCGATCTGTCGTAGCCGCGCCAACTCTGCAGGTAGCTTTCCTCCGGCGTGCGCGGCCTTGAGTCTGGCCACCCAATCGACGGCGGTAGCGAATGCAACCCGATGTCCGGACTGAGCGGCCTTGATTCCCAACCCGATCGCCAGATGCGTTTTGCCGGTGCCCGGCGGCCCCAGAAGCACCACATTGCGTGCCTGCGTCAAGAAGACTCCAGTTCCCAGATATGCCACCATTTCTCGACTGAGTGACGGTTGATAGTCGAAGTTGAACTCCTCCAATGATTTTCGTGTCGGAAATCCGGCCAATCGGATCCGGTTCTGAGTGCCGGATGATTCCCTCGCCGTGACTTCTCGCGACAGCACGGCGGCAAGGTAGTCCTCGTGGCTCCATCCGTCGCTGCGGGCCTGCTCGGCTAGCCGTGCTGCCGATTCCCGAATGCGCGGCGCCTTCATTACCTGGGCGTAGTGCTCGATGTCCTTGAGTGGATCCACAGCGCCCATCACTGCACCCAATCATCATTACATGATGCAGTACAAGGGAATTCGACTCCGAATGCTCGGTCGTAGTCGCCCAGGTCCCGCATCAACCGGTCCTCGCCGGCGGCAACTGGCATCGGCTGTTGGAATTTTTCTCGCAGCCTGGCGGCTGATTTCACGTGTAGTGGATCGGTGACGGTCAGCCCCCGAGACCATCGCCGTTCGTGCTCGGCGAGGACTCGTCCTTCACGAGTGACCGCTACCTGGCGCAGATCCGCAGCGACCTCGACCAGGTGTCCGATCGCCCAGGGGTCTACCGAGTAGTCGTTTCCGTGGACCCGAACGTAGTAGTCCCGCGGCAGTCGGATCTGCGAGTATGCGGCGGTCTGCGGTGGAACCGGCGGCAGTGACAACATCGCCGCGGTGTCGACGGACACCAAATCTATTGGTCGACCGCCGATCCGGCGGACAACCCGAGAATTCGCGATCGGGAGCCAGTCGGCCAGTTGGGTGTTGAAGTCGTCGGGTGAACGAAATGTTCGACCGGGCATGAACGAGGTTTCCAGAAATTGGTTGGCGCGCTCGACGATTCCTTTGGATTCGGGGTCGTACGGTTTGAGCTGGATCAGTGTCGTGGCAACCGTTCCGACGAATGCGGTCACCGGCTCCGTCAGCCTGCCGCGGCGACCGATACCGGACTCGTTGTCCCACCAGAGACGGTGAGGGATCGCACCGAGATCCTGTGAGAGCAGCTGCCACATGCCCGCGACCAGGTCCGTGGTGACCCGACTGGGCAGCATCGTCGCGGTGATGAACCGGGAGAACGCGGCAACCATGACGAGCACCGGCGGGGCGCCGGACTGGTCTCCGCCGAGCGGAATCGACGCCGGCGGAAACCATAGATCGCACTGCACAACCTGGCCCGGATCGTGCTGGAGGCGGTCTGCTGGGTCGGCGGGGGCGTATTCGGGTCGGATTGCCCGGACTCGTTCGCGTAGCCAGCTGATCGATCCGCCCCATCCGATGCGTTCGGCGATCACTGTGGCCGGCATCGTCGGGTGCTGCGTGAGCAGCGCCCTGATCTTCGGTTCCACGGCGCTGATCGCGGAGTCGACTGATGGTCGCTGATATTTCGGTGGACCCTCGCTGGTCAGGGCGTTGGTGACAGTGTCACGCGCAATGCCGAGTTTGGTAGCGATGGCACGTTTCGACAGCTTTTCGCTGTGATAGAGGTGCCTGATCAATGCCCAGTCTTCCATGGAGATCACCCATTCAATCTTGGTTGGGTGGTCTAGTTTTGGACCGTCGTTTCTGGACTAGTTTTCAACCGTCGTCAACACATTCGGCCACCATGACGTTGCGCAGAACCTCTTGATCATGCTCCGAAGCCGAACCCACGGCCGCTTGCTGATCGGACTCTTAGGCCCGTTCGGCGTCGGCAAAAGTACGGTCATCGAACTACTGAAGGCAGACCTCAAAGACGACCCCAACCACTCGCTGGTCAGAATCTCAGCGGAAAGACACGAAAACGCCGGACTGCACAGATCATTGATCTACGCCGCAGCCGAAAAACTGGTCGAGGAAAAATGCATCGACAAGAAAGTCGCAGGAGATCTGCTCGGCGAACTGGAACTTTCTCGATCTTCGATGACGATCGATCCCACAACTGCCCCACTGTTCCTCTGGGCCCGAAAACTGACCGAAGCCAGCGGACGTTATCTGAAGAGACTCGTCCTCTGGGCGGGAGGGATCGTCACTGCGGCCTTGTTGCTCATCCTTGTGCTCTTTCTCCTGGGAATCGACATAACCCAGACCATTTGGACGTGGGTGACCATTGCCGCCGGGTTCACGGCAATCATCGCACCGAGCGTCTACACACTCTGGTCGGTCAGTAGCGGCAAAACATGGATAGCCTCTTGGCTCCGGCCCGGACAGAACACTGTGACCCGCCCGCGAGTGGAAGCAGCAGACGAGTTCGAACGTGCCTTCGCTGAACTGATCAAAGCAGTAAAGAAGAACGTCGTGATCGCTATCGACGACATCGACAGGTTGTCCTCCAACGAAGTCCTCGAAACACTCAACGCGATCCGTAGCTTTCAACTCACGTGCCCGTCCGACAAACGCCCCATCTTCATTGTCTCGGCCGACGAATCCGTTATTCGCGACGCGGTCATCAAGGCGCACCCCGGCCTCGCCTCAAGTCCCAACGGCGAGCGCGCTGCAGCAAAGGCCTACCTCGACCGACTGTTCGTCCAGCGCCAACTTATGCCGCCACACTCCCGGCGCGATCTCCGCGGCTACTCGCACGAACTCCTCACCAATGCCGGCCACGCCGGCGCCAGAGCTCTTGGGGATGAACTCGACAGCACACTCGCCGTCCTCATCCACGACACAGTTACAGACCCCCGCCACGTCATTCGACTCGTTAACGCCTTCTTCGGCGACTACCGATTGGCGTCCCAGCGGGAGAGTCACCAACGAATCCGTTCCATTACCCCAGGCGAAGTCACATCACATCCACGCACTCTCGCCCAAATGACGGTGCTGAAGGTCGACTTTCCTGAGTTTTTCGAAATCCTCCGGTCGGACACCAGCCTTCTCACCCATCTCGCGGAGTCCGCCCGCACCGGCAGCACGGAGGACCTAACGTCCCGCGGAATCAATATCGAAGCGTCGTGGTACGCCGATCTTTCGCGGTACGTCAGTAGGACAAGCGGATTCGTCCATACCGTCGACGATCTCCTGCCTTTCATCTACCTCGGACAGGACGAGATCGACCGACTCGTCGGGAGTCGTGACGCACGAGAAGCCCATACATTGCTCGTCAACAATCAAGTCGCCGGCCTGCGCCAACTCCTCTCGCGTATGTCCTCAGATGAAGACTCCACCCACCTCGACGGACTCGTACCGCTCATCGTCGACACACTCGAAAATGCATACGACATCGAACTAGCCAACACACTTGGCGCGATCACCCACATCGTCGATCAGATACCCCAGCAGCGGCGAGTTCCGCTCGCAAATGCTTTCGCTGGATCACTCTCGAACAGCACATGCACGAGGCCACAACTCGAAGGGCTGGTCGAGCTTGCCAGATGCACCTCAGAGCCCCCTCTCGCACGCACGGTCGGCAGATACCTGCTTGGGGGCGACACAATTCCCGACGAACAATCAGCATCTCGAGATCTCACTGTGCTCACCCATCGCGGTGAGCTCGCAGCGATTCTCGGGGCAGACACCGTCACATCCTTTCTGGAGAGCCGAATACAGCACCTCGGGCACAGCGGCTACGACGAATTCGAATCGTGGTTCGACACGCTCGATGCATCTCCTGCACCTGACCTCCACGCAACCTTGAGCGTTGCTGTCCTGCAGAGCATAGACAGGACCGAAGACGACGCCACCCGCTCCTGGGTTGACAAAGCACTAGCTAGTTTCGACCAGGTCCGCCCTTCCGAGCGCGAAGAAGCAGTCAGGCTGATCGCCAAAATCATCCGAAGAAATGCCGCAACCGAAGTTGGACGACTCGCCACACTCGGATTCACAGCATGGGAATCCTCTGAACCGCAGGAACTTGCCGCGGTCACCCAAGCGATCCTCCAAGGAAGCCTCACCGACGACGGCACGCTACTCCCGTCGATCACGCCTGACACCAAAATGGCAGCGCTACAGATCATGCACTCTGCGGTCACCCACGCCCCCAGCAATCAGGTCACAATCGCGGATGAGCCCGTCACCGTCACTGTCATAGCTGCCCGCTTCGGCGTCGCACTCCTGAAATCTCAGCGAGGGGAGGACCCGAGGCCGCCGTTTGGCGCATTGCTGTCCGATCTCATGCAGGCAGATCCGGCAGCTGGGTCCACCCTCGCCGCAGAGTTCATCGCAGCATGGAACGAAGACGGATCAATCGCAAACACCACCGCCCAGTCCACACTCGGCACCATCGCACCCTATTTGGACGAACTCGATGACACAACAGCGACAGCCTTGCGTGACGCCCTCGTGACAGCATCACTGCCCTCCGCGAATGAAGAAAGCTTCACCGCATACACCACTACCACCCCAGTAGTACTCAATACCGCCGTCGGAGCTTCGTGGATCCCGGCACTGCTGCAAAGCCATCGCGGACAGATAACGTATGCAGACCCAATCGCTACCCAGCGTGCCACCGATGCCATTCACGTAGTCTTTACGACCGCCGACACTACGCAGACAGATGCGGCAACGGTACTCGACTCCTACCGAAGTCTCTACTCCTACAACGGAAGCCAAGCAGTCGCCAGCACCGCGATCGCCAGCCTGCCTTGGCCAGCCTCCGTACAGGACAACGCCCTACAACTACTCGCCCAGCAGGCAGCCTCAGTTTCCGACTCCGACTACTCCGCACTTGCTCGTCGACTCGCTGATGCCGTTCCGACGCCGCCGATCCCACCGCAACTCGCGGTGGGCCTACGCAACGCACTCGTCGACTTGCTCGCCGCCGGGAACACCCCCGACAACCTAGAACGCGTCGTAGGCGCACTCCCCCTCTCCGAAGCGACACGAACTGCGCTGCAAGCCCCTGATCTCGAACGTGCGGTTACCAACTCCATTGCACAGGAACCCGACACCACAGCGGCCATGCACCAGTTCGTGCGCATCCTCACTGACAACGAAAACCTCAGCGGAGAAGTAACCCCCGCACACCTACGACAACTGACGACACACGTCGCCCGGCAGTACCCAGACGAATACTCGGAATCCCTGAAAACGCACATCGACAGTCAACTGACCGGCGATATCCACGCCCTCCACACAACATGGGCCGCGCTCCTCGCCCCGTTCACCGGACCATCCGCCGACCACCTGTATGCCAGCCTCGAAACAGCCCTAAACAACTCAGTCGGTGACGTCGCCCATGCCCGCAACCTCGTCAGCGGGGGCATCCAATGCGACACTCACCGAGAACGAATCACCGACATCGCCGTACTTGCCCTCGTCAAATGGATCCGTGAACGCCACGACCCCACAGCGTCCGCCACTCTCGCCGCCTCACTCGCCATCAATGAAACAGCCCGCACCGCAGCCCGCAACAAGATCGCGGCAAAACCCCGCGACCGAAACCAACGAAACGCCTGGGAAGCCGCCCGCCGCGAACTCAACTAGACCAGAGCACACACCCGCCGCGAACTCAGCGGCCGAACCTCACGGGTCAATCCTCAAGGGCGAGTAGAAAGGAGTCCTGATGCTTGTCGAACGGTTCCAGTCGGTGGTCAAAACGGACTACAACCAATTCCACATCGACCCGGTCCAGTCCGACAGCATCCCCGACGGTGTCTATCCCGAATTCACCCTTGCGGTATTCGGCGGACAGTCCATCCGGGTAGGAGTCGGAATACGGGTAGGGCCGGTCAACCTCGCACTGGAAATGCACGACTCACCGCCCCCGTACGTAGATGCCGAATGGGAAGATGCCGTCGAAGGGGACTTGTTCTACGACAACCCCGGCGGCGTCGTTGTCTGGCATTTCTACTCCGGCGGCTTCGATCAGGCCATCCCCGAGACACCCGGCCAAACCCTCACGCCCCCAGGTAAACACCGCTACCGCGTTCGGATCTACGCCTGCGGCCGCGACATCGAATACGATGGCCCCCTCGTCGGTGACCCCGTCGAGGACTATCTCATTCAGATGTGGCCTACAACGGAACCTGAACCGGCACGAGAGATCAAAAACCTCTCAGGCCGTTAACTTACAGTCGGTACCGATACAACAAGAGTCGTCCTTGCCTATTGGGCGAGGACGACTCTTGTTGTATCAGGGTCCGTAGACGAACTCGGCAGTCAAGAAGAGACGAAATACTATGGCAAACGAACTGGCAACCACCCTCGAAGCTCTGGCCCACCTCCTCGACGTCCACCACATCGGCACCGTCGTCGCGCGATCACGACGAACCGACGACCGCGGCGTCACAGAAATTCGACTTCACCACCAACACCATCCACCGGACATGGTCCATTACCGACCTCGCCACCGGAACAGCAGAAACGAACCAGAACGGCCTCTACACCCACTTCAACCGCGCAGGTGAAACCGTCCACGAAGCGAAATCCCCCACCACCGGCCTCGTACCACCCGCCATCCGCCTGTGCTACCCACTCGACCTCCCAATCTGGGGCCGCCAAACGCGACAACTTCAAGATCGCCCGAACAGAATCAACGCCCACCGGCTACCTCATCCACCTCGCACACACACACACACACACACGACAGCACCCAACACGGAACGCTGACCATGGACTCCGAGACAGGACTGCTCACGCGCTGGATGACTTACCGCGACAACAACCCAATCGCCGACTACGAACTCACATCCATCGTCCGGCCGAGTCATCGACCCGCCAGCAACGACGACGGAACCATCACCTCAATCTCATTCGACGACAGCCTGAGCAGTACCGCCAAGACTGTGTGACACGACATCCCCCCTGGCGGAGTTGGTCCCCACCGAAAGCCAGATCATACCCAAATCGGCTGACATGCAGCATCATTCGGAACCACCTAGAAAACCGGACTACACCCCGCCGCCCGGCGCGCGCCACTCCCCCGAGCACCCCGCCGGCACCCTAAAACCGCCGGCGCACCACACACCCCCAACAACCACCCCGGGGACATGCCATCACCGCAGGTCAACACCACAAAACGACGCTCGCGCCACCCGGCACCATCGCCCAACTCAAAGTGAACGCCAACCTCGCCGCTCCCCATACGCCAACACCGCCATCAACACATATCTGCAGGGCGCTTTCGCCAGGTTGCAGCAGACCGAGGTCATAAAACTCGAATTCCTCAAACACCACCTCACTAAGGTGCGAGGAATCTACTGAACCGCACGGCCTCTCGTACGCGGACGTACTCCGACTACATCTGCGAGGCTCGGATCACGACGTGATGTGAGCACGTAGGGCACCACCGCCTGCTCCACTGCCTGGACAACCTTCGCCAACACGCTGGTCGACTGCTGTACGTAGTCGAGATCCAGATCCACGATAAGTCCGTCACGCGTACGGAACTGCTCTCGATCGTCTTCTGTTCTCAGCGCTCCGCGTCGATGCACCAGGGTGTGGCGCAGATCGCGAATCAGTCGTACCTCGTCCGTGTCGACGTCCACGCCGAGATGGGTGTAGAACGACCTGAGTACCCCCCAATTCACCGATCGATTCGCTCGAACGTCCCACTCGAGGTGGTGTTGATACAGCATTTCCGCTGCCGCCGATTCGAGATACACCTCGAACGCCGTCACCGAGTCCTTCACAGTTGCCGAACGCAGCATCCAGTCGTAGTCGTGCGGCATCACATCGTGCAGTTGGCTGAAAAGAATATCGATCGGGTCGGGCTCGTCTCCAGTTGCGGGGCGCCGGTTGATCACAGCCCACATCTTGTCGATTGCCTCTGTCGACCACCGCGCAGTCAGGTGCTGGAACGCAGCGATGTCGGAACGCGCGAAACACCACTCGAGGAATGCAGCCGTCCCCTGCCCATCGCTCCATCCATACAAAGCTGGATCAAATTCCTCCACCTGCGAATAGTAGATCGCGCAGCCCGGTCCAGCGCCGGCGGAACCGAGGGGCCGGGCATGCCAGCCGGTCACGCGGCACACTAACTGCCATGCACACCTCCTCGCCAGCGACACCGCTCGATGCGGCCGGCACCATCACCGCGCTCAGTCTCTCCACCCGCGCGCTCGACGACCTGTCGGCTCTCCCCTCAGCATCGGGCTTGTACTCGTGGTGGGCAGCTCCAGAGGTGTTTCCTCAGCTCCCCGGCCCCACGCACCCTGCCAACACCGGGATACGGCTGCTCTATGTCGGTCTCGCCACGAACCTGCGCCGGCGCGTCGTCAGGAACCACCTGCGCCACAGCGGACAGTCCACCCTCCGCCGCACCCTCGCCGGGCTCCTACTCGACACCGAGCACTACCGGACCCACCGACCGCGTCGTGCTCGTCGACGAGGACGAGATTTGTCTGATCCTTAGTACCCGTCCGTGAGGCCGGTGATGTACCCGAACGCCTGCGGAGCGCCCCCATCGATCACTGGTGAGCGAACTACCGCTTCGTGATACCGGGCCCATGCGGCGCTTCGGTTCCAAGCCAACAACCAGTAGACATCCAGTGTTCGTAGAAGTACAGCCACTCGCTTACCCACGGGACGATGGTGTTGGCGATGAAGTGTTCAGAGCCGACGAACTCGTTCTGGTAGTACAGACAGAGCTCGTTGCCCGGGTAGACGTGGGGCAGCGATTCGCGCGGGCGTGTTTCGAGCGCTGGGGTCAAGACCTTCACCCTCGGGCGCTGCCGATGCTTGTACTGAATCCCTACTTTGTAATGAACGCTCATCGGTGTTGGTTGCAGAGTGACTGACCAGACAAAGGCGCCGGCCTTCACTACAGGTGCCGGATCGTCGGGAAACTGCTGCCGCAGACGAACGGCTTGTTGAGTGATGGTCAGCTGCCTACCGTGTGGTTTCGCCACCGAAAAACCTGTGTGCCGGGACAGCGGTCGCCGTCGTTGCGGTTGTGAGAAGACCGCCAGTTGTGAAGTGGACATTCCCGTTCTCCCGGGCGACGTTGGTCCGTGCGCCGAGCGTCTTCAGGGCCTCTTCGACCGGTGCGTTGCCAAACGCCTTCGCCATCCGCTGGTGGAGCGCGACTGCCCCCTTGGTCTCCAGGAGAAAATCGTTGAGATCGCGCTCGACAGCCGCTCTCCAGCCTTCGAACTTCAGACGTCGAGTCTCGTACTCGTTCCACTTGTCGGCGAAGTTTTCGCCGCCACAGGCAGGGTTTTCCACCCAGTAACGCCCGCTGCGCCTTTCGATGTGTTCGGGCATTCGCTGTACTGCGCTCATGGTCGCGTCGACGAGATCTGTTTCGCCCTCGTATCCCTGGCCGGCAAGGGTCGTGATGAGGCTGGACGGTGGCCGGTCATCGAGGTCGCTGGCGAAGTAGATGTCCCTGTGTCGCTTGAGGATCTGCACGACGCGGTGGAGCGGGGTGCGCACCCGATGCTTGGGCACCGCGTCGACCGAGCCGTAAGAACTGGCCAGTATGGCGCGTTCTTCCTCGAACTGCTTGGCGCACTGAGTACGGAACCACTCCACGTAGGCCAGCGGGTTGGACTTCTGCCAGTTCCGTAGGTTGCGGTCCGTGAGCTCGATCGCGGTCGCCGACGGGGAAGCGGCGTCCGGAATGGCGGGCAGCACATCCATGTGGAAGTTGCCATAGTGCAGACACCACGAGCGTCGGCCTTCGGAGACTTCGCCGGGGCTCTCGCAGGCCTCACCGTCATGCTCCTCGCGGTAGCCGTCGAGCAGTGCGCCGACCCTGTTTTTGAGTTCCTGCTGCGTGGTCGAAGTCTTCGCGACGTCAAGTTGGGACACGAGATCCAGGTCGTACTCGCCGTTGCGGTGGTGCGGGCGCACGACTGTACCGAGCATGAAACTGCCCTGGACATAAACCTGCGCGTTTGCCTGGGAGAGATGGTCACCGAGGTCCAAGTAGCAGCTTTCAGCAGCGCTGAAGGCAGCGTCGGTGATATCGAGTTGCTCGATGGTGGTTCCGAGGAGCTGCGAGATCTGTGCTTCTCTGCTGTCGGCGAGGATGGTCATGTACGACTACTTTCGGTCGGCTCGGCGGCGGTGGCGCTTGCGGGGTCTTCAACTTGTTTCCAAAGCCAGGACGTACGTGTTGTTGATACGGTCGAATACCCGGAGCGGAGCGTGGGCTCCTGTCATGTGGGCGCGGCCGATCTCGACCGCGGCGGCGGCGCACACAGCCAGGACGAGGCTGATCGGCCGGTTGCGGTGGTCCGCTTCGAGGGTCGCGAGAACTTCCCGCCACCTGTCGATGAGGGCCTCAAGATCCTCGGAGCTCTGCAGGATCTTGGGATGGAGCTTCACGCCTTCGGCTCGGATGTCGTAGCGAGGCTTACCTTGCAACTCCACCGGGAGCGCATCGAGATCTACCGGTCCACTGATACTGAAGGTGACGACCGGATCGCCCTTCCCGGGGACCTCGGTCACGCCGAACGTGAGGTCCTTGCTTCGGCCCTCCTCGTACCAGCCCCATCCTTCCCCGCTTCCGCGGCGACGGTTGTGGACGGTGACGTTGGTGATGTCGTCGAGCAGGACGCCAAGCTGGACGAGGATCGGAATGCGTGCGAGCGCGAAAACCGAGATGTGGTCGATTTCCTTGGTCTTCAGGTGGTTGTTCAGCGGTCGAAGGCGCTTCTTAAGCGTGAGGTTGGTCGATTTCCAGTAGGTGTCGTCGCTGTCGTCCTCACCATCGTGGGGGCGCAGGTCGACCTCACAGTTCTGGCTATCGTCGTGAAGACTGAAGTCGGGGAACCGTTGCTCCCCCAGGAGAGCCCGGATAACGGCCTGCTTGCTGAAGTCGACTGCGTGATCCCGGACGTTCCCCGACACGCGGATCACGGTGCTCTTGGGCTTGCGCAACAGCCCGGTCAGCTCCCGGACGTCCCGCTCGTGCTGCTGCTTGAAAGCGAGGAGCTGCTCCTCGCCATAGGTGGACCAGTGCTCGAAGGTGTCGATGACCTTGTGCTCGCCAGAGCACAAAAGCATCAGGTTCTCCGGCATCGCGCGCTGCTTAGGTGTCTTGGAGCTCTCGCCGCGCGGCGATCCCTTCTGCTTGGTGGCGCCCACGATGTGGGCCAACTGTCCCGTGAATACAAACTGGCCGGTGGTCTCGTCCTCGGCGAGAAACTCCTTGCAGAAGGTGCACCGCCCTCCTGCAGCGACCCACACCCGCCTTGCATCAAGGTCGGTAACGTCCACGCGCTTCCCCTCGCCGTCCACAGCTGGGATTGGCTTAGAGCCATCCATGGTGTCGAAATTCTTCGAGTCAGAGGTCTTGGGCATCGCGAGGTTCCTATGCTTTCGTGCTCGCAAGCGACGGGCAGCCTTTCGGCCTCAGTTGCGGAGTTCTTGGTTACGAACACATGTTCGATGAATGTTGCAGTCGAGGTTTTCTCTGCGTCCACATCTTACGTCGCAGCAATGACATTTCAGGCGCGACACGCCGCTTCTACCCAACATGTTGTGCATGCAATCCAATTCCCCCCTAAATGTAGTTTTCGGGTAGGGACTGTGTTAGTCAGCTCGCGCCGCCGCGCACGCGATGGAACCCGTCGTTATCGCGCGTCAGCCACGTCGCGATCCTCTGCCCGTCCGGTGCCGGCAAGACGACACCATGTCGGTGATGCCCTCTCCCCAGAGCGCGCCTACCGACGGGCCGCCGGCGCGTACAGGCTCGGAACCGCTTTTCTGGGACTAGTTGACCGCCGTCGAGCCTTCGTACGGTTCGAGATGCAACTCCAGAGCGGAATGGATCATGATCTGGACCTCGCCAGGTCCCGAGCTATCCAGTGGGGTTCGAGTCGCTGGCGGGCTCGCCGCACGAATCGGCAGTCAGTAGGGAGAAGGATGCCCGGCGGGGTCTACGAGAACGACCATACCGTCATCACGCTCTTCAGCACTGACCACACGCGCACTCAGCGACACTGCGTAGTCGATGGCGGAGTCGAGTTCCCCACGCAGGACGCTGATATCAAGGCGCCCCTGCGTCGGCACCTACTGATGATCCGGCCAGCCCGGAGGCCGATAGTTCTCGCTGATCTGGAAACCCAAGCGCGCCACCGTGGCGCGCTTGACGAGATCGATGAATCGCAGCTCTTCACCCTGACCAGGTTCGCTGCCGCACTCGCACTGTGCACCGATCAGCCGTCAATACTCGGATCTCCATCGTCTCCAATTCGATTCAGAACGTCGTGTCCGAAACTCTCTGACGTGCGCGCCCCATCGCGCTACCACGGAGCAACAACCACGATTCGATCGATCGACATTGTGCTCGCCACGTGGGAAGGCAAGATTTACCACGTCAACTCATGGATGTGTTTTCGCGACTAGCTTGAACACCGACTGCAACCGGCATTTGGCTGGGCGAAGCCTCTATCCATGTCGACAAGAAGAGCGAGCGCGCGGTTCGGGAAAATATGTCGTTCCGCTAACATCCGGAATTCAGCCATACCTAGAACGCAAGGAAGTCGACCAGCGAATCGCTCCGGAACCCGTCTACTCCCCTGTTTGTTCGCGAAATATCCAAAGTCCGCCTGACAGCGGAACATGGTATTATTCGAGAACACAGGAGGTAGTGGAATGTCGGCAACGATCAACGAGCGGAATATTCTCCGCCTATGCACAGACCTGCTCCGGAACCTCCTACCCGACGACTGGAATGCCCAGGCAGGGGCATACTCCGGCGACCGGTACCGCGGCGTAGACGGCGAACTCAAGATACTGACACCGGACGGCGATACGGCGCTCTTCATGGTCGAGGTCAAACGCGCACTGAACCGACGCGACATCGGCGTGCTGGCGCGGCGACTCGGCGAAGCCACCGAAGGCACCCCCGCCATGGGAGTGGTGATGGCCCAATACATCTCCCCTCCCCTTCAAGAGATTCTGCGTGAACTGAACCTGTCGTACGTTGACACAACGGGCAACGTGATGGTCACCGCGAGGCGGCCGGCACTCGTGCTGCGTGATCGGGGGCTGAGCCATGACCCGAACCGTGGACCGGGTCGGCCTAGGGTGACCCTCAAGGGTGAGCCCGCAGCGAGGCTTGTCCGGACGTTGGCCGCCGAGAACAGAATGTGGTCGGCCCGCGAACTCGTCGAAAGCTCCGGAGTGTCGACCGGTGCAACGTATCGGGTCCTCGAATACCTCCAGGAGGAGGAACTGGTCGCCAAAACTGCGGACAAGAGATTCACGGTCACCGACTGGCCGCGGCTACTGCGGAGATGGAGTCGCGACTACAGCTTCGTCGAGAACACCCAGACATACCGGTTCATCGAACCTAGAGGACTTCCTTCCTTACTGAAAAAAATTGCACAGCAAGACAACCCAAACTTTCGATACGCGGTCACCGGATCTATTGCTGCCGCACAGTGGGCACCGTACGCACCAGCGCGTGCCGCATTGATCTACGCCGAGAACGTAGCCGAAGCCGCGATGCGGTGGCGTCTGCGCCCGGTGGACGACTCCACAGCGGAGGCGGCGAATGTGATCCTGGGCGAACCGGAATACCCGGTGGTTTTCGACGGCACCTCACAGACCAAGGACGGGTACACGATCGCTGCGATCGAGCAGGTCGCCGTCGATCTCCTGTCCGGGCCCGGACGTAATCCAGTCGAAGGCGAAGAACTCATAGAATGGATGCGAGCTCATGAATCAGCCTGGCGGCGATAACCTCCTCGTGCAAGCACGCAGCGCGCTGCTCGACGCGCTCGAAGCACTCGACCAACACCGAGATGCACTGATCGTGATCGGTGCACAGGCCGTGTACCTGCGAAGCGGTGCGGCGCTGGTAGCTCTGGCGGAATCCACCAAAGACAGCGACCTCGCACTCAACCCCCGCAATCTCAAAGACGACCCGCATCTCGAGGACGCAATGAGCCGGGCCGGCTTCTACCTGAACGTAAACGGACAACCCGGAGCCTGGGTCAATGCAGACGGAATTCCTGTCGACCTGATGGTCCCCCATGGCCTATCCAATCGACAAAACACGAAAGGGAGAACACCTCGGCTCCCACCTCACGACAAAATGGCGATGCGGGTAGCGGTCGGTCTTGAAGGCTGCATTGTGGATAACGGCCTGATGACCATCACCGCCCTCGACGAGAACGATGCTCGATCCTGCGACGTCCTCGTCGCAGGATCAGCAGCACTGATGGTGGCGAAAGTCCACAAGATCCACGAACGGCTGGGCTCACCGGGCCGGTTGCAGAACAAAGACGCGCACGACTTCTACCGAATGCTGGTAGCTGAGGAGGAGACGGAGGTCCTCGCGGCCGCGTTCCGCAGTCTTCTCGCCGACCCGATCAGTACAGAGACCACCGGGCAAGCACTCGAATGGATCGGCGAGCTGTTCGCGAGCCCCACCGCAACCGGATCCGTCATGGCCGGCAGAGCCGAAGAAGGCATCGGCAACCCAACACAAGTCGCGACTTACACCTCAGTCCTCGCCGCTGAACTGATAGCAGCACTGGGCGATTGACTTAATATCACTTCGCGAAGTGTATGGCGCGGACACCTGAACACTCGGGATTGAGAACACTCCAGTCCTCCGCATCGAGCGGTTGGACCTTCCCACGCTGATAATGCCGTTGCCCCGGCTCGCCGACGACGACAGTGACGCGGTGCACTCTCCGGGTTCCGACCGACGCAGTCTCATTCAAACTTCGACGTGAGTTTTGCGCCGGTTCTGTAACTGCTGTAACGATCAACATAAACAACTCAGGAGCACGCAATGAGCCCCACGAAATACTCGACACCGCCGGGATCCGTAACACAGCAATGGGAACGAATCGAGCGGTGGATGCGGGCACACCTCGATTCACCTGCGATCACCGGCGCGGATTCCGATGAAATCCGTGCAGCTCAAATAGCTTCCGAGGTGATCTGGCCGGCCGAACTTACCAAGTTCTTCACCCACCTCAACGGCTCCCCGCCCGAGTCGTAGCCAACGTGCTCGCCATCGCGGGATAACAGCCGCAATTGCTAACACGGTGGCCCCTGGTCCACAGGCGGTCATGGAACTCTCTCGTTCGACGGTTCGTGGTGGTGCCCAGAAGGCCAAGGTCTCGGTTCTCCAACCTGTTCGGCCAGCCAACAACGTCAGCCGAGTGTCCTGCCGTTTCAGCATCCCCCTCCATCATCGACACCCGCCAGCCCAAAGAAAGCCGCCTACCTGCACAATCGACACGTCAAACACTCCTGCACGGGACACGCAGGCCCACACCAGAAGAGGACACCGTGCCGGACGCAAACGAAGACTACTGGGTCAGACGGCTGATAAGGCACGCCGAAACGGGCAAAGAACTTGATCTAACGGGCAATGCCCGTCCACCCTTCCTCAACCCAAATAATGCCTATCTATGGCCCTCTAAGCGGGTAATCCCTGCAAACGCCATCAGACGCGTCCTCACCCTGCCCGAAGCGACCGTGAAAGCCTTCGACCCAAACGGGCTCCGAATCAAGGGCGCTCGCATCGAGGGAAGGGCCATCTGGAACCGCGTAGTTTTCCCTCGTCAACTGAGATTGAACCATCCCGGGTCTCATGCACACACTGTCATTTGTGTGCGACCGGTTGATC
>NZ_CAIJDS010000083.1:0-15542 GCF_903819475.1 Rhodococcus sp. UFZ-B548
CGAGGACCAGCCCGTCTACTTCAGTCCCGCGTCAGCAACGTCCATACCCACAACAACTAGTTGGCCGTCCGTGAGAAATGCTGTTCACGAGTTCTCAGTGTGCGGCGTCGAACGAATCGATGACCTCGGCTTTGATTCGTCCGCGTGGGGAGACGTCGAAGCCATTTTTGCCGGCCCAGTCCCGAATTGCTTTCAGTTGCTCGGCGGATCGACCAGACCCCGACGCCTTGGCCGCGGTCGAGGTTTTCGTAAGGGGCTTGCCGGCAGAGGATACCTTCTCCGCCGCATTGATATACGGAGGAGAAGACCGCCTCGATCTTATCGGCATTCGCGGGTCGAAGATCGATCCGACAATCGGAACCCTGATGTGTTCAAAGAATGCCTCGACGGATTTCGATACCGCCCAACGCTTAGGAATAGACGGTCAGCGCACGCTCGCGGAGGTGACTACAGCTGAATCTAGAATCAACGAATGACGAACTCTGCCAGCTCGGCCACCGCCACAATCGAGCAGATCACGAGTTGGTTCAGTGCCCTCGCCAGCCACACCCGCCGCGCGCTTTTCGTCAGCCCACACGGAGAAATCCCCCACACGCATGTCGACGAAATACTCGCCAAAGGCCACAAACTCGCACTCCCCTGGTTTGCCGAGTCGACCACGACGGAATCGTTCCATCTGCCCGAAGCCGTGACCGACTACATCGACGGACTCCTCGCAGAACTGCAAGGCTGGTGGATCGGCCTCTCCAACGATCGCCAACTTCAATGGGCAGAAGTTGGACACACACCGATACCCCACTATCTACTCGCGTCGTATCCCGGCCTGTTCGACGTCGTCCGCAGCGACGATGCCCTCTACGCGGATCCACAAGTGATCGATTTCATCGCTGCTACCGCAGCGCAACTTCCATGGGCACCCTCATGAAGAAAGTGTCATCGACAGCCATCACCACACTCCCGGCCGGACAGTGCCGGACGACTATCCCCAATTGACGTCCCACACAAAAACTTTCACCGCCAAACACGTTCGATACCCGTTCCCGCAACCAGCTGCTTCCTTCCGATCCAACCATCTCTGCCGAAACAGAAGCGGAACGCGACTGCTCAAGCGTTTGGGGTATATGCCGTTGGTGATCGTCACCAACAAACTAACTAGTTACAGCGTCACACACGGCGAGATACTGGCCGCGGTTGAGCATCGCCGGTCGAAGCACTTTCAGCAACCGGGCAGAGAACTCGCACCAGCCGACCCGACAGCGAGACCGGGCAATGAAACGGTTCATATCGCCCGGGCACGCGCAACGATTCCTGTCCGCATTCAGCGGCATCTCACCGCATTTCCGGCCAGGGCGACACCGACTCTCGGCGCCCGAATGGCGTACCGAGATGGCCGACCGTTTCGCGATCTGACGGGAGGTCACCGCGAGCAGGGTTGCGTCCTGAAGCGTGAACAGCCGCAACGGCGTGCATCACCGTGGGCTCCAAACCGATTGCGCCACTATTTCTTTGAATCAACATGACAGTACTGCTGACCCCCTCACGAAATTTACAAAATATAGCCCGTCTGATCGTTCGTCAGTAACGACCAGACGGGCCGCGCGCACCCTCGCCGGTAGGAAAGAGCACACAGTCCACCGATCGCTCAGACCAGGCAGCCAGCCCTCGGCATCACCGAGAACCTACACCAGTCAGATCAGCGACGTCCCCACCAGAACTTATCGTCCCGGTGAACTACGCCGCGCGCAGGACCCTGCCCGCCGAAGGCTTGCTCCGAACACGTAACCGCGAACTCACCGAACAGATCGCTCTTGCTTCGTCACAAATCCAGCAACTCAGCCTCGAAGCACACCAACTTCGCTCAGACCTCCATCAACGCATCGCCTTCACCAATATCTTCACGTATCTTGACGCCAGGTAAGGACCAATCAGAAGCCCATTCAGGTGCGCTCTGCCGCGGGCATCGTTCATCGAAACCGTCGTAAACGCAGCTCCTCTCGCACCGCGTCCCGAGTCGACACTGAACCTTTATGGCACACAGCATCATCCGACACCATCAGTTCCCATTCAACGCCCGCGCAGAGGGCGCGGCAGCACAGCAACGCGCCGTCGCCTCCACCGCCAATACTGCGAGTTTCGCGGACCGGAATACTCGCCCAAAAATCTGGCACTCTCAGTTGCAGAGTGCTAATCGGTGTGGTTATCATGTTCTCGCACAGTGAGTTCGGTCAACCGCCACAGTGGCGGGGACCATTCTTTTTCACGACATGGGAGGTGTGTTGCTGTGCTACGTTTCGATCCTTTCACCGACATCGACGCATTCACCAAATCCGTCCTCACAGCAGGAACCGGCAACAACCGCAGTCCACGGTTCATGCCGATGGACCTCTACAAGATCGATGACCAATACGTCCTGCACGCCGATCTTCCCGGCGTCGACCCAGGGTCGGTGGACGTACACATCGACGGTTCGACCTTGACGTTGACCGCGCATCGCAGCGCCCTCTCCGAGGAGGGTGTGAACTGGCTGGCGAGTGAACGATTCGCTGGAACGTACAGACGGCAACTGTCCATCAGTGAGGACATCGATGCCGAACAGATTGTTGCCTCGTACGACAACGGCGTATTGACGGTGACCTTGCCGATCGCCGAGAAGGCGAAACCGCGGCGGATCGAAGTCTCCTCCGGATCGCCCTCCCGTACCGAAAACGCCGAGGCGAAACAACAGGTGCAGATCGAAGCCTGACCCGCCCGGCCAGACCTGCTCCCTCCAGTGGGGTGATATGCGAGGACAGAATACGTTCTCGGGTATCACCCCACTACCGTTCGAGCCGCGCACCACCCGTATCACACACCCGATACACGCATCATCCGAAAGAAACAGTACGAGAACTCTTTTCGATATGAATGCATCGACCATCCCTCCGCACGAACAGTCCGACAATCCCGGCAACCCCGATCCAGGGACCCCCGCACGCACCTCACCGGATTGGTGGGATCACGACCGTCCGATCACCAGCGATGAATACAACGACACGGCATTGATGCTCGGCGCCCTCTCGATCCTGACATTCTGGATGTTCGGCCTCGGCATCCTCCTCGGAGCCGCCGCCATCGGAACCGCACTGGCAGGCCGCCGCCCCGACACACCCGGACACGACCCCAGCGACCACAGCGTCGGCATTGTCGGGATCCTCACCGCAATCTCCGGTATCGCCTTCGGCATCGTCTTCCTCACCGCAGCCCTACCACACACGTAAACAAGCCGAACCAGACAAAGACACCAACGGACCCGACTCGATATCCCCCGAGAGCAGAGCCCGACAACGAAGAACCGAAGCTCACGCAGTTCAGACAAAATCATGTACCCGACTTGCGTAGGTCGACGTGGTCGGGCACTGTCACGTTGATTGAAAGAATCAGCAGCGTCGTTCGTTTGGAATATACGGAGATGGAATCCCGTTGCGGTTGTTCACGTTTCAGGCGGCAACACCGCTCGCGGAGACTTCCTGCCAGACCGCGAATCGGTCGGCCATCTCAGTGCGTCACTCGGGCGCGGTCAGTCGGTATCGGCGGGGCCGGAAATGCGGGGAAATACCCGAGAAAACGGAGAGGAAGCGTTGCGCGTGTGCTACCGATGTGAAGCGTTTCATGGCCCGCTCCCGCTATCGAGTCGACTGATGGGAATTCTCGGCCCGGTTGTTCAAGTACTTGGATCGGCGATGCTCGACCGAGGCCGGCATTTCGCGGTGGGCGACCTGGTAGCTCGCCAGCTTCCCGGTAACGATCACCCGCGGCACATACTCCAAGCCCTTGAGCAGCCGCCGAAGGAATTTGATTTCGCCTGCGCAAGCAGGTCTCCGAGCAGGAAAAGGAGATCAATTTCCTGAAAAAAGCATCGGCGTAGTTTGCGGCCCAGCAACCAAAGTGACTCGCTTGAAAGTTCATGGCCATCAAGTGCGCCGCCACCGACATCACCCGCATGGCGAGACTTCTCGACGTCTCCACCTCCGGGTATTACAAACACGAAAAGATTTGTTCTACAACTGAACTGACCGAACATCAGCAACGAAAGCGGACCTGGAAGTGAAGATCGTCGCACATCATCGTAACTCCGGCGGTGTCTACGGTTCTCCCCGAATCACCGCCGACCTACGCGAGAGCGGCCAGCTGGTGACAAAGAAAACGGTCGCGAAGATCATGGCGAACATCGGCCTCGAAACCACTGTGCCTCACAGTTAAGCAAGGATCCGACCAGAGATCCTATGCACCGATCGATCCGCCCACATCGATACAACGAAGTCAGAATTCTTCGCATGCGAAGATGAAGGCGATGAGCACACGAGACGGTGAGATCGAACCGAGCGGCTACGGCGAACTGCTCGAACAGATCAAGACACAGGTACGCGAAGCCCGCGTACAGGCCGCACGCAGAGTCAACACCGAACTCATCGTGCTGTACTGGCAGATCGGCACCGCAATCCGGCAACGACAAGCCAGGGAAGGTTGGGGCACCAAAGTTATCTCCCGCCTCGCCGACGACCTGCGTACCGAATTCCCCCAGATGCGAGGCCTCTCACAGCGCAACCTCGTCTACATGCGGACCTTCGCCGGCGAGTTCTCTGAGCCAATTGCGCAACAAGCTGTTGCGCAATTGCCCTGGGGGCATGTCACCGTGTTACTCGATCGTCTCTCCGACCCCGCCGTCCGCACCTGGTATGCCGAACAAGCCGCCCATCACGGCTGGTCGCGAGCCACATTGACTCACCACGTCAGCTCTCAACGACACCTTCGGGTCGGAAATGCACCGAACAACTTCCCGATTACATTAGCCACGCACGAATCGGACCTGGCACACAGCATTCTTCAGGATCCGTACAACCTCGACTTCCTCAACCTCGACTCCGGACACAGCGAACGCGAACTCGAAGACGCATTGATCGGACGCCTCACCCATTTCCTCAGCGAACTCGGAGCCGGTTTCGCGTTCGTAGGACGCCAGTACAAGATCACCGCCGGTGAACACGACTACTTTCTGGATCTATTGTTCTTCCATCTGGGGTTGCGCCGATTCGTGGTCTTCGAACTGAAGGTCGGACAGGCCGAACCCGAACATCTCGGCAAGCTGAACTTCTACGTCAACGTCGTCGACGACCAACTCCGCAAACCCGAACACGGTGACGGCGCCACCATCGGCGTCCTGCTCGCGGCCACCAGAGACGACATTGTCGTCGAATATGCACTGCGAGGGATAGATTCACCACTCGCAGTCAGCACGTACACCACATACCGCGCGCTTCCCGACGACATTCGCCCGTCGCTACCGACCACAGACGATCTTGTCCATGCCCTCCGCGATGTGCCTCGCGGGTAGCGCTTGACATCAATACCCCCTGTGGTTCGGCCGACCACCATTTTCGAGGTGACAGGGCAGGAGTTCAGACCGAGCGGATAGTGCGGCCCGGGCTGACTACACGCTACGCCGTGATCAGTTCCACGGAAGGATGATCGGTGCGCCGATATCGCGGCACAACAGGGAGCCGGCGTCGGTGAAGTGAATACCGTCGGAGGCGTAGAGGCCTGCGCCGTCGTTGGGTACAGGGAAGTTCTCACGCCATTCGATCAGGGCGCAGTTCTGCGAGGTCGCGACCGCGACCGTGACGTTCTGAATGGTGTCCCAGTTCGGAGTGACACCAGGGTTTCCGGGAGGCTGGGTGTTGAGGCAGATACTTGCACTCGGAAGCATCGATCGCACTCGCGTGATCAGGGAGGTCAGGCTGGTCGTGTACTGAGCTGCGGTTCGACCAGCCCAGTAGTCGTTACCTCCGACACCGATGCACACCAAGTCGGCGGCGCTTCCGGCGACCAGATCCGACAGGGTCGGTTGCACGGCGGAATCGCCAGGAGTGAGCCAAGAGTTCCAGTCGCGTGCCTCGGCACCGGAACGAGACAGGTTGACCACCTGCGCTTGTGGTATGCCGACATCAGCGATGACACCGGCGAACAAGGTAGTGCCGGGCTCTGTCGGTTCGCGCCGGATCCGGACCTCGTTGCCAGAGGGAATAGGGAAGGTCGAGATCCTGATCGAGCCGGACCATGCCACGGAGGCCGCGTCAGCGAAGGCGGAGGAGTCGACGCTGAATGTGGGCCAGCTCCACCCCGACGATTCCCACCACAGTGGCCGGACGTTGGACAGTCCGGAGATATCCATCGTGACCTCGTTGGTGCCGGCGGTCAGCGGGACATAGTGCTGACAGATCGTATTGCCCGAGGGATAGGTGTTGACGACCGCGCCGCCGCTGAGAATGCCAGCGTCCCAAGTATTGTCGCCATTGGCCCAGGTGCTGTGGGCGGGGATGTACACGCGTTGCTGCTCGAACAGCCGGTACGGCCAGGCCGGAAGCGGACCGGTGTTGCCCATCGCTTCGGCGAGCGAATCGGACAGCACGACCACTTTCGGGAGCCGCTGCTCGCGCTGGGCGAACGCGCGAGCCCACAGCCGCAGATTCGGATTACGGGGCATATCGACGATCGGGGTGGTCACAGAAAGCGTCTCCTATATCAATAAAAGGGGTGGAACAGGACTTCGTGACAGAACAGTCAGTTGGTGGTGCGCTCCCACACCTGATAGCGGCCGACCTCGCCGGTGCGGGCGAACTCGGTGTGCAACACAGCGACCGTGCCCGGTGAAAGTTCGGTGAGCTGGTACTCACTGATCAGAACGACGTCGCTGCCACGGAACTGCTCGACGATCGCCTCCTGATAGCCCGCCGCCGCGGGCAACGCATCGATCAGATCCGCGTCGACAACCGCGACCTCGGCGAGCGCGGATGCGTAGCGGTCGACGAACATCGGACAACCGCGCTCGATCTGACGGCCGGAGATGTTTGCTTCGATCAGCGCGGCAGGATCGTGCATCCACACATAGTCATGCCCGGCAGCAACCGCCGCGAGTTCCGGAGGTTGGGCGTGCCCACCGGAGACCACACGCACCGACGCCATCGCCAGAGCGGCCAACCCCACCACCGCTACCACGGCCACGAGGCGCTGCACCCGGATCCCAGAGACGTTCTCCCGCACCCCGTGCACGCCGTAGCCTGCGAGCAGACACAGTGCGGGAACCGCGAACCCGGTGTAATGGTTGTAGAACGACGGCGCAGCAGCGAGGGCTGCGAGCTGGGCAAGAGCAAGGACCGACCACCACACCGGCTCGTCCCACAACGCAACCGCAACCCTGCCGCGCCATACTCCGATCATCGGCAGTGCGACCGCAACGACCCCGACGAGACCCACCACCAACCACAGAAGGTTCGGTATCCGCTCGTAGCCGATCAACGAGCCGGTGAAGAAGAACACCCGCTCCCCGAGCCCGGTATCCGAACGCGGCCGACCCGACTGAAACCCGACCACATCCGAGAACATCCGGCCCGGCGCTGCAATGAGGGACGTCGCCACGATCACCGCCGCAGCAGCAACCGCCCCGGCGGCGAACCGCATCATCGGTGCCCGACCGTAGCGGGCGAGCACCCATATTCCCGCGACCAAAAGTGGGACGATCGCCCACAGTTTCACCGTAACCGCGAGACCGAAAACCACACCCGCTACGAGCACACCCTCGGGCCGGCGCAGCAACACCAACGCAACCAGCAGACCGAGATTGAGTAGTGGACCCATCATCAACATGGTCTCGCCCCACACCGCCGCCGACCACACCGCGTACAAGCCGCCGCCGAACAACGCCGCGGCCACACCGAAGCGGAGCAGCAGCCACCCCACCAGGCCCGCACACGCCGCACCAACAAGAGCGAAAACCACCTTCGCCGCGGCCATCGCGCTCGAATCACCCACCAGATCCGCCAACCACGCCGCCGGAATCAGCGCAACCAGCATCCCCGGCGGGTGCACGAACAAGAAATCTCGATACGGCAACTCCCCGGACCACAAGTGCTGCGCGCCAATAAAATACACCGCCTCGTCGAACCCGAACGAGCTACCGAGCACACCATGCCACCACAACGACCCGACACGGACCACCACCGCGAGAGCGACAACAGCGGACACCACCGAGACACCGGTCCGACGCTCCACCACCCGACACACGTCAGCCCCAACCACCACAAATTCTCCAAGCTCAGCTAAATAGTTAGCTAAAGCTAACGTAAAGAACCGCGAAATTGGTCTGCTACGTTGCGCCTCCCCCTACTCCGCCACCCACCATCAACCCCATCGACGCCAAGAAGTCCCCAATGGCCGAAGCGAGTGAGGAAACCAGCATTCCCGGCGCAAGTAATACAACCCTCAAGTAACTGTTACCTGACGAAGACTGGCATCCGACACTGAGTGCCATATATGGTTTTCCCGCTCTCGCGACTGCTGAGCCAGTCGCATGATCGAGCCGTCCCGCCGGCGTGACATCCCCCAGATCGTCGGCGGGACACCATAATCGATAAACGGCGTAATGCTTTTCGTCTCCGTTCCCGGCACCCCGGACCCGCCAGCCGGCCGACCATCAACTGTCGGCACGTTCGCCTGTGCTCGGTCGACCTCTGTGAGCAGCCCGACACTTCTGGGACATTGGTCCCTAAAATATACGTACCGGATGGAATATTATTTCCGGCGCACCGACCTCTTAGGCTGATGTGCTTCAGTCCAAGAAGTCGGTACAGGCCGTGTCGGACCACCCGCACAATCCGAAGGCCCGACAAGGCCCCGGCATCTACTCGGTCCAGTTCTCGAGCACGGCCCAACCGGCTAGCCAACTGCTGGGCGGTTCAGTGTGCTGAAATGTCGATGATGCGCACGGGTAGCCGAATACGGTTCGGCTCCCTCGACACAGGAGATCCGATGTGGTGACAGATTCGGGTGTGAAGCAAATCGGCGTCGTAGAAGATCACTCCGCAGTGATACTGGGGTTGAAGGCCATGTTGGCCGACCACCCCAATGTGGAAGTCGCGGCGACGGCCCCCACAGTCGCAGAACTGTTAAATCAACAGGCGCCGTTGGATTTCGTTCTGCTCGACCTACGACTGGCCGATGGCTCCTCCCCCACCGCAAATGTCGAGCGGTTGCGTGCTGCGGGATTGGAAGCGTTGGTGTTCACCGGCGCCGAAAACCCCTACCTGGTCAGATTGGCAGCGAAAGCCGGTGTGCTGGGCGTTATCCGCAAGTCAGCGCCGACAGAGCAGGTCGTCGACGCCATCGCCGCAGCCGCCGACGGCGCTCTGGTGGCCACCACCGAATGGGCGGCAGCGATCGACGGCGATCCTGACCTGGGCGAGGTCGGACTCAGTCCGCGGCAACAAGACGTCCTGACCTTGTACGCCTCCGGGGAGAAAGCCGAGCGCGTAGCGCGGATGACCGGACTGACCCCGAACACCGTCAACGACTACCTCGAGCGCATTCGCATCAAATACGCCGACGCGGGACGCCCGGCACGAACGAAAACAGACCTCTACAAACGCGCCGTCGAGGACGGGTGGCTACCGGTGCCAGAGCATCCGGTCCGATGACACACCAGATGTCGCCACCTGCGCAGCCCGTCGCTCGGACAGAGGACACCGACCGAATCTTGCGGATGTTCGCCCGATTCACCAGCGTCGGATACCTCGCGTATCTGGTGATCTTGTGGCCGTCGATCACCGAGCTCGCACCGCGCATGGACCCGTGGTGGACGCCGACCATCGTTGTTGTCGTGTTCGGGTGCGGACTCTTACCAGGCGCATTGTCGTTCCACACTGATATACAGGCGATGCGCACCTCTGCTGCGGTCGCGGCGACGGTGTTTCTCGTTGCGGTGGCCAGTTGGCCGGCGGCATGGAACGGCCCTGACCTTCCCGCCAGTGACGGCGTCTGGCTCGCCGCGTTCCCCGGGTTGGCGAGCCTTGCTGCGGTACTGGCGTGGCCGATACCGGTTGCATTCGTTCACCTGGTGATCGGATGCACCGCTGTTCAAACGATTAATCTCGTTGCCCGCGACGGCGCACAATCAGGGATGTTGATCCCGGAGATCGCGTTCGCGATCATGTTCTGCACCTTGTTCGTCGGAGGCGCCGCGATGGCGCTGCGAACCGGTCGACTTCTCGATGCCACCACCGACGAGACATACGCCGCCGCCGCTGACGCGGCAGCCCAACGCGCACGCATCGTCGAGCGTGAACGCTTCGACGCGCTCATCCACGACAACGTGCTGTCCACACTTCTGGCCGCCTCGCACGGTCAACCTCACCGCCTTGTAGGCCAGCTCTCCGAAACGACTCTGGCAGAGCTCGACCATCTCCGAACCGGAAGCGAACCAGGACAACCGTTCTCACTCGCGCACGCTCTCGTTCACCTGCGAACCGCGGCCGCCGACGCTGACGATCAGGCCCGGTTCGACGTGATCCACACCGATATCGCACCATTACCGTTCCTGTCTGCCGAGTGTGTTCGCGCACTGGGATCAGCATTGTCCGAGGCCCTGCGCAACTCTCGCCTCCACGCCGGCCCGGATGCCCTGCGAACGGTCACTGCGACGGTGACCGGCTCGGGAATCCGAATCGAGGTCGCCGACAACGGTTCCGGGTTCGAAACCTCCTCAGTCGCGCCGCACCGACTCGGTATCGCCGTCAGCATTCTCGGCCGAATGCGCGCCATACCGGGCGGCTCGGCACACGTGGACACACATCTCGGTGTCGGCACAACAGTGCACCTGGGATGGGAATCCGAATGACGCATCACGACACCGATATTCACGACGTTCGAGAACTTCTGGGCCTTCGCACCATCGCAGCGAAAATCGTGGTCACCGCGTACGCGGCAACGTTCGCCCTCGTCGCATGGTCCACGAACCCGCCCGGCGGCGGATGGTTCGAATTCGCCGCGTGGATCATCGTCAGCATCGGGGCGCTCGGCCTCATCCTGGTCCCCGGCGACCCACTGCCGACCCCAGCTACTGCGTACCTGACCGTGTCCGGACCGATTGCGGTCAATCTGATCTTTGCCGTCGCCCCGGTGCCGATCGACGGGCTCCTGCAGTTGTGGCCACTGGCAGCGTCGACAGCGATCTACACCTACATGTGCGTCCGCGGACGGACCGTCTGGGCATGGATCGGAATGGCCATCGTCCTGACCAGCTGCATAATCTGGGCCGAACGCACCGGTCAAGGCGCCGCCTACGGGCTGTCGATGTCGGCAATCAACCTCGCACCGCTACTGATGGCCACCTTCTTCGCCTGGACCATCCGCCCGGCCGCACGCGAGATCTTCGCCCTACGCCGGCAAGCGACAGTGCGCGCCGCGGCCGAAGCGGCCGACACCGCCGTCCTCGACGAACGCGACGCGCAACTCACACGCCTCGACGACCACGCCCGACCCCTCCTCGAACGCATCGCCGACGCCCACCCACTGAACGAGCAGGAACGCCTCGACTGTCAACTCCTCGAAGCTCACCTACGCGACACCTTGCGAGCCCCGATCCTCGCCGTCCCGCAGCTCGCCGCTGCCGCACGTGCAGCCCGGGCACGAGGCGTCGAGGTCGTCCTGCTCGACGACCACGCCCTCGACACCGCACCCGACGAAGTACGAGACCGCATAATCGCCGTCGCCGCAGACACACTCACCCAAGCACGATCCGGCGCACTCACGATCCGGATCCTCCCACCCGGGCGAGACGTCCTCGCCACCATCCTCCACAGCACCCCCGACGACATCCTCCGACTCGAATACGGTCACGACGGCCGCCCGCTCGCCCCACGCATCTGATCCCACCCGACTGCTCTCAGCAACTGTGCCCCCATTTTTGGGGTCTCGGCATCCCGGGTCGATTCCACTACCGTTTGAACCCACCCTATGTGGATCGACTGGTCGGTTTCAGCTGGTACATACACCCAGCCGCACCTCACCCGAACATCGACGCCGCTCTATCTCGACACAGACACATCAAAATAATCGCGCTCCGAGGAGCGCCCCAGCCAGCAAGGACTACATCATGCGCAAACTCTGTGCTGTCGCAGGATTCACCGCCCTACTCGTCGCTGCAGGAACTGGGGTCGCGGCAGCGGATCCCTTCCTTCCGGGACCCGAATCCGACATCTACACCATCACCACCACCGAAACCGCGGCAACCATCACCCTCACCGCACCCGCTCACCACGCGTGCAACGCAGGTCTGATCCTCCCCGGCACACCCACTCAGATCAACGCCCAAATCGAGGCCGCGCAGCCCTTCGAACCATCATGGACCGGACTCAACGAGTTCGTCGCATACGATCCGAACCTCGTCCCCGGCCTGCCCCCGGAGTACCTGAGTCCGAAAACCCACACCATCGCCCTTCCCACTGGCACCTACACGATTACGGGATTCTGTCGTCTCTGGGACGAGAACGGCAACCCCACCGACGACGAAGTCACCCACTTCGCCTCGTTCACAATCGCCGGTACCGAAGAACCTGAAGAACCGATCGATCCCACCGAGCCCCCCACTGATGGTGGAGGCTTCGGATCACTCGGCACCCTGTTCGGCTCGTAAACTCAAAAATTCGTCGATTCGAGCACACCCAGCTCACTCCCGAAAGTATCGAGTGATGACACCAGGAGAAAATCGATAATGAGAAGATTAGTGACAGCCAGTTTGGCAATAATTGTCGCAATAGCTGCAGGAACGGTTTTTATATCATCGTCCGCAGCATCCCCTCAAGCAACCTCCATAGTTGGTTGCAACCCTGTGGCACTGGTGCCGATACGGGGGTCTGGTGAGAATAAGGAATCCGCGTATTCATATTCCCCTGCGGCGAAGGACAAGAGCTGGGAAGGGGGAACGCTGCGTCGCCTTCTGAAGCAGTTTTACAACGATAATCCAGATCTGGCGCACGTGCCAATCGTCGAGGTTCCAGGGCCCGACGATTATCCAGCGGTGCCAGTTGAAAATCAAAAGGAGATGGGCGCATTCAAGTTGGCCGACAGTCCGGTCTATCAGTCGTCTCAAAAAGGTGTGAAAGCCGCGCTCGATGCAATGTTATCCTTCAAAGTGGCAAATAATCCGACGAGTTGCAAGCCGACCCAATTCATCTTGATCGGGTATTCGCAAGGCGCGATGGTTGCAAGAGAAGCCGCAAAGACGATGCCGGATTGGGTATCCTCGGTCTTCCTCTACGGCGATCCGTGGCAAAAGCCCGATGCCGACGGCACTAATGGCACAGGCAAGGGTGGCAATGGTGTCTTCCGTGCTCACTATCCGACCTGGAATAAAGCCAAAGACAGTTACTACACGGCCAGCGGCTTTGATAGGCGCTCTCTGTGTCACCAAAATGATGTGATTTGTGGGGTGGGTGTAAAGTCAGGCTGGGATGCGGGGAACGGTAATATCGAGCAGCATCTCAACTATTTTAAGGATCCCGAAGAAGCATCCGCCGAGTCCGCGGCACTTGCGGCAGCCGTGAAAGAAGCGATAAACGACGGCGGTACCGTAACGGATCCGACAGTGCCTCGTAGCGACGTCTCGATCGTGATAGATACAACTGGATCGATGGGCTCCTATATCAATAACGCGAAATACAACGCTGCATTGATTGCGCAACGAGTAATCGAGCAGGACAACGGCTCAAAGGTTTCGCTCGTCGAATACCGTGACCATGGGGATGCGTTCGTAGCGCGCACCATTGTGAACCCCACGAGTGATATCAGTTCATTCACCGCAGGGGTCAACAGCCTTTATGCCACTGGAGGAGGGGATACTCCTGAGGCAGTTTACTCCGGCATTGTTGAGAGCATCACATCGTTCGAATCATCGACGGTCCGCCGTTCGATGATCGTTATCGGTGATGCACCCCCGCATGATCCGGAACCTGTCACCGGCTATACGCGGGATCAGATCGGGCGTTACCTGTCGGGAACTGAAACTGTCCCACCAAAGTCTTTGGACGCCTCGCTACGCGCGGCTACGAGCGGGACAGAACCTGAAGCAGAGGATCCTGCACGAGCACAGCCAGTCACACCCCCGACTGCAACGGTGTCGTCACCAGCGCGCGAGGCTGCGTTGAGTCCGGCACTCGCTCTCACGTCCGAGTTTGACCCGGCGATCGGGGTTTCGCTTTACACTCTCAGCGCCGACAGCAGTCTCACTGCGATGCTGGAACCGCTGTCGCAAGCATCGGGCGGTCAGGTCTTTGACATCTCGGACGCGAGCAAAGTGGGTGACGCGATCATTTCTGCCATCGATGACGCTGCGTCCGCACCCGTCGCAGTATTGGGCATACCGGACTTTGCCATGACGGGCAGTGAGGTGACAATCAGTGGGGCTGCAAGCACTGGGGCCAGCAAACTGGCCTACGAATTCGACTTCGATGGTGACGGATCGTTCGAGGTGAGCTCCGCAACCGGCATTGTCACACATACCTTCCTGTCTCCCGGCATCATTCAGGTCAAACTACGGATCACCGACATTGATGGTCGGACTTCGACAGTGTCCGCTCCCGTAGAAGTAGTCGCCGACGAGTCTGTTCTGAACGAGGAAAGTAGCCCGACAACTGGCTCGGAATCGGGTTCTGCAGGATCAAGCGGCTTCGGCAGCCTTACCGGAGGGAGCTTCGGGCCCTAGACCCAAACACGTCGGCCCGACAGCAGTTTCGTCGAGCCGACGTGTCGTCCATCGCAGGGAACCTCTAAAGCGGGGAATGACTGACCAATCCTCTGGATGTACTTCGCCGCGAAGCAATGCGCCGCCGCAACCGACAGGACCGCCGAGTCATCGACGCCTCAACTCGAAAGCGCCTAACATACAAAAGAACTCGTAGATCACAACCTGATGGTTGACCGGTCCGAACTACACCACCACATTGGGCACTATCTGGGAGAGTTACTCCAAAGGCTCGTGTGTTTTTCCTATGATTCCCAGTACGGTTTGCGTGGTGGCCAGCGTCTTGTTCGCTCGTTCGAGTTCGCGTGTGAGTCGGGCGATCTCGGCCTGTTCGGCGAGGAGTTTGCCGGTCTTCTCGCCGAGTTTCTTGCGGTCGACGACGCCGGCGTCGCGTTGTTTGCGCCATTCGCTGATCAGCGAGGAGCACAGGCCTTTGCGGCGCAGGTACGCACCGCCTCCGTTGCGCTGGCAGGTCTGCTCGTACGCCGTCGGGTGGGCGAGCTTGTCGGCGGCACTGAAAGCGCGAAGTCCCCCGGGGCCGTCGGCGCGAGGATGCGAAGGATCCATCCGGACATTGTCCTTGACTGGAACCATGCTGGAAATTGTCATCGTCGGGTTGATCCGTATCTCGCCCTGCTGGCGGGGTTGCTGCAAACCTCTGGAGACTCAACTCACCCTAATGAGAAAAGCCAAGCTTTCTGAGAGGCTTGACTGTGGTAGCAGCCGGTGGGTCAGCACTCACTCACCCCGGTCCCCGATTGTTAGGGAGGCCTCGTGTCAGATCGTGCGCCTACCGGTTGCCGGTGGCTGAACTGCTGATGGGATGTCGTGCCCGTCTCCGCGTGAGCACTTGTTCATTAGGTTGCAGATCCACCGGGTTGGGTTGAGTCCAGCAGAGTGGTGTACGACCACTCGTCCTGAAACTGTGGGCGTG
>NZ_CAIJDS010000084.1:0-14908 GCF_903819475.1 Rhodococcus sp. UFZ-B548
AACTGCAATCCGAAATATGAAATGACCGATTCATAGAAGGCAGCCATCCGGTTGATGAAGTGTTCGTCAGCGGCAACCAGCGCAGCCTGAATACGTTCACGGTGCTCTTCCTCAAGCGCGGGAAGCGTCGAGTTCAAGGTAGTAAAGGTGCGCCATGCCAGTGCGCGGCTCACTGCTTCGAAGTTGCGCGCAACGCCCTGTCGAATCGCTTCCATGAGAACCCTCCGCCGGCCGTCGACGGTACCGAGTTCGTCGCGGTGTTCTTCGATCACTGCCAAGGCAATTCTGATGGTCTCTTCGTCGAATGCCACACCTTGATCTTCTGCTGGCTCGAGCATTCGCTCCATCAGGGCGACATAGAATTCCTCTGCCGTCTCCCACTCTCGATACACCGAGCTGCGAGGAACGTCGGCAATGCGAATGAGTTCCTCCATCTTCAGATGAGCCAAACTCACCGTCAGGCCTGTTTCCTGCAGCATCTCCAGCGCAGTATCCAGCACCTTGTCACGTAACTCCGCGGACGATAGGCGCGATCGGCGTTTTGCTCGCTTCCCAGTCGCCCACGCTTGCGCCTCGCTGGACTTGTCCATTTGCTGCATCCAATCGTAGTTTGAGACTGATAGTCCCAATCCGGAGTCTTGCACTCAAGATCCAAACTGTGTATGGTCTGTCTCACTCTCTCATATGCAGGTGGGAGTTCTTCCCTCGGTCCAACAGGACACGCAGGTCGTTTCTGGGGTTGGTCGGACCACAAGTTCAGTCACCCTCACCCCGAATCGGGAGGTCAGAACATGTCACGCACAATCCTTGAGATACCGAATGAGGACGCTGGGGCTCGCGCAGACACGATGAGTACCAAGACAGCGCGGCAAGTGAAGATTGCCGCAGGCAGGTTGAGTCTGGGGCTGGGCGCTGTGCTTTGCACTGCGGTCCTTGCTGCGGCGCCTGCCATGGCTGCGCCGTGGATGCCGCACGCGCCGAACAACGTTCCGCGATCGGAATGGGTTGATTGTGGACCCAAGATCTGCACGAAGTACTACAGCATCGAGGCAACTGCAGCGATCGCGGAGTACGCGAGCCAGGGCTACGTTGACGCAGTGCAAGCGTGGCCCGATTCGATCGAGCACTTCTTCTTCGGAAACGCAATCGAGGACACGCAGGCGATGGAGGACAACGCGGTGGAGGCTTCGGTGTACGGCGGATGTGTCCAGGTGGCGCAGCGCGCCGACAAGAAGGGCCCGAAAGCTGTGAGCTGGACGAATCACCCGCGCTACTGCGGGTCCGAGAAGGCCCGCTACGAATACGTCGATTCTGGAAGTGAAATCGGCTAACCCCACCGGACGAGAAGAAGGGTTTGACCAAGCACCGACCTCAATCACGAAGACCCGCCTCGATACGGGGCGGGTCTTCGTCACCTCTATCGATGGCTGGTTGCGGCATCGGTCGATTCGGCGCTCGGTAACGGCGCGTCCTGCAAGGAGATTCGGGTGATCCGCACAAGAGGGGGCCGCGTCACGTCGCTGTCGCCTCTCACAGGTTCGGTGGCCGCGGTCCTTCCCTCGTTCATTGGCCCTCGGCATCAACATTGCCCGCCCGCACGGTGGTCCTACGGATACGACGTCGTGAACCTGGGCATCAAGTTCTGCGGTAACTCCTTAGCGCCACTTTTCGCGGTTCCGTCCCTCGAATGCCGACTACTAAGGGAAGAATGAATCGCTTCAGGCGAAACGCCTTGACAATCCACGAATCTAACAATCTTGAATGTTAGATTCTCGGCTATGACGACTACAGCAGTGGTGAACCAAAAGGGCGGATCGGGCAAGACCACAACCGTACTCGGTCTCGCCTCCGCCGCCAGTGCGCGCGGCATCGACACCCTGGTGATCGACCTCGATCCCCAGTGCAACGCGTCCGAGGCGCTGGGGATCGACTACCCCGTCGACGGGCAAACGGCCGCTGATCTACTCGCGGGCGAGTTCCCAGGTGGCGCGACAGAGGTCGTCCAGGCGTCGAAGTGGGACCACGTGAGCGTCATTCCCGCCGACCTCGACCTTTCCGACATCGACGCGGTTGCCGGCCTCGGGGTGGAACAGCGCCTTCGCGTGGCCCTCGACAGCGACGAGCTGCGGCAGCAGTTCCCGCTGATCCTGATCGACTGCCCGCCGAGTATCGGCAAGCTCGTCTCCAACGCACTCATTGCGGCCGACAACGCGCTGGTGGCCACCGAGCCATCGTTCATGGCCAGCCGGGGTGTGTCGAAGATCTTGCAGGCAATCGACACGATCCAGCGGTACTACAACCCCACGTTGACCGTGGCCGGTGTTCTCATCGGGCGCGTACCCGCGCAGGCCCGCGAAGCAGCACACCGCACCGCTGAGATACGCGAGGCCCTCGGTGATCTTGTTCTCCCCGAGGTCGTGCCCCAGCGGGCGGCCGTTGCGGAAGCAGTCGGAGACCGCCGACCTATTCACGAGGTCCGCCCACCCGTGCTCGAGGTGACGCGCGCGTTCGATGCAGCGTTGGACCGCGTACTGGGAGGAGCTCGGCCGTGACCGCGACCAAGAAACCGTCCGCTTTCGGCGGGAGCCGCGCCACCGTTCCGGAGAAGGATGCGGCCCAGTCGAAGCCGCACCCCTTCACCCCGCAGCTCGCCCGCCAGGTCGCCGCCGCGCCGCCGACGTTGCCCAAGGATGCGACGGTGACGGCGTTCGCCACCCGGCTACCGCCGGACATGCAGCGCATGGTCAAGACCGCCTGCGCCCAACGAGGCATCAGGATTCAAGATGCGGTGTATGAGGCACTATGGCACTGGCTTAACAGTTAAAACACGATCTCACTGCCACTTTCTAACAAGTTAGAAAGATAACTTCGGCGTTCGCTACTGCATAGGTCAGTAGTCGCACATCGATTGCAATGTCTCGGCCTCGCCTAGATAGGGTCAGCGTGACCAACATAAGAAGACAAGGAACAAAAACAAGTGGCATCAATGGAGCCGTATCAGCTCTTCCGGGGAAACGTAGTCTCTGCCTACGACAAGTGGGAAGCGCCCGATCTGATCATGTCGGACGGGGCATACGGGGTTCGAGGTTTTCATGGCGACACCACCGGAGCTGACGGTCTCGTCGAGTGGTACAGCCCCCATGTACTTGCTTGGTCCAAAGCGGCGAAGATGTCTACTTCGCTTTGGTTCTGGAACACCGAGGTTGGATGGGCGACTGTGCACCCGCTTCTTGTCGCGAACGGTTGGGACTACGTCCAGACCGTTGTTTGGGACAAAGGACTGTCGCACATCGCCGGCAACGTGAATGGCCAGACTATTCGGCGGCTGCCGGTCGTGACTGAGGTGTCGGTGCTCTACCGACGTCGGATTCTCCTTCCTTGTGAGGACGGAGAAACGATGCACGTCCAACAGTGGCTCCGGGAGGAGTGGCGAAGGTCCGGTCTTCCGCTGAACCGATCTAACGAAGCCTGTGGTGTGAAGAATGCGGCGACTCGCAAGTATCTCACCCAAGACTGGCTCTGGTATTGGCCGCCTGGGGACATGGTGGCAGCGATGGCCAGGTATGCGACCAAGCACGGGAAGTTGACAAAGCGGCCGTACTTCGCGATTGACGGAAAGACTCCCATCACTGCGGATGCTTGGGATGCATTGCGAGCAGTATGGAACCATGAGCACGGTCTAACCAACGTATGGAGTAGGCCGCCGCTAAGCGATTCGGAGCGGCTCAAGGGAACATTGGAGAGGTCAGCGCCCCGGGTGTACAAACCAACAAACCAGAGTGCTGCGCATTTGAATCAGAAACCGCTTGAGTTCATGACTCGGCAGGTCCAGGCCACCACTCGCGAGAGGGATGTCGTTTGGGAACCCTTCGGTGGACTTGCGTCAGGCTCGGTCGCGGCAGTCGGCCTGGGTCGGAAAGCACGCGTAGCAGAGGTGGACCGCACGTTCCAAGACCTGGCATTGGAGAGATTGAAGGTAGCCAAGAGCGAGTTCATGAAGAAGAGTAAAGCAGCCTCATGACCGACCAATCAGACTCCCTCAGTACGGCATCCGTGGCCCCAGTCCGCGCGGAGCTTCCTGACTCTGATCCGCGGACAAAGCTGCGTAGCAACGTGCTGGATGCTTTGGCGGCCCTCCCCTTCTATTTCACTAGCACCATCAACATCGAAGGCTTAGACGCTGCAGATCTGTTCTCCCTCAACACCCTGTTGGGCGGCGCGATCGAGATCCAGACTGTCGAAACTCTCAACAGGCTTCGAGACGTCTGGGATCCCGATGATGAGTGGCAGGAGTACGGGTTTCAACGCTTTTCGCAGTCATTCCCTGACGTTCGTTTAGTGAAGCAGTCAGATGTGACCCTGCCGGTTTTAGGCATTGAGTTGAAAGGTTGGTATCTGCTCAGTAAGGAAGCCGAGCCATCATTTCGATATACCGCTAACGCATCAGCCTGTTCGCCGTGGGACCTGATCGTTGTTGTTCCATGGACACTTAGCAACGTGCTCAGCGGTACGCCCCGCGCGCACAAACCTTTCGTTGAACAGGCCGGCTATGCAGCCCACATGCGAACCTACTACTGGAAGCATGCCCGAGGCGGTAACGCGGCGAGCAGAAACAGCGAGATCATCATGGCCACGGTGGATGCTCCGTACCCCCCTGCTGGCACGCAGATCTCAGATCGTCCGGTCCAAGACTCTGGAAAAAACTTCGGCCGTGTAGCCCGAGTCAAAGGACTGATGGATGAATGGAAGGACGAGCAGCTAGACATGAATGTATCGGGGATACCGGCGCGCCAGTGGATCCGGTTTCTCGCTGCATTTTCGGAGACTCCAGACCCGGAGGCCGTAGCCGTCAAAGTCCAAGCGATGTTGAAGAAGGGGATCGTGAATCTCACGAATGAGCAAGCAGAAAGAATTGTGGCGCTACTCGAAGAGCTTGGCGGTCTCATGTCGTGACCTTGAGGTTGCCGTTAACTGGCTGGTAAACAGAGTTTTCTA
This sequence comes from Rhodococcus sp. UFZ-B548, assembly GCF_903819475.1. Lineage (NCBI taxonomy): Bacteria > Bacillati > Actinomycetota > Actinomycetes > Mycobacteriales > Nocardiaceae > Rhodococcus > Rhodococcus sp. UFZ-B548. The sequence continues at coordinate 4,996 of NZ_CAIJDS010000084.1, forward strand.
ACTTTATAGAAAGTTAGTACGACGACTGTGTGGATCTCCCAATCCCCGTACAGTCGCCAGCACAGCTGTCCCAGAAGCCTGTCCCGGAAGGCGTAGAAGAAAGCACTGCCGCGCCACCGCTACGCGCTGGCTTGCCTCCGATCACTCATGCCCGACTTCCGCGCGTGGTGCAGCAGTGTGCCGACTGTGCCAACAGAGCAGCCCATTTCCTCGGCTATCTCGCGATACTTCAGGCCTTGTTCCCGCAGCTCGACCGCGCGTTGACGTCGCTCCTGTGCTCTAGCCTCGAAATCCGCGCGGGGTTCAGCAACGACGTTGCGGATGGTGCGTTCGGACACTCCGAGACGTGCTGCCATCTCCTTCGCAGTCTTTGACCGGCGCATCGGGTTCTCAGCAGCCATCATGCCTCCAACTCAGCGAGGATGGCGGCACGATCTACGGCCCGACGCTTATTCGTGGCCACGATCGACTGCCGCCGCTTCTCAGTCATTGTCCGCCCACCCTTGCTGCCGCGGTGCGCCTGGAGGGCACGGTATTGCTCTTCGGAGAAGTTGCGCCATATCCAGCGAGCAATGGATTGCGCGGTGGCGCGAACCTCGATGAACGGGAGCGGCTCGGGAAATTCCGTGTTGATCGCATGGCAGCGTTGCAGCACGAGCCGTTCCCAGTCGCGACCGGTGCCTTCACGGTGGCGCCACCACTGCGGATAGGCCCACTTCCGCGCGGTGTCGAACATGGTGACGTTGCGGCCGAGCCCTGTCGCGCGGTCGGGCCGGCGGGGCATCTGCCGAGGTGTGTGGATGGTGGCCAGGTCGCGGAGTTCGTACGGCTTTGCTGGCCCGTAGAGCGTTTCCCAGTCAGGGTGAATGGGATTCTTGGTAAGTTGCCCGCCGTATGAGAAATCGCCTCCCACCGACGTTCTCAGCCCAGCTTCGATGCGTTGAGCGAACCGGAGCGGTTGCAGCCGCGCCGAGTCGGTGCGGCAGACCGGTGCGGCGAGCCACCAGCCCAGATGTGCACGTCCAGCGTGCGGTCCCCTGATGGTCTGTGCGACCCAGGAGGGCGCAGGGTGGTCGCTGGGCTGCTCGAAGGCGCGCATAGCGGCGTCGGGATGGTCGCAGTCGATGACGATGGATCCCAGAAGCGCATGTGGTGAGTGCTCGACGTAGCGCATCGCCAGTGCGTCGTCCCGGCTCATGCGGTACTGGCCACGGTCCAGTTGGTTCGTCGCGTACGGCCGATGCGGTAGCAGTACGTCTAGCGCCCATCGATCGTCAGTGAGTAGTTCCGCCCCCGAAAGATCCATGCGGGAAACCTTGCCCCACCCGGACGAATTATTTAGGTAGGCACGCCGTAGCCATATCAGGTATCCCGGGCTTCGCTCCGTTGCACACTCTTCAAGTAGGCAACCCAAAGCCTTATCCCGCCCGACCCTCAGAAAGCTCGTCGCGCCCCGGTCACCCGAATCGCACGGCCCTACGCCTCAAGGTTCTGCCAGCGCTGCTCATACCCAACGAACTACCTCAGATGCTGGACGCTGGACCCAGTGATTAAGAGTCACTTGCTCTACAACCCGCGCTGCTGCGGTCGGGTTGCGCACCCGTGAGCTGCGAAAACCGTAGCAGCTGTGGCACCCGGTAGGTGACCTGATGTCCGATGCTCTCGAGGTGGGCCTTCCACAGTGCGGCACCCTTGGCGCGGAGTCCCTCTCGCTCGGCGAGCTGGGCGGGCGTGGTGCGCATGGCCCGTTCGAAATCGTCATCGAGGTAGTTCATGCGATCACTCCGTCTGTTTTGAAGCTGGCAAGCATGTCATGGAGACGGCCGGCCCGCCAGCACTGCGCGAGAAGTATCTCGCGGGTGTGCAGCTTGGCTGGCCGGAACGGGTTACGGGCGCCGAGGGTGCGCGACTGGGCGACGCCGAGCCGATAGGCCCGCTCGTACGTGTTCACGCCGTCACCTGCGCATCGTCGGCGGCGAGGTAGCGGTAAACCGTTGCTCTTTGACCGGCCATGCACCTTGCCAACCTCGCCGACGATGAGTTGGCAAGCCAGCGCGCAGCGGTGGCGCGGCAGCCTTCTACGTTTCTTGCGTCGTCGTTTTGCGTCGAGTGCTTCTTCGGCTTCGCGCTGCGGTATTTGGTGAACGTCGAGCACGCTTCGGTTTGAGGGGTTCTATGCCGAGGCTCGATAGTTCCTTCGCTGTCCATGAACTGTCGAGTGCTGCGCTGTACTCGTCCTTGTACTTCGTTTCCAGTGACGCGACGCTGGCCCGTGCGGCAGTAAGTTCGGCCAGCGTTGCTGCGACCTTCTTTCCGGTTTCGATTCGGCGTTGCACTTGATTGTTTGCAAGCGCTTCGATGTCCGCTTCTGTTGGCGTAGCTACTGGGCTATCAGTCATGTTTCGGAGTGTATGCGCGTGTCGCGAGTGCGACCGCTGGCGCGGTCGGTATGTGGTTGCCGTGTCGGTGTTTGCCGCGCGCCTGACGGCACGCGAGCGCACACCACCTCGTCAACCACACGCGCTGCGCGCGGTGTGCGCCTGGCGGCGCAGTGTCACGCCAGCGTGACACGTGGGGCCGGCCACCGTCCGAGCGCGCGGGGCGCACTCGAGCCGGAGACAGGCCCCACGCTGCGACCCGCCACCCGCGAAAGGCGTGCGAGGCGGCGAAGTCTTGCAGCGAGATATGCCGTTCGCTACGCTCACAGGCAACTCGCCCCGATTTCGCTACGCTCCATCCGGGGTTCCGACGCGGCTCCGCCGCAGTCGGTGCGGGTTCCCCGCCCGCGACGGCGGTGCCTTTCGGCACCTGGTCGCGTGGCGTGGAACCGCGCGAGGCGGTGCACGGTGTGCGCGCAGCTACGCTGCGACGCACCCGCGCACACGCAACACAGATGGAGAGTGGTCGCACGTGAGGAGTCGAGTAGTGGCAGTCCGGTTGGAGCCGACGGAACACGCAGCATGGTCGCGTGCGCTCGACGCTTCGCCGTGGAGCTCGTTGGCGCACTGGTGCCGCGAGGTCGTCAACGACTCACTGACTCGCGAACCGATCGACGCCGCAAGCGGTACGGAGTTGGTCGATATTTCCGGCGACGAGGCGACGCGGTTCGTGCGTCTGTGCGGCGTGCTGAACGAGCGCGCAAAGGGCAGCAATCGGCTGGGCAGGGTGGTGGCGGATTCATTGCAGAGTGCGCGTGCTGTTGCGGACCTTGCAGAGGAACTTTTGCCGACGGTGAACACGGCTGTTGCGTCACACGAGAGGACGTCGGAGCGGCGGGAGAAGTTGGTCAATGTTCGTCTCACAGATGACGAGTTCGGACGCTGGAATGACGCCGCGTTGCGCGGCGGATATGCGCGCGTTGCAACGTGGGTGCGGTACACCGTTGCCGCGCTCATCGGGTACCCGTTGGCGTCGGCAACACTGACGGTTCCGGCCGGTCTGGACGAGGTACGCCGCCAGCTCGCAGGAGCGGTGACGAACCTCGCGCAACTCGCGGACGTTGCCGAGGGCTACGACGCCGGTTTGCACGAAGAGTTTGCAGACGTGCACGCGCGCATTGCGGACCTGCTGCGCCGCTATCACGCACTCGGCAAGCGCACGTGATCCCGCGCATCAGCAAGGGCTCATCGGCGTACGGGGCCCTGGCGTACGACCACGGTCCTGGACGCCGCGACGAACACGAGAACGCGCACAAAGTCGCGGGGAACGTACCGGGCCGGACGTGGAAAGACCGGGCCCGAGTGATGGACGAGCACGCCAAGACCGCACGCGGCGAGGTCGCCAAACCGCTGCACCGAACCTCTCTCCGGATCTCGGAGAGCGACCGCAAGCTCACCGACCGGGAATGGAAGCAGGTTGCGAACGAGTACGTCGAGCGGATGGGGTTCGACAAGTGCCCGTGGGAGGCGACCCGGCACGCCGACGACCACATCCACATCACCGTCAGCCGGGTGCAGTGGGACGGGAAGCTGGCCAAGACCAGCCACGACTACGCGAAGGCGCAGGCCGCGAGCCGCCAGATCGAACGCACGCACGGTCTCGAGGACGCCAGCCGCAAGTACAACCGCGAGCGGCCCGAGGTGTCCAAGGGCGAGCGGGAGAGCGCCGAGCGGCGGAGCGTACGGCCGGAGCGCGAGCAGCTCCGCGACAAACTGACCGCGGCCGAGCGGGCGAGCGACGGCACCAGGGCCTCATACGAGCAGAAGTTGACCGAGCAGGGCGTGCACTACCGGGCCAACGTCTCCAAGACCACCGGCCGAGTCAGTGGCTACAGCTACGGTCTCGAGGGCCACACCACGGCGGCGACAGGGGAGGCCAACGCCGCCAGGGAACAGGTGTGGTTCAAGGGCTCCCAGCTTGGCGGGCAGTTCAGCTGGAACAAGACCCAGACGCGGCTCGCCGAGCAACAGAAGACGCAGCAGGACGTGGACAGGGGGAAGGGGGAAGGCCGGCCGCCCGCTCGGGAGGCCCGGCAAATGCAGCAGCCGATGACGCGGGAGCAGGCCCGCGAGGAGGCGGCACGTCGTGCGGCCGAGCGCCAGCAGCAACGACAAACACCCAGTACAGGAATGGAGACCAGTGAGGACAGGAAGGCGCAACCCATGACGCAGGAGAACACCGAGCAACGTGGACCGATGACGCGGGAGCAGGCCCGCGAGGAGGCGGCACGTCGTGCGGCCGAGCGCGAGCAGCAACGCAGCACGGAAAAGGATCAGGAGCGCGGCCGATGAACCGCCAGTGGGGGCCGCAGGACACCGGCGGCGTGGAGATGCGCCGAAACAGTGACGGTCAGTATTGGATCCTGTTTGCCCTGTTCTCGCCGGTATTTCTGATTTACCGAGTTACGAACGGAGATCCGAATCTCGCGCCCGGAGTGATCGTCGTATGTGCGGTGGCAGGGCTGCTGGGGCTGTGGGACGGCCGCAAGGGTGCTCGGTTCGCCCGAGGGCATTGGGTTTGCGCGTTGGTGGTCTTCTTCCTCGCCTCGTACCCATTGATCGTCTATGGCGTTGTGTTCGCGATCGGACGCTTAACGGCTGGTCAGAGTATTTCCAAGAGCACATTCAGATCGCCCAAGACAGATCGCGAGATCGTCCTGGCGTCTCCGTCGCCCAGTACTGAGATCGTTGCGGTGGCGTCGAAGGGCTGGCAGAAGCCAGGCGGAGGGCATGTGGGATGGGACGACACCGGCCGCTATGTCGGTGCCAACTCACGCGGCGCCATGTTGGTCATCGGCCCACCCGGCAGTGGTAAGACCGCCGCGGTGCTCATACCGTCGATTTACGTCATCCCAGGAGCTGGTGTTGTCAGCTCGATCAAGCTCGACCTCTTACAAGCGACCGCGTACGCACGCGGTGCAGTCGGTCGGGTCTTCCACTTTGACCCGGGCGGGGGCGAACAGACACCGCCCGGCATCATCCAGGCCCGCTGGTCACCGCTGGTATCGATCCGAACATGGGACGACGCCCGCATGATCGCCACCAGGATCGCGGCCCCGATGATGGGCCAGGAAAGGTCCTCTGGCGAGTCGGACAACCACTTCATGGAAAAGGGCCGCGACTGGATCGAAGTTCTGCTGTATGCGGCAGTCCTCGGCGGACATTCGATTTCGACCGTTGCGGACTGGGTGCAGAACCCGGACACAGCGGACGTCACCCAGGAAGTGGACAGTGCGCTCATCTACGCCGCCAGCAACGGCGACCAGGGGGCCAAGATCGCGGCCGGACAACACGCAGGCCTGCTTGCTATCCCGGACCGTGAACGCGGTTCGATCAAATCCAGCATGACGCGCCTGTTCCGGATCTACGGCAGCGTGAGCGCCCGTGAAATCGGCACCAACCCGAACTTCGACCCGAGACAGTTCGTCCGCAGCTCGGACACCCTCTACATCACTGCCAGCCCCGAGCGGCAGCAGGAATATGCCCCGCTCATCGCCGGTCTGCTGGAAGAGATCCGGTATGCCACCTACCAACGGCACGCGGCCGAAGAGCAGGGGTACGAGCCCAAACGTCCACACGTGACATTCGTCCTCGACGAGGCCAACAACACCGCCCCGATCCCACTGCCGGCCATTGTCAGCGAGGCGGGCGGCCAGTCCCTGCACATCATCGTCGGCATCCAAGATCTCTCCCGAGCCCGCGCACGGTGGGGACAAGCAGCCGATGGCTTCCTGACTCTGTTCCCGACAAAAGTCGTGCTCAACGGTGTCATCGAGCCCTACACCCTCGACGCGCTCAGCAACGCGGCAGGCGAGTACGACCGGATGATGACCAGCTACAGCGAATCCACGTCGTACGTCGGCCAATACAGCATCCCGATTCGCCAGCGAAACCCGAGCTACTCGACAGTCCGGCAGAAGGTCTTGCACCAGGGCGACATTGCGAGCCTTCCGCCGGGGAAGGCGCTGTTGTTCGAAGGCGCGGACTGGTTCCTGGTCAACCTCAGCATGCATTTCGCGGACCCGTTGTGGCGCAGCGTCTCCCAGGACGGGCACAGCAAGGCCTACCAGCTTGCGCAGACCAATCAGGCTGCGTCAGGTAGCGGCACCGGCATGGTGCCGCTCGACAAGGAAGGGAACCCCATATGAAAACCCGAACCCAGCTGTACCTCGCGGCAGCAGCCGTGACCGTCGTTGCGGCGGCCGCCGTCACCGGCGTTGTCATCGCCACCGACGACAAGCCAGAACACACCATCGCGGAAGAGCGCGTAGCACTGCTCGCCGCTGTCCCTGAGACGTGCAAGGAACAGGCCGACAGCATCATCAGCATGTTCCAGATGCTCGACCCGGCTACCGAACCGGCGCGGCGAACGTGCCAGAACTACCGCGATGGTGCCGCGCTCGGGACCCCGTTGCGATCACTGGCGGTCGAGTGGAACCAGCAGTGCCTCGAATCCGCAGGATGGAGGCTCGAACGCAGACAGGAACCCGATCCCACGGGGAACTACCCACTCGACCCCGTCGGGCCAGATGGAGGCACGTACATGCCAACCAGAGTCGCGCACTGCGCGATGACCGCCCCCACCGCTGAAGAGTGCGAAGGACTGCGCCAAGGCCTCGATCCCGCTGGTGTAGCTCTCAGCATCAACGAGGCCGCCGTACTGGTGCGACTGGGATGCACCAACACTGCCAACCGCTGACAAAGAGGCGCGGGGACCGGGCGGCGGTTACCCGCCCGGTCCCCGCGCCAACTGCACAGTTTGACATTAGGGAACATGCACGTCTACCAGCAGAAAAGGGAAACCCATGCGCCCGTCTCCGGACGTGAGAATCAGAGTCCAGAGGGATGTCGGCGAAGGACCTCGATCTGCCCTTGCAGGTCTCCACCGTTTGGATCACGCCGGTACTTATTTGCCCACATTCGCATGGGGGGCGTTGGTCGTGGCATCAGGGATCTCTGCGCTGTGGTCGCCGTGGCTGCTGGTAGGGCTTGCAATAAATGCACTCACGGTCTTCGGCGGGTTCGTACTCAACACTGTCGTGGACATACGGTCCGATCTGCGCAATGCAAAGAAGCGATACATGACCGATGCGCTTCGCTCTATTGGTGTACAGCGGGCGGTGCGTATTTACTTCGCAGAACAGGTCAGCGCTATCGCTATAGCAATGACTGCCGCTGTCGCGCTCGATAGGCCATTCATCGTAGGAGCGACGATTCTAGCTATAGCCGCAAACTGGGCATATAGTGCACCACCGTTTCGAATGAAAAGCCGAATCATAATCGGTCCCCTGTGCATGGGGATCAAATCAGGTCTGGCCCCTGGATTGATCGCAATGTCTACCGTCCCCGACACGCAATTCAATGCTGCCGCCAGCGTTCTGCTTTTCGGGCTCACCCTTTCCACGGCAAGTAGGGGTGTGTGGCACTCAATACCCGATCTCCATGCCGATCAAGCAAGCGGGATTCACACCATCGCTGTTCGACATGGGGCTGTTCGAGCTGCACAGGGCGCAGTGCTTGCTACGGCAATCGGATGCGGGCTCAACCTGGCGGCATGTATCTGGCTGATGGGCTGGTGGGGTCTGGTCGCCTGCACTGGCATGGTCATAACGATCTACCACAGGTATCGAGTCGGATCGCTCGCAGATGAAAGCGCAATTATCGATCATATGAATGAGCCGCGATCCGAAGTCATTAATGCTCGATGGAATCGAGCAACGTACTCCATTCTCTGTGTTGCTTCACTCGGCCACCTAGTAATTCCCGGATAGGAGAAATTCTGTGTGGTATCTACTGTTCAAGAACGTTTTTATCGGTCCGGTTCTTCGGCTGCTAGGGAGGCCCTCTGTTGAGGGTGTAGAAAACATTCCCCGTACCGGACCCGTTATTATCGCAAGCAACCATCTGGCGGTCGTGGATTCGTTTTTCCTTGCGATGATACTCAAGCGTCGAATCACTTTTCCTGCGAAAGTTCAATTCTTCACCGCACCCGGGATCTGGGGTGCATTCAAACGTTTCTTCTTCACCGCAACGGGGCAGATTCCGATTGATCGCTACGACAAGGCCTCCGCTGAGAAGGCGCTGGAGCAACTGCAAACCATTCTCCGAACTGGCGGAATCGTAGGTATCTACCCCGAAAGCTACAGCTCCCCGGATGGGCGCCTGTTCAAGGGCAAGACAGGCGTCGCTCGTCTCGCGTTGATGACGAACGTTCCGATCATCCCTGTAGCGATGATCGGAACGGAGCGTCTCAACCCGGCGGACAAGGTGATCTGGCGGCCCGCGAAGGTCCGGATACGCGTAGGTGAACCACTCGATTACCAGGCGGTCATCACCCAGGAAGAGAACACCAGAGTAGAGCGCGTCATCACGGACTTGCTGATGGACCGCATTGGTGCCCTGAGTGGGCAGCAGCGGGCACCGATCTACGCTGCAGTCATCAAAGACCCCGAAGCGGTCCAGATGACAACCCGCGAGAAGACTGGATCACTATGACAGGTGCGCTCACTCCTGTAGACGCTGAACGGTTCAGCCAGGTCCTTCGTGCACGTCGCCGAGTACTCGGCTTGAGCTTGGCAGCAGTCGCCGAAGCGGGAGGGCCGGCCGAACCAACGATGGTGCGACTCGAGAGCGGCGCAGGTGGCCCGATTCGTGTTTCAACGCTTGCCAAGCTCGACAAGGTTCTTCGTTGGCAAGTGGGTGGCGCTATGGCTGCCATCACTGGTGACCAACCAATCCCTTTGGAGCACGACAGCACTGAGAGCTCTCATCCTGTCGGGGAACTACCGATCAGTGACGCCGAAGTGGTCCAACTATGCGAGTTGGTCGGAGATCTCAATCGCATGCTGCACGCGCGCGGCGCGACTAGGCGGGCGGCGTTGGACGCGAGCATCACGCGATTCGAGGAGATCCTGGAACCGATCATGGTGCGAGCCGCACGGGTGAATCCCACCGAAGACTCAGAGGTGCTTAATCGTGTGCTCGCGGAGTGGGTCATCCTTCGTGGAACACGGTGACTAGGCAATCGAGGGACGGAACCGCGAAAAGTGGCGCTAAGGAGTTACCGAGACGACCTCACCTACCGAGCACTGACGGACTGGCTGAGCTACCGACGCGGACCCACTGGCCCACAATGGTCGGTATCGACTGGGGCAGAGAGAAACCACGTCAACGCGGCAGCGCCGAAGATCTTATCTATTCGTCACCTGGCTCGCCGTGCTCCGGAGTCGGCTCAGTCATGGCATCCAAGATTCCGAGCCATCCAACTGCCGCGAGATGCCAAGGGGCGGATTCACCTTTGATCCCGGGTCCGCTGACCGGAGTATTGACCAGCGTTGGATTGACAAAGCTGCGCCCGATTAGACCTTCCACGACCGACGATGCCGTGGCCGTGAACTTGTAGACATCGAATCCCGGTTTGAACTGCAATCCGAAATATGAAATGACCGATTCATAGAAGGCAGCCATCCGGTTGA
>NZ_CAIJDS010000085.1:0-14351 GCF_903819475.1 Rhodococcus sp. UFZ-B548
TCGGGGCCACGAGCCCCATCAACTACCGGGCACCCCGCTCAAGCGCGAAGAGCCCGTTCCGTAGACACCGAGCATTCCGTTGGAGATCGAGGCGACGATCTGGTCGAACTGCACCATCGCCGGGGCGATCCCGGCCTCTTCGGCGGCTGCTCCGGTCTTCGTCTGGTCGTCGAGCCAGAACGCTGCAGCAGCGAATCCCTTGCCGATTGCGAGGAATGTGTTGCCCAGGGTGGTGTCCGCGACTGCGTCGGGTGCGCGGACCAGGTCGCTGCCGCAGCCGAGGTCGTAGGTGTACCAGCGCAATCCGGCCCACCCGTAGGTTTCGTAGCCGGTGCCGCTCTGTTTCGGTTCGCGGTCTTTGCTCGAGGAATCGAACTCGGCTGCCATGACCGAGTTCGGGAACTCGGGGGAGGGGACGTCTTTGCAGTCGAATCCGCCGGCAGATGCGATCGGCCCACCCGGAGCGACGAGGGGCACCAGCACCAACGCCAGAACGGCGAGAACCCGCGCCAGGTTGACGGTCAGCGCCCGAACGCGCGATCGAGGGGGGATTGCCTCATCCAGCTCTGCTGAGGGCGCTCTGAGCCCTCCGCGGGTGATCATGCGGTACCGCCGAGGGCGTTCTTCGCCGACGAGGAATTCAGCGCCGCGAACACATGCGCGAGATGCACGTAGTGAATCCAGCTCGAACGCACCAGTTCCACGTCGTCGGCCATCCGGATCATCCAGCGCCGCGCTTCGTCCTGATAGGAGGTGTCGGTGTCCTCGTCGAGAGTGTCCTCGCCGCCGCTGCCCAGTTCAGCGAGGAACTGCTCGAACCCTTGCCCGGTGGGAAGTTTGAGCAGTTTCAGGGCGCCTTCGATTGCATGCGGATCACCACCGACGTCACCGACGAACACCTCGTAGGTCAGGGCGGTCTTGTCGTCGCTGCCGTCCAATCCGAGGAAATCATCCGGAAGCTGCGAGCAGACCAGAGCGCGGACCTTGAATTTGCGTGAGTCCCGGGCGATTCGGAGGTTGAGGGTGCGGCCGGCGCCAGTGGATTCGAGATATTTGTTCTCGTCGAGGAAGAGCACCTTGCGCACATGGCGAGGCTTTTCGTAGACGAGTCTGTTCGCCAGCCACGCGGCCATGTGCATCAACGGCGCCGTCATCCGTTGCTGCGGTGTCCACTGCGAGGACGGCGTGCCTTCGGGCGGTAGCTGCAGGCCCGGCATCGTCAAGATCGTCAACCGGATGTCAGCGTCGAATGCATCCGCTCCACTGCCGATCGTGCCCTCCTCCGGGAACAGCACACGCGCCTCGGTGAGCTCCGACATCAAACTGAGCTGCTGGTACAACCCGTTCGCGCACGTTTTGATGGCCTGGTCCGGATCGCTCACTCCGATCGATTGGATCGAGGCCAACACTTCCCGGAGGTTGTGGTTGCTGTCGCCGCCGACCATGTTCGCAGCCATGTGCAGCACGGGTTCGGTGTGCTCGAGATGCAGATGCCGTTCGGTGAGCATCATCTTGAGCACCGAGACGGCGACCTCGACACGCTCGGCAGCAGCTGCACGCATATCCGCCTCGAACTTCGACTGCGCCGCGGCGAACCGATCTGCATCCCGGGCGAACTCGACATTGCGAGCGTCGTACTCGGGATCGTCACGACGCGGATCGGTGATCACGCGGTAGGGGTTCAAGGCGCCAGCGCGTGAATCGCGACCGGTGAGGGCGTAGACGCGGGCGATGTCACGAAACTCCGGTAGACCGGCCAACGCAGCGAGCGGACCGGAGGGGTCGAGGACAACGCCGTACGCGCCGGCTCTCACGGCTTGGTAGACGATCATGCCTGCCAGGAACGTCTTACCCGAACCGGGTACGGCGACGATCGGTGTCAGCCCGGACTTGTGCTTGATCTCGTGCGCGGCGAACAGGTCCCAGATCACCGGGCGCGGCGAGATGGATCCGGTCTCGCCCAGGACGACACCGCGGCGGTCACCGATCCGGTCACTGACGGTCGCCATCCCGGCGGCGACTGCTTCGACATCCATGTGTCGTTTGTTGGCGATGTTGGCTTGCGGCTCGCCGGGTATGAACTCGCGGAGCAATTGGTATTGGCCGTGCTCTTGTTCGAGCGAGATGTGCGGTGAGTACATCTCCTGCAGATCGGAGACTTTCTGCCGCGCATCGTCGGGGTCGGTGCCGACCACCGCGAGGCGGTACCACCCGGTGGTTCGAGTAGAGAGTCCGGAATGGTCTTCTTCGACGTCGGAGATCACGTCCTGCGCGCGGGCGTGCTGCTCCGCCAACTCTTTCGGTGGGACCTGATCGTGTTCGACGGTGTAGTGGTCGAACTGCGATTCGATCTTGCCGGTCAGGGAGCGCATGGTGCGGATTGTTTTCGCTTTGTCGTGCAGCTCGATGCGGTCGGACCATTCGAGAGGTTCACCGGACGGATCGCCGATGATCTGCCACGGCAGCATTCGTTCCGGAATCGGTAGGGGAGCCATGCGGCCGATCGTCAGCACGATCACCACGCCGGTGTACTTGCGGCCGTCGACGACGCCGGAGACGGTCGTGTACCCGTCGCCTGGGGTGAGGGAGAGGTCGGTGAGATCCTCCATGGCGGCGACGTCGGTCTCTTCCCAATCTCCGGCGCCGGCGATCGCACCGCCAGCCTCCAGCGGCAGACCGATGGTCGCTGATCGGCGCAGCAAGTAGTCGATCGCGGCGGGTGTGGCCGGGGTTGCTTTCACTCCTCGGCCAGACATGATGCGTTCGAGTGTGGCGAGGTGGTCGGCAAGGGCCTTCTGCTCGCGTTCGAAGGCGTCGTCGGCCCAGCTGTTCACCCCCGTGCACACCCTGCCCAGCAGCGGCCAGTCAGCGACATACCGCAGCATCCGGGCGGTCCAGTCCAACCCCTGGCCCACTGAGGAACGTTGCGGAAGTTCGATACCCCAGTAGCGGCCTTTGATCGTCGCGTTGGACCACAACATCGCATGCTGCTGCCCGCGCAGGTAGTCCGCCCACGACAATGCGCCAGGAACATCGGGAATCGGGCTTGCCCACTTGTCGTGATCGACCGCCCACTGCGCGACAGGGAACGGGGTGCGCACGAGGCGGCGATGCACCTTGTTGACGCCGGCCTTCTGCAGGTTGGTCAGGATGATCGCTTCGTCCTGGATGAAGCGGCGCTGCTTTCCGGTGGTGCGGAAATTCCACGGGCCCTGGCGTTGGACGAACCATGCGGTGGACGTGGTCGCGGTGCGGGTGATGTTCGCTGATGTGCCGGTCAGTTTCAGGCGTACCGCATTTCGTTCGCGGTCTGCTCGTTTTTTCGCTGCTGTCTTGTCGCGATCTGTTGCCGACTTTGCACGTTTCTTGCCTGTGCGGCGACGCTGACGGCCGAACGCTTTGTCTGCGACGTGGTCCGGATCGGATGCAGGGGAGATGAGGCCGTCGGGGTCGTCCTCGCCGTGGTCGTATTCAGAACCATCCGGAACGTGTGCGTGTTCGGCTTCGGACCACGCACGTACCGGTTGCGGAGCATACGACTGCACTGCTGCCCACGAAGGCGGGAGGGCACCGGGAGGAATAACCGGAAGCGGGTCGTCGAGTTTCGGATCGAACAGAGCCGCAATGTCGTTCTCGGGAGCGGTCATCGGTGATCCTCACCGTCGAGGCGAACAGGTACGACGGCACGTTCTCCTGTAGTCAACCGCTCGGGTAGCGAGATGAACACGGGTGCACCGCGCTTCGGTGGGCGCGGCGCAACGAGGTCGTTGAGGGCGGCCTTGAGAACCGACCGCAGTGGGCGGTCCGGGGTGACGAACTTCGCGATCCGGGTCGTAAGCCACACCGTGATCACGGCCATCACCATCAGCGATTTGAACCCGAGCGGGACGTGCAGAATTCCGCGACCGATCACGAACACCACCACGAAAGCAACCACGCCGACGATGCCGGCTGTGTAGCGGATCCGCACGGGCAGTGGATAACCCGTCGGACCGAGGTAGTGCCGGTCCACGCGGTACATCAGGTCGTCGTTGTCGATCACCGAGCATCCCCTTCGAATGTTCTCTGCGCAGGCATCAGCGGTTAGGTCGAGATACCGAAGAGTCCGAGAATCCAATTGCCGATCCCCGTGGCCGCCGATTCCGATGTCGCGATACCGAGGTAGGCAAGCCCGAACAATCCGAGTCCGCCGACGGTGAAGACCCGCGACAAATTGCCCTTGAGCCCGCCGACGAGAACTACACATGCGAGGGCGATGAGGATGGTGAAGACGATGTTGTCCTTGATCCACGTGCGCAGACCACCGGTATTGATGTCCGTCGACTGCGCGAGGGTCACTGCATTCGCGGTGAGCGGTGGATGCGTCGCCGTGATCGACACGTCGATCACGGCGGAAGCAAGAGAAAACATGAGCACTCTCCAACACAGTGGTGAAACCAGACCCCACGAATGTGGTTGCGCGGAAACGTAGAAGAGTGGTGGCGGGAATTTCAATGCGACCTGTGGATAACTTTTCGACCCCGCGGTTGGCGCGCTGGCCGATCAGCGCGAGCGCGTGTCGTCGTGTCGGGTGCGTTCAGGTGTCGCGATTCATCCGCCGGGGATCTCTCGGCGATCGTGGGAACTAACTCGAATGCAGGGGGAGCGCGGCCACGGAACGGTCTTCGCTGCGGGTGTCCGCGGGAGACTTCCCAGACCTCAACGGGAGGGTTCCTTCAGTGGATTGGCAGACAACTGTGAATGGGCATGGTCGACGGACCCGCCGCAGACCGTGGCGATCGCCACGTGCCTCGCTTGCTGTGCTTCGTGGCCTTCGTCCGCCTCAAGAATTTGGCGCAGAACCATTTTCGGAACGTGTCCGCCAGCTGTGTGGGTGACCCCTGCTGGAACTTGCTCGAGGCACCCGCGGCGGGGACATGGTCTGAGGGTTGACGAACGGTTCTTCGTCACTGCCTGCGTGGTGTGCATGCTTTGCGTGCATAGCGTGGTCAGCACGCATGTGTGGGGGGCTGCGCACCCCGTGCTCGAACAGTCCCGCATTGAGGGTGCCTGCAGAGGTCGCGATCGGAGGTGGAATTCAGGGGTCCGATTCACTCTTCCCCTTCGGGGTCACTCCCCCGGCCCTTCGGGCCTAGGGGGAGTGTACTGCTCAAAATTGCTTCGCGCCAACATATTTCAATCAGCTGCTGGTCAGGGTTCGGTACGGGGTATCGCCGGGTCATTCTGGCGTGGCGCCTGCCGCGGTGTCGTCGACACCGTTCTCGGCTGTTCGTGCACCGGGTTCTGTACCTCACGAAGCGTGACGTTCGAGGGCCTGAAAGGGGTCCGCGAACAGGGGCGCGGGAAGACAAAAACCACGCGAGATGTACATCGTCGTCGGGGCCGTGGCCTAGGTGGTTGAACAAGTCCCCAAACGGTGTATCAGCGATGCCGTCGCGGATCCTGCGATCGGTAATGCGCAGCACCACAACCAGAACCAGCCGCGGGTAGAGGCGATGGGTGTCTATCGCGCCCCGGTATCACCGCTCGGGCAGGTGACGCACGCTCCAGCCACACACCCGCGAAGCAAGTTATCCACAGGCGGGTTGAGATTGCTTCCCGCGCTATGTGACAGTGCACCCCACACGCCCCGGCGACGACTGTCGTGGACTGGATTTGAGTGAGAGGAGTGGACGGTGAGCAGAAGCCAGCAGGACCCGCTCAAAGACTTTCTCGTCGACCTCTTCGGCTCCGACAAGCCTCACGCGCGAACAAGCGGTGTGGGGGAGTCCGCCATCCGCCCCTACAGGGCGTGGGCGCCTTTCGCTGTCATCGCAACGACACTCGCGTTTCTCGCGCCGCAGCTCCTCGAACTCGCCGAACAATTCTCGACCCCTCAACTCGACAGCACAGTCTCCGCAGTCCACCAATATCGGTGGCCGCTCGCCGCCCTCACTGTCTGCCTGCTCGCCTGCGATATCGCACGGTTCCTCACCCACCGTCACCGCGCCGGACTCGACGCCCAAATCCGGCAAAGCACCCGCCACACCCCGGTCAAAATCAGCGTCGGATACCCGCCCGGCATCACCACCCTGCGCAGCGCCACCATCACACTTACGCGCGGCGCCATCATCCGTCCGAAAGAGCTCGGCGAATTCACCACCGCAGTACGGGCTTCCGCGAGCAGGCGCACCAGCAGATGGACCTACACCGTCGTCCACGACGCCCACCGCGACCGAATCCGCATCACCCGCACGCTGACTCAACCCGATCTCCGATCACCGCGGCACAAGGCACTGGCGAACTCCCTCAAAGACGGACCGCTGAAAGAGCCCGCCGTGAGCGTCGCCTCGCTCGACGGCGACGTCGAAACCGCCTTCAAGATCACCTTCACACCCACCCTCTCCAGCGGTGCACGCGGATTCCAGAAGAAGGTCGACGAAGCCCTCGCCGCCCTCGCCGGCGAGCACGAATCCGGCCGCACCTGGGCCACCGACTGGTTTCCCTCCGAGGGCTACCTCCTGATGGGCCTGCGCGCCCCCCTGCCCACCCGCGTCGATCACCCTCTCGAACTCGTCGACGAGAACTTGCGCCACCTGCCCTACGCGACGGCAGCATCGGAGGTATACATGTTCTGGGACATCTCCACCAAGTCGAACAAACCTCACTGCCTGATCGTCGGACCCACGGGCGGTGGCAAGACATCGGTGATCCGCACCCTGCTCACCGAAGCCTCGCGACGAGGAATCCCGTTCCTGGGCGTCGATCCGAAAATGATCGAACTCGACGGACTCGAGGGCTACCCCGGGTGCGCCGCCATCGTCTACGACGCCGTCCGCTCCGCGATGCTCGTGCGTGCCCTGCACAGCGAAATGATGGCCCGCAACCACTACGTCCACGTGAAGAAGATCGAGCCGTCCCAACTCCCTCTCCTGATCGCTGTGCTCGACGAGTTCTTCATCCTCTCCGGCAAATGGCAGCGCCTCGCCAAAACCGGTGACGACGAAACCCGCGATCTCCTCAAAGAACTCGACCCACTCGGGGCGTGGGCCGATCTCGCCGTCCTCGCACGCTCGGCCGGTATCCGGCTTCTGCTCGGTGTGCAACGACCCGACGCGTCCCTCTTCGGCGGCGCCTCGGGCAACGCGCGCGACAACTTCGGCACCCGCATCTCCCTCGGCAACCTCTCGCAGGACGGCGCGATGATGCTGTGGGGCGACTCGCAGATCGGCCGCGAGATCGACACCTCGATCCCCGGCCGCGGAGTCGCCCTCGGCAACGACGGCGTGCCCGTCGATGCGCAGATGTGGTGGACCCCGAACGTCGACCCGCACCCCAACAAATGGAATCAACTCTCGACCTCGGAGAAGAAGATCATCGAAGGGCTACGGCCCCAGCAGGAACCGCACATCGCGTTCTACTCGACCGAACTGCGCCACTTCATCGAATCCGAACGCTCTGTCGCCGTCGCGGCCCGCGCCTACGGCCGAGCTCCCGAGCCCACCGTCCTCGGCCACCACGACGACACCCCCGCCGCCGACCCAGAGGACGACTTCGCCGACGCGATACCCGCTTCCGCGGTCACCGAAGGAATGACCGTCCTCGTCGACGACGGACACGGCAACGAACACCCCGCGACCGTCGCCGCGGTCACCGTCATCCGCGACAAAGACAGCGGCGCCGTCACCGAAACCACCCTGACCTTCCACGGCACCGGACGGATCAAGAACCACATCACCTACGGACCCCACGAAGTCGTCCTGCTCCCCGAACCCGATACCACCGCACCCGCGCCCTGACACCGCAGCCCCGACGTCGCTGATAAATCTGCACAACCCTCACCCGAAAGGTCCACCCATGAGCCGCCGCATCTCCCAATCGATCACCCCCACCGCCGACGACATCACCGTGCTGCGCAACCCCTTCGCAGCACCCAAAGGCGGCGGCGATCCCGTCATCACCGAACTACGCCGCGTCCTCAAAAACGCCATCCCCACATGGCTACCGAAACTCAGCGAAGACCAGGAACTGACCGCTCCGCGACTCGACGAAATCAAAAGAGCCGTCGCCACCCGCCGCCAGATCATCGAAGTACTCCCCGACGGCAAAGCCCGCGACGACGCTCTGGCCGCCCTCGACAAGGCCGACACCATCGTCCTCGAAATGGACACCGAACTCTCCGGCGTCGGAGCCTTCACCGGAACCACCGCGTGATGTCGACCCTTGCCATCGAAATCACCTCCGAGCGAACCGCACTCGTGAGCGGGGCAGGGGACGAGAAAGTGGAACTGTCCGCCGACAACGGGCAGTCGATCCACGCGGTGATCGCACAGTTCAGCCGACAACACTCCGCCGACGCAGGCTCACCCGTCGAGGTCACCGTGCAGGAAGCAGGCCGCTCCCGCCAACTCACCGTCGCACCGGACGGGAAGGTGGCGCAATCGCTGCCCACCGGACCCATCCCCACGCCCACCGACACACCACAGACGCGGCCGGATCATCATGTCGAGGAACCGGTCACGATGGCGGTGACACCCCTCGGCGATTCACCGCCAGCCGTGGGAGTAGACACTCATACCCGGTCAGTCCCCGGGGCGCGCACACCGACCTCGACATCAGTGCTCGCAGCACCCGAAATTACGGCCGGCTCCCAGGAACCCGCCCGCACCGGACTACGCGGCCGACTCAACACCCTCCTCAACCTTCAAATCGCCCCGAAACCCGGGTCCGCCGAAATTCGTCAACGCGCCGCCATCGCATCCATCACCGGCCCACTCCCGGGGTTCTCGATTGTGACCATCGCCAACCCGAAAGGCGGCGTCGGCAAAACCCCACTCGCGGTAGGGCTGAACGCGATCATCGCCGAACACCGCGGCGCCGCAACCACGGTCTGCGTCGACGTCGCCGATGTCGGCGGCAGCCTCGCCGACCGCGTCAGCACCCCACCCCGCGACGGACACGACCTGCTCGCACTGATCGCCGCCGAGACAGCCCAGCCCGGCAGCATCCGGCCCTCGGCGCTCTCGCAGTACCTCACCCGCCAACCAAGCGGGGACGACATCGTCGCCGGCAACAACGGCGCCCACGGATCCGCTCTCGGCTACGACGACGCCCATGCCGCGGCACAGATCTTGTCCCAGCACCGCGAGATCCTCGTCGCCGACACCGGCAACAACCGCCTCGCCGGCAGCTGGCACTGGGCAACCACCCACGCGGACGTCCTCCTGGTGCCCGTCCCGCTCCGCCGCGACGCCGCCGCAGCCGCGCACCGCATGCTCCTCGACCTCGCCGCCACCGCGGGCCGGGCGATGATGGCTCGCACCATTGTCGTCATCACCGACGGACCGGGCGATGCGCCGATGGTCGAAATCGACGCTGTCGACGCCTTTCTCGACGCCGGCGTCTATTCGGTCGCCCGGATGCCGTTCGAACCACTCTTCGCCTCCGGAGAGCGCATCGCGCCCTCGAAGCTCCGGCGTAGCACCACCGAAGCCCTGACCGTTGTTGCCTCGACCGTCATCGATCTCATTGCCCACGCCGCGGACTGACCTCTTATCAGCCGGCCCCGCACACGAGCATCCCTCCCTGCATCCATCCATACCCTCCTGAACGAAAGGCACCACATGAGCATCGACACCACCTCAGCCCACCGAGCCGCCCGCCGCGCACACCGGCGCGGCCGACACCGCAGCCCCACCCTCGCCCGCCAGAGCGCCATCGCCGTCGTCGCAGCAGTGGCAGCCGGAATCACGCTCGCACCACCGGCGATCGCAGCGCCTGGGCAAGCCGGCATCACCGACGGAGGAGGACAAGCCGGCATCACCGACAGCGGCGTGACCACCGAACCCACCCCGCCGCCGGCCACAGAAGCTCCAGCCCTCACCGAGCCCATCTACTGGATCGACCCACCCGCGCAATACCAGCACATCGACTACCAGCCGCTACCGAACTGGGACTACGACACCGACACCTACACACCACCCACCTACACCGACACCACCCCGACCGACTACACCCAGCTCCATCTCCCCGGCCCCGTCGACGTCGTCGCACCGATCATCGCCCCCCGCGACACCCTCCGCATCGGAACCTTCTACATCGCACAACCGAACTGGGTCTCCGACGTCGACCTCGAACGGACCAACAACACCACCGCCATCATCGAATCCGGAGTCGCCACCGGCTGGAACTCTCTCGGCGTCCCCGTCGACAAAGCCAGCCGCGACGCCGCCACCCAAGTCGGCGGTGCCGCCGCCGGAGCACTCGCCGGAGGAATCGGCCTCGCGACCCCGTTCGCCATCGGAGGAGCGCTGATCGGCGGCACCGTGGGCGGAAACATCGGCCTCGGACTGGGCAACGTCTTCGTCCCCGGAATCGGCTGGGTAGCAGGCGGTCTCGCCGGAACCGCCGTCGGCGCCGGTACGGGCGCACTCATCGCCGGCGCACCAGCATTCGTTCTCGGCAGTCTGGGCGGAGGAATAGCAGGATTCACCGCCGCCGTCGCGTACGGCGCAGGCGAACTCGGCGAACCCGTCGAAATCGAGGTCCCCGACGTCGACCAACCCACCGTCACCAGCCAGACCCAGAACACGCTCACCGACTGGGAGAACTCCGGCCCCATCGGTGAGGCCGTAGCCACCACTGTCCGCGACACCGTCGCGACCGCCCCTGCGATCGATCAGCAGGCCCGCGACTTCGTCGCCGGACAGCCCGGAGGCGAGCAGATCATCGAACACGTCGACACCGCACTCACGGATTTCCTCACCAACGCCACCCCTGGCCTGGCGTCCTCGCTGATCAGCGACGCAGTCGGCGCGGGTATTCCGGCGTAAAACTCGCATCATCAGAGCCGTTCAGGGCGCGGCAACGCGCCGCCCACCCTGAACCTGTCCATGCGCCACTGCAGAACCAGGCGCGAGCACCGAAAGGACGACAGCGATGACGAACACGACAAGGCACCCCGCAGTGATCGACCTACTCGGCGGCACACCCCAGCCCACAAGCGCCGACACGACTACAACCGCGCCCACGCCCCCGCCAGCGTCGAAGCGTCCGCGCAAGAGGGATTCCCGATCGCCCCGCCTTCGTTACGTCGCTTCCCTGATTGTCGTGGTCGCGCTGCTCGGTTGGTTCGTCCCGCGTCTGCTCTCCGGCAACGACGAGAGCGCACAGGAAAGAATCGCCGACGAGACAGACACCTCGGAAACGGCACCAACCCTCGACGCCATCCCACCCGCCCTCGGTGTCGCTGCACCCACGCCTGAACCCGACCCCACCGGATGCCGCACCGACCCCGGCGACCAGAAAAGCGGCCCCGGAGTCATCGCAGCTTTCGAGCACGCCTACTACGTCACCCGCTCCGGAACAGCCGTCCGTGCACTCACTACCCCCGACACCTCCCTGCCGGCGAAAGAGACGATCCAGGCCGGAATCGACACCGTCCCAAAGGGAACCACCCACTGCGTGCGCATCACGCCCATCGCCGCCAGGATCTACGCCGTCGCTCTCACCGAAATACGAACCGACCAAGCGCCAGGTCAGTTGTCGCAAACGATAACAACTAAGGACATCGACGGCCGCTGGTTCGTTGACAGCATCAGCTGACCCGCGACGCCGACGACATTCTTCGAGAGATGAATCCCCAATGAAGCACTCTGCCAACCGAACCCGCCGCGCCGTAACTGTCGCACCAAATGGCGAAGCGACGACAGGAGTGCATTCGCCGGGGTGCCCGTCGTTACCAAGCGAAACGGTCGCCACCGACTCCACCGACGGTCGTCCCACCAGGTCCACATCTATGCCGCCGCCGACGCGCCGGTCGGCTGGAAACCCCCTATTCGTAGCAGGGCACTCCTACTCGTCCTTCCACGTCGACTGCACCTGACCAGAAAAGGAGAGTACGGATTGCGCTCCACAGATACCGAACATACTGCCAGCGTGAATAATTCACGTCCCGAAAGCATGTCGTGGCCTGCTGACAGGATGAACACGCCGAGATCAATAGGGGGAATTCAGTGTCAATTATCTTGACCGTTGTACCGGGCGACGAGGGCTCGCCGGTCATTATCCATGTTCCGCATTCCTCACATCTGATCCCACCTGCGGTCCGCGCCGACCTGATACTCACCGACAAGGAGTTGGCCGACGAGTTGGACGAAGCCACCGACACTGCCACCGACCAGATCGCGCTCACCGCACTCACCCACGTCCGCGTGCGACCCGCGATCGTGATCAACGATCTTTCACGTCTGGTCATCGACCCGGAACGGTTCCCCGACGGCGATCCGGCAGAGGCTTTCGGCCGCGGCGCCGTCTATACCCGGACCTGCTCCGGGGTGAAGTTGCGCGCCGAACCGTATCCACGTCGGGCGGAGCTGATCGCGGCCTATTTCCGTTCCTACGCCGATGCAGTCACCGATGCGGTGGAGAACCGGTTGAACGCTTGCGGGCGGGCGATCGTCATCGATCTGCATTCGTATCCGGAGAAGCCGTCCGCGTTCGAGGACGCTGCCGCGCCGCGGCCACGGTTGTGCATCGGCACCGACCCTCAGCACACCCCGCCGTGGTTGATCGATGCCGCCCGTGGCGCTCTCACGTCCCTCGGTGAGATCTCCGAGAACACCCCTTACAGCGGTACTTACGTGCCGCTGCGGTACTACGGCATCGACGAGCGGGTGACGTCGGTGATGATCGAATTGCGCCGCGACACTTACCTGACCGATCCGCGCACACCGCACCCCGCACGCATCGCGCAGCTCGGCCGCAATCTCGCGACCTTGATCGACGCAGTCAACGATCGAGCCGCCGATGTGTAAACCCAAACCCGGCCCGCGCTGCACCCCGCACATCCGCAAGCGTCTCGACAAAGCCACAGCCAGAATCAATGTTGCCCGAATTGCGCTCGACGAGAACCCCACTCATGCGCGCCTGCAACGACGCGTTGCCGCCGCCGAAGCCGCCTATCACTACACCCGCGCTCTCTACGACTCCACGCCCGGCGGCCAGAACGAACTCCGCGCAGCACTGGCCGTCGAACCCGACCGCCGCGCCGAGCTGACCCGTCGCCTGGCTGCTGGGCAGGAGTTGCGCGCCGGACAAACCGACGCACTGCACCGCGCGCAGGGTGGTGTGGCGGACAATGATAACGAGAGAGGAGAACACGATGGACGAACCGATGACGCAGGAACGCCGCGAGAAGTTCTGGGGGCAGTACGGCTGGAGCCCGGAACTGCCGGAGGCCAAGCGGGTGGAAATCGAGAAGTACTGGTCGGATCCGGAGATCGAGGAAGCCCAAGACCTCGGCTTCTAATCAACGATCGCCAGATCCAACCGGTCACCGACCACACCTTCGCTGCTGATGAACGCGAAGGCTTTGCTGCGCGCGGACTGTCCGCTCCCACGCTCTACGAGCTTGCCCCTACAGACGCTGGGGTCTACCGCGGGCAGATGCGCGAGCTCACCCACAAGAATCCGCACGCCGCGTCGGTCCACGTCTACGACGAAGACGAATACCGGCAGATGCGGCTATTGGTCACCGACGACGGAAAAGCTGGCGTCGCGCTCAAAGACGACGAGATCGTCTCGGCGTACGCGCACAAGGATTGCGCGCACCCGAGGTCGGTGCAATCGATTATCCGCCAGGCCACCCGGCTCGGTGGGCATCGGCTGGATTGCTTCGACACCGTCCTCCCCAAGCTCTACGCGGACGCCGGCTTCGTCCCCGTCGCACGGCTCGGTTGGAACGACGACTACGCCCCCGACGGCTGGGACTACCAACAGTTCAGCAGGTTCAACGGCGGACGGCCCGACGTGGTGTTCATGGCGTATGACCCCGACCGCGTCGGTGGTATGTACACACCGGAGGCGGGGGAGCACGTCGAAGACTACGACGCTGGTATCGCCCTCGCCCAGGCATACCGGGATCTCCCAAACACTCGGCATAGGCAATGAACAATATGCCCGAGGTTAGGGATCATCTTTCAAACTGGATGACCACGGGGCGGCCCGGTGGCGCCGACATGCGCCCGCTGGCAGGACCGTTCTCGGGTCAGGAGTTGTGTTCGCGCGCGAGCAGTAACCGGCACTTCATGGCCGATCGCGTGCGGTAGTGGTGGATCGGCGGCGCACTCGTTGCATGGGTGCTATCGATCTTGATACACGCCTCGTGGATAACCGCCCTCGTCCGCTGCAGTCGCAGCCTGGAATTCAATTGATGGGTTCACAGTCAATTCAAAGTTGGCTTCGTTGATTCTCGTCAACTACGCCGGGTGCCGTGTCCACGACGGAATTTGTCCCTCGATCTGTGAGCCACGCTGACGGCACTGTCACGTTAATCGAAAAGTGAAGCGGCGAAGGATGTTTGGGGCATTCTG
>NZ_CAIJDS010000086.1:0-14261 GCF_903819475.1 Rhodococcus sp. UFZ-B548
CCTGATCGGTGAACCGATCAGGCCGGCAGAGGCCTCTCATGAAAGATTGAGGTTAAGGAGGAGGCGTTCGTGTGGTCCGGATTCGGTTTCGCGGCGTCCGAGGTAGCGAACGGAACCATCGGTGGATTCCTGCTGGTTGTAGAAAACGAAATCTTCGTCCGAGCCGACTTTCTTGTCGCCGCCGAGAAGCAGGGCTGAGGCATCGATTCCGAATGTCGAATCCTCCCAGGTGATCAAGACGTCGACCTGCTCGATCTCTTCAGGAAGCGTAATGTTCTGGCCCTTGATCAGGTACTGGTCGTGCATGACGCCCCTTCGATGATGACAATGTTGTCGCAGGCCGAAAATTGCTGAAAAATTTCTTTCTGCTCCGATTGGCGCAAAGACTGTGAGCGGTTCTCTGATACAGAGAATTGATCTTAAACTCAGTGCCCGTGCAGCCAGTTCGTGAGGTCAGTCGAGAAAATCCAGCGCGGTAGCGACTTCCGAACTACCAAGTTTTTCGATGCCGTTCACGAGGTCCAACTGCCAGGTTTGTGCGGTAGCGGTGACCAGGTCGTCCCACGAGCGGGCGGAGGGGATCTGGGAGGCACGGTACGCGTCGTTGACGACGGTTCCGGCGAGTGCGCTGGCGCGCAGGAGCGCGGGGATGTTCGCGTGCCGGATGTGTGAGGGATGGACGGCGCGGACATAGTTGCCTGAGTAGTAGTGTGCGGTTATCTGGGCTGCGGCCTTTCCCAGCGAAATGGCTAATACGAGACTGTGTGACGCCAGGAGTAGTTCGTTTCGTCGGCGTTTTTGTGGAAGGTCCAGTTGGGCGGTTCCGGTTTGCTGGTAGACGCTGAGGTGTACGTAGGTGCGGATCAGGATTTCGGTGACCAGGACGGTCATTGTGGGCATCGCGATACCGTTTCGTACGTTCCATCCGTTGCCTGCGCTAAGGCCGTTGTACGCGTGGAGTGCGAAATCGCGCAGCGCTTTATTGTCGCTCTCGTAAAGGAAGGACATACCGGGAATAGGCAGACTCATCGGTGTGATCACGTCGGCGAGAAGGTGTTGGGCTAGCCGCAAGGCTGCCTCGGCCGCGGAATCAACAGGCCGGAACTTATCTCCGACGATGACCTGGATGGCCGCACCGGTTTGCCATGCGGTTCCGCGGAATTCACTTGCCATGATCTGTTCGATCGCTTCGATCGGCCGCGCGAGGTCGTGTCCGGCGCTCTTGATGCGGTGTGCGCGTCCTCCGAAACCTGGCCCCATGTAGTCAATGGGGAGTCGTTTGCCGGCGGACTCCCAACCACGCACGATGTCGGAGGACATCAGGGGTTTGAGCCGATCTCGGATGGAGCCGTCGATCGAGGCGTCGAACCAGGTGCACATCATCCCGACGACACCGACAGCCCCGACAGCCACGAGGTCGGAGGTGGACCAGGTGAGACGATGCTTCTGCTGCCACAACTCGAATGCCTGACGTTGCTCCTCGGTTAGTGCCGCGTCGAGATCGACGTCGGTCCAATCGCGTCGTCCGCGAAGGTCGTGAGTTCGTCATATGGTTTGATATCGGGGACCATGTTCGAGCGATACCGCCGATTCCTGATCGTCGAGAGTTGCCCGGATGAGGTTTTCGATGTCGCCGAGTCGACGTGACTGCGTGTCGAGATTGCGCTCGATATCCTCGCTCACGCGCTGATCTTCTCGGGTAGACGCTCACGAACCAACTCCAGGGTCGTCTGCGCCTGCTTGGTCTCGATCAGTTCGGCTTCGAGGTCCCTCACCCGAGCGCGTAGTTCGGTGTTTTCCGCGGAGGTGGCTGCTTTTTCCTGCTTGAGAGTGTTGATCGTCTCGACTAGCAGCCCGATGCGGTCGGTTACTTCGTTGAGTCGCTCTTGAAGGCTTTCGACGACGCGGCGCATTTTTTCGTCCCGGTCAGGTGCATCGACCAAGACCATGCGAGCAACCAGGTCGAGTTTGACGGCCTCACTTGCGATCGCCTGAGAACCTAACGGGCTGTAGCGCACCCCGGCGGCGGCGACACCGGCGCCGGCCAGTCCGCCGACACCGGTGAGCAGTAGCGTCCCGCCTGCTACACCGAAGCCGCCTGCAGCGAGGGAGCCGCCGCCCAACATCGCCAACCCTGCTGAGACTGCAGCAGCGCCGGTCAGGCCCATCGTGCCTCCGATGGCTGCACCGATGGGTGCAGCCGCCCATCCCGCAGTCAGGGCGCCGGCACCGACTCCGAGTGCGGACACCGCGGCGACTCTGCCCCACTTGATCGATTTGCGGCGTAGGGCTTTCATCAGGCTCTCGAACTCTTGTGCCATAGCATCGAGGTCGGTCGAGCGCAGAGCCGTGAGATCATTTGCAGCAGTGAGGAGTTCGGTTTTTCTTACCCCGGAGCCCCACGTTGTTCCATCGGTCCAGGGGCTGAATGTGATGAGTTCGGCAAGGATCACCACAGCCGCAGACCGAGCGCGTACTTTCTCTGCGAGCGGGGATGCGAGTGTGGTGAGAACGTTGAGTTGGTCAAGAAAATGCTTGTGTGCGGTGGCAGTGACTTCCTCGTAGAAAGGGGAGAGTGCGGCGTCCGAGGTATGTACCTCCTCGATTGTCGCGGTGACGAAACGCTGTAGTCGATCCTGTTTCTTGTTGCGGGCGTCGTCTTTTCGCTCTTGTTCCCAATCCGAGCGGAGCATCCGAGCCTGCAGCGCCCGCAGAGCAAGCATCTGCTCGGGGCTCAGGCGGAGTTCTCGAGCGATCTGATCTGCGGAAACATCGGTCATGGGTTTTCCTCTGCGCGAGTGGAGATGAATTAGGTGGACACTACCGACTGACTTCTTCACCGTGGCGCAGCACTGCGAGTTTGTGTTTTGCCCGGCATTCGAGCTCTCGTGGTGACATGGGAATCTTCGTCCCATCGGAAGACCCAACTGTCAACAACCTCCATCAGTTTTAGAACTACGTCGGTTGATCGGCGCACGTAATCCGCGAGATCAAACTCGGGAGCCGGTGTCGGATTGATCGGGTGTTTCTGTTTGCCGGTCATCATAAACAGACTAATCAGACTGATACGTATACACTCCGCCGGTTACTACGAATCACGAAGCCGCAAGATTCCTACTGTAGGGGCCAGAATGAAGACCAAAGACATCGCCAAGAACAACGGACTAGAGCCAGCTGCTTTCGACAGGTGGCTGAAGCAGTCGCGTCACCAAAGCAAGTCTGGACTAACAGGCCTCAGCGTCGATGAAAGTCTGAATACGGAAGAACTGGTCCGCGAGTTCAATCAGCACTTAGCGGAGGAACGCGAGCGCCACGCTCAGGAGCAGGGGCGACTCGCTCAGGAGCAGGAGATTGCCAGCCGGGCCGCTGGTGTGAAACAGCAGGCTCTGGCGAGCATGCTCATCACATCCGGCTTCAATTTCGAAGGCTACAAGATCACAAAGTACTCGGATTACATCTCAGGCGACTCTGCCGTGTCGATGGATCGTCCAACGCACGGCTGGCTTGGGGGTGTGAACAAAGATGTTGGAGGAGACTTGTTGGCCTCCCTAGCGCAAATAAGGCGTGACGCGCTGGCAGAACTGAAAGAAGAGGCATACGCGCTGGGATGCAATGCCGTCATCGGCCTTGATTTCGACTACCTGACATTGGACCCCGAGACTGCCACCAGTGGGGGTGGAACGTTGTACCTCCCCTTCTTGTTCGCCGTGACCGCGAATGGGAATGCTGTCGTCATTGAAAGTAACGAGCACACTGCTCTGGGATAACGGGTCTGCTGTACGAACCGGCGACAGCGAGCTGTGGCGTCGCTTGTGTGTGATCGTCCTCTTCGTCGCTTCTCCTCAGAGCGACGAAGAGAACCGCCAGGTCGCGAAGGGGCTGCGCGTCACTGTTGGCCTTCGCAAGAATCTGATCTGCGGTTTGGTCCACGCGAACGTCGCGCATGGCCAATGGTGCAGCGTCGTAAATTACGCGCTTTGTCGCGGCCGATGTACCAATGATGTGTATCGCTCATTTACTGTGTCCCCAGGTTATTGACGTTTCGTCAAAAACGTGGCGGTCGTGGTGGCAGATGCGATTCATCGTGCTACACCGGCGAGCGCTTTCGAGTTGTACTGCTTGCGGTCATGGTGCAGAAGGTCACCGTTTGTGCGCCGAGTGCGTCGGATATCCGTGGCACTCGGGCCCCATGCAAGTAGTAAAGCGATTCATGACATGCAGCCAGATAACTGCAGAGCGCCCTCGACAACCTCTTGGACCGGCTGTTCGACGTTCCGACGCCGACCGGCACGACGCTACGCGAAATCGAGGTTCCGGCGACCACGATGATCCTGCTTCCGATCGTTTCCGTCAACCAGAGCAGACGAGAATGTCCTTGACAATTCAGACTCCACGTAATTGTCAAGATGCTCAAACGGCAAATGTACGGGCGAGCTGGGTTCGACTTGCTTCATAAACGAATATGACTCAGCGGCTGAAACTTTCAAGATCGATCACGGAAAGTGGGCCAGAACCAAGATTCAGATGCCGTTGACACAGACATTACGACGTGCATTTTTGGATGTTCCGAAAGTTGCACCTACGTAGTACGTTCCGGTGTTGATCCCGAAGTTCTTTCCTGCTTGGGTTATCCGATGTCTAGGTTGATCCGCCATTTGTTGTCTGTTCGGTAGATCGTTGCAACCAGAATTACCTGCGATCCGGACAGCATGTTCATCGTGCATCTCGCGACATCTCCATCGCTGTAGGAACGACTCGTCGGGCATGCGATCGTGCCTGTCAGAGCCCCTGATGCCGCTGCCGGACCAAGCTGTTCACGCATCATTGTCTGCAGCTCCGAGCCGGACAGCGTCGGAGTACTCGATTGCCTTGTCATGAATCCAGCCAGGATCATTGCTACCACCAGGACGATCGAGCCTCCGATCAGCATGATTTTCCGGTGCAATCGGGCGCCCTCGCTTGGGCCGCGGGAGTCATTCTCGCCGTATTGACGAGAACGTGCGAATAGGAAATATCCAAGTGCAGCAGCAAGGATCGGGGCCACGATGAAATTCCCGACAATCGTCCCGCGATCAGTGAATCCGAGGAGACGATAAATACCGAACACCGTCGCAGTTGTAAACAGCAACAGGAACCCGAGAGCCACCAACTCTATGACCAGCCGCCGACCAGTCCGTTTCGGCGCCTCGGTCGGCGTCGTCGACGCAGGCCTTGTGGTGGTTAGTGATGCAGGGTGCTCGGTGTTCCAGAGATGTTGAAAATTGGTTGGTTGAGGTGAGTTGTTTTGGAGGGGTGGCGTCGACTGTGTTGCCGGAAATCCGACAGCTGTGGAAGTGTTCGGCGGTGTTGCTGGCGGCGGAGCCCACTGATCGGTCCAATTCTGACCGTCCCACCAACGAAGAGACGGCGATTGAGGAACTGGATACCATCCAGGCTGCGGACTGGATGGTCCGTGGATATTTTCAGGCACCGGTTGATGCTAATTGCAGATTTTACTAAAACAGTGACCATTCAGTGTGTCGACAAACTCACAGGGCAAGCTGTTAACGTATGCCAGAGGAATACGATGACCAGCAGCATATAGATCCTTGAATACCGAGTTCCAATCTGTGTGGTGAATATGAAAAAGACTTGAGATCTCCGTGGTCTGTCGCCGCAATCACTTTCATTTCAATCGTTTTGTATGGCAGCGAATTGCTGCCTGATGTTTCTGCGACTTCGGGTGTCTACTCCGCCCTCAGGTAGTTGAGGGAAATTCCTGTGCCCTGGATGTTTCGTCCTCCAGCGGTTGGAACTATCGCAGTGGTGGGTAGAAGATGGGCCGATGAAGTCACCCTTGTCGTGGTCCCACCCAGACCTCAGCGAGCAATGGCACCCGACAAAGAACGGCAGTCGCACTTCTGACTCTGTGACTTTCGGATCCAGCGTGAAAGTTTGGTGGATGTGCGCTCATCAACACGAATGGGAGGACACGCCCAATCACCGCACGAGCCGTGGGAGCGGTTGCCCCTACTGCGCGGGTCGACGAATCTTGTTTGGGTTCAACGACGTAGCCCATACCCACACGCATCTTGCACGTGAATGGCATCCCACCCGAAACGGTGAGCTGACCCCGTACACCGTGACCGCCGGGTCGGAAAAATCGGTTTGGTGGCGAGATAAGTTGGGGCACGAGTGGCAAGCGCGAGTGAACAATCGTGCGCACGGTACCGGCTGCCCGTACTGCTCGAACAATGCGGTTTTGACTGGCTTCAACGATCTTGCAACTGAAAACCCGATCGTCGCGGCCCAATGGCATCTCGATCGCAACCACGACCTCCGGCCGACTGCCATAGCGGCGCAATCGAACCGTAAGGTGTGGTGGAAGTGCGGGCTTGGGCACGAATGGCAGTCGACCGTTAACAACCGGATTTCGAACGGCCAAGGCTGCCCCGTCTGTGCCGGCCAGAAAGTGTTAGCGGGCTTCAATGATCTCAGCACCACCGATCCCGCGCTCGCAGACGAGTGGCATCCCACGCTCAACGCACCCGTGTCTCCGGAGAATGTGTTCCGGGGCACGGCGAAACGATTCTGGTGGCGGGATCTTCTCGGCCATGAGTGGCAGGCAAGCGCGTATGGGCGATCAGCTGGGAGCGGCTGTCCATACTGCTCGGGCCAGCGCATCCTGTCGGGGTTCAATGACCTTGCAGCGAGAAATCCGATGTTGGCCGCTGAATGGCATCCGCGACTCAACGGAACCAGGACACCCGAGATGGTGACGTTGATGAATGGGACGAAGACGTGGTGGAGGTGCGCGTCTGGACACGAGTGGGAAGCGCGGATCGCCAGCAGAGCATCCGGGAACGGCTGCCCGGCGTGCGCGGGACAGACTGTCGTGGCGGGTGCTAACGATCTGGCCTCACGAAGCCCAGCGGTCGCGGCAAGCTGGCATCCCACACGTAACGGTGAGGCGACACCTGAGACCATCGCTGTGTTCTCGAACCGAAAGGCATGGTTCATATGCTCGATCGGCCACGAGTGGCAGTCGACAGTGAACAACAGAACACATGGCCAAGGCTGCCCCGAGTGCTCTGAAGCGGGCGGATTCAATCCGGGCAGGCCGGGCTACCTGTACTTCATCAGCCATGCTGAACTGAGCGCCCACAAGATCGGGATCACGAATGTGGGGACCAATCGGCTTGACAAATTTCAGCTGGGCGGGTGGCAAGTTGTACACCTCGAGCTCTTCTCACGTGGGTCAGATGCTGCAACTGTTGAGCGCGCAATCAAGCGTTGGTGGCGAAGCGATCTCAACCTTCCTGTGTGGCTCGGTCCATCAGAGATGGCACAGACTGGCGGGTGGTCAGAGACCATCTCCGCGGACGAACTGACAGCACTTGAGTGCATTGCGCGAATTCAGCACGAGCGGACTCACCTACAAGGAAAGTAAGTCCGTCATCGAGACGCCGCTTCGTCGGAAGGGACAGGCGAACGGCAAGTGGCGGTCATCCGATGCTCTCGCAGCTGATGACCGCTTCCGACAGTGACGATGAGAATGTCAGTGTGATTCGGACCCAGCAGGGCGGGCGAGTTCAACTGGTCGATGCAACACCGGTTGAATCCGCCTCGCCGCCGACAGCTCTATGTGATGCCGTGCTGCGCCCAAAAACTGCTGCATCCCAAACAACTTGACAGAACCCATGCGCCAACTGATCACATGTTGTTGATCGTGCTGTGCTGCCCTCGAAGTCGCTTCTTGAACTTGTCCGGATCGCACATCACTGCGAGTAAGTAGAGGTACGGCAGGTAGACAAGTTCCGCCGGCAGCGATCCGTCGTGCTGGGCGAGTACACGCGACGCTAGTGCGTCTGCGTTCTTGTCGTTCTTCACTGTGGTTCCAAAACCGTGCGTCGCATTGCGGTGAGCGCGCACAACCTTTGTTATCGCCTTGTTCAGCGTCAGATGCGCGATAGCTCCGTCAGCTTTGACGACGTCAACGGTGTCAGCTCCGACGTCTTTGGTGATGAAGAACCCATCGGCTATCGCTGGTAGGGCTTCGACAGCTGCCTCTGCGCGGGGGAGAAGTACATCTTGAACTTTGCGAGGCATCGCTTTCCTGACCGCGTCGAGAGCCTTCTGCGCTTTGTCGGGATCGCACAGCGCACTCATGTCACCTCCGAGAAAGCCTTCGCTGACGAAGTCGAGAGCGCTGAAAGTGAGGATCCGGGCGGCGTACTGATCGCGCCAGGACATCATTGCGGAGCTGACGCGATTGAAGAGCTCCTCGGCATTCATCATCCAGTTGAGATGCTGATAGGGCAGATACTTTCCGTTCGCGTCCTTGAACCATGTGGGGTCGCTCAGGTACCCGAACATTTGATTCAATCGCATCACCCACCAATCGATGGCCTCCGCCCACGCCTGCTCCGATGCTGGAACATGCCGTTCGGGTGGACTGGCTTGCGCCTGTCTGGGTAGCAGTTGCAGGGGTTCCGCCGGTATTGCGTCCACGCCGACGATGGCGTCACCGAAGCTGAAGATGATCGTTCCCATTGCCCGCTGAGTGTGGACAGCCCAGACTTCCGGCGACCTGCATGTAAGCAAGGGACCCAGATACGTCCCGTTGAAGAAACCAGGTCCCGCAAGTGCTGAACCTGACGAGAACAGCAATCGTTCATATGACAGTTTCCTCGGACCGGCCGCAACATCCTCCACGAAAGTCGGATCCTGCTCGAATCGAAGCAGGATCGAAGGCAAGTTCGTTCGCTGGTAAAGGCCGTCATGCACCTGTACGACATGTGCACTCGCTGCGGGGAACACAGGCGCCGGTGCCTCCGCGAATCGTAAATCTCGGAGCTTCTGGTGGCATTCGCGCGCCACATCGACCAGGTCTGCGTCCTTCGCCTCTTTGAGGTCTACCTGGATTCCGTACAGTGGCTCGGTCAATGAGGTTTTGTTCGTCCTGGCGTCGATTCTGAGGCGCTCGGCTTCGAAATCGGCTGCCGTGAGTTCGGATGTCGTGAGATCGTGTGGCGGCAAACGCAGTAAGTCGAACTTGTCTGAGGACAGCCATGGCGCGGCCAATGTCTTCGTCTCGACAAGATTCTTACCTGCCAGTGGGGGTCGCAAGACCGCGTCCGAACGAGCCATTCATTCGGTTTTGGTCCCTGTCTGGCGTCGAGGCCCAGCTCGGCGAACAGTTCTCGTCCGATCTTGGCGACAGGGGCCGGTAGTGATATGGCTACGGAATCGCTTTGCGCTGGGGTGCTCATCCCCTAATTCTGTCGAGCAGAGCTTCAATGCGGGCGAGGAGTTCGGCGGTTCGGCTGTCGAGGTCGTCGAATGCGTCACCGAGTTCAGTCATGGTCTCTGCGCCGGCTCTCCGCGCGGCGATGCCTGCGTCGTACTTGGCGGCGAGTTCGTCGGCGGTGTAGTCGACGATCTCGGTCGTCGATTCGTTAGCGTCGGCAGGGTCGATTGCCGCATCGATCCGATCGAATCGGAAGCTGTAGGCGGCAGTGTCGCCATATTCGACGACATCTGTCCAATCCGTCGTCGAAATATGGCGCACGGTGCGGTCGGGGCGATGGCGCGCATTGCCTGACAAATGCGCGGAAGTGATCGAGGTGACGGCGTGGCGGGACAGTCCGCTGCGCCCGAGTGGTTCGTGCCCCCATCGGTCGAATGCGGGTAGAAGTGGGCCGTCGAACCGGATTCGGGGGAGCGGTTGGGTGCCGATGATGGTGTTGTCGGTGACTGGGGTGGCCGCGAGCAGCGACTCCGCGACCATCCGGTTCGCCGGGTGCCGGTTGTTGAATGCCTGCAATCGAGCCCACCGTAGGTATCCGGTGCGGTGGCCGCTCGGGGTCCTCGAGGTCTGCGGGACGGTTATGTCGTGTCCACCTCGAGTATGGATTTCCGATCCGGTGAAGATGATGTCGCTGCGGCGGAGTCTGCCGATTTCCGTGGGGTAGAGGTGCAGGTAGCAGGACAGCACCAGCAGAAGCGCGTCACGTCGACCGAAGAGTTCACGGCCATCCCGCGGTCGGCAGGTGTGCGATCACTTCGCGTGCTTGATCGCGCAGGTCGGGGCGAGGTCGGGTGCGCCGGCTGAGCCGATCGCCGATCGCCGATCGCGGATCACGGATCACGGATCGCGGATCGGTGCCAGGGGCCGGATAGCAGGTCCGTTGGTGGACCGAGTTGATGGCGGTCAGTCTGTCGGACGCGGTGAGGGTTGGTGGCTGCGGGATTTTCGTCGAGCAATAGCGCGATCGTCACCGGATCGGCGGGTAGTGCGCGCAGTTTGGCGGCCTGTCACCAGTCCGCGAACAGTTGCCAGTCATATCGGTACGCCCTCGTCACTGCGCTGGGCGGTGCCGGCAAACTCGGATGCGAGGCGGTCATTGGCCCATCGTCGCATCATGGGTCGCCATCCATGTCACGTCGTCGATGTCGGGGGGGAGGATCGGGTATGCATCATCGATCCGTATCCGCACCTCATCCAATTGGCCCAAGAAGATTGCCGCTCGACTGACATTCATGGTGGACAGGTCCGGAGCGCCCTGTGCACCGAGAATCGTTCGCCAGTCCTCGATCAAGACGTCGAGCTGGTTGAGCTCCTCGTACATGTCGTCAACGATGTTCTTCACGGAGGAAACAGTGACGATTATTGATGCGCCTTCGACTGTGGCGTAGGCGTTGAGCTGGTAGATGGCCTTGAATTCGGTGAGTTCGGTCAGGATTGCTGCCGATTGGTCGGAGATGCCAGGAGGAGGGTGCGCGGTGACGAATCCGTCGATTTCAACGAGCCATTTGAGCTTCGCCTCGATTTCGGTGAGCTTCATGCACATTGCTCGTACGGGCAACTGGAACGCGGTCAGTGCTCCGATCTCACGGTCGCGTCTCGCTGCCCATAACGCTTGTTCGGCACGGACCTCAGCTGCATTAATCGACTGCCATGCCCGGTTTCGTGCTTTGGCGGAGTCAGTCAGAGCGACAAGTACCGCGCAGAACGTCGCGATACCGGCTATCCAGGCTCCTACCGCCGCCCACCCGCCTGCGGTCCATTTACTCGGATTGAGTTCGTTCCACAAAACTGCACCGCCCAGGAATGCCATCCCGACGAAAACGCAGGTGATGATGCTCAAGATCACCACGTCACCTGCGGTTACTGAACGTGAAACTCGCGCGGAAGGGCTCGCTGCCCGCACGGTAGGGCTCTCAGTCATTGGAAAAGGCTACCCAGGGCCCCACCGCTGACCGTGGCCGTCGCTACAGGTCGAAGCCCATTGACTGCGTTGCCGGTGAGGGGGTTGTGCTCGCGTGCGTTAATCTCGAGATTTGCCAGATTCGAATGTTACTCTCCGACAAGCGTCGCTGCTTCATGGAATTGCGAGGACGTGGATGGAGCATCCGCGCAGCCGCCCGCGAAGTAGGAGTATCCCGCGCCTCCGGAAACAACTGAGCCCGCAGCTACTCGGTCTTCGGCGGAAATCTATTCGACGATTGCCTGTCGCCGGGATCGCCGGGAATCGTCTGTACCCAAAATTCTTCATGTTCCATGAAAAGGCATGCGGTGCTTGGGAGGTCAGACGGGTCCGCCTTCACTGGCTGCGGGGGTGGGTCAGAGCGGAGGTGTAGACGTCGTAGTCCAGTGCCGGTACGGTTCCGACGGAGTTGAGTCTTGCAACGAGTCTTATCGCGAACATTGCCAGACCGACTTCGGCATCCGTACACACGAGGTCATCGACGTCCGCCCCCTCAGGAAGTTCGAATATCCCAGCATCGAGGGCGCAACCCAGATCGAGGCGATGTGCTTCGTCAAGATTCTTTAACGCCTCGATGAGGGGCTGTCCAAGTGGCGGGTTCCACCCCGACCCAGCGGCGACGATGCCGGCGAGAATACGCTTCGGCTCAGCAGGTCTAGCGGCCTGTGCGAGCTGCTGAATAGGCGCGGACGGACGATGAGAGCGAGCAGATCGCATCCCGTCACCGTTGTGCTCACCACGAACTTGCAGGGGTAGTCGGCGCTGTCTGATTGGGTGGGGGCGCAGGCGGCGTCGAGGCTTTCCGGGTGGATGCCGTTGGCGTCCCCTGGGTGGACCGATCGCCGCACGGGTAGGCAGCATGAGCAGCGGGGCCGCGATCTGCTTGGCGCACAACGACCACCACAGATCCGACCCGTGAATCCGGTTGTCGTGGGCTATCGCTTTCGAAGCAGACCGGTCATTGCTGCGAGTGTCAGTGCGGCGAAACCCCATGCCATCAAACGCAGTACAGCGAGGGCGATGCCTAGCGTGATAGGCCACCATCCGGACGTGGACAGCGCCCAGTCCAGCCGGAGTGGCCCGGACGCGGCGGGCACGACGTTCTGCAGCGTGTAGGCGATGGTGTTGAAGCATGCGTAACCACTGGTGTCGGTGCAGGCATCGTTTGCGGTCGTGGGGAATTTGTTGACATTGAGGAACCGCGCTTCGTTGGTCCAGATCAATAGGCCAGCAGTGATCAAGACTACGAGTAGCCATGCGACTGGCAGGAATGGCCAGTACCCGTAGCCGACAGTGGCGGCGTAGATCCTGCGGACAGCCTTGGTCACCCCATGGGTATTTTTGGTGACCTGCTTCTCGGTGTGAAAGCGTAGTTTCCGTGCGTAGTCAGGATGTCCGTTGCGTTCGTATACATCTGCGATCGCTAACCGTGGCTGAGGAATAAAATCATCTTTTGCTGTGCTACTTGAGGTGGCTGTGTGCAGGAGGTAGTTCCGGGCTACTTTCCAATCTTCACGAATCGCGCCCCGCAGATCGGTGACCGACCATCCAGCAGCAGACAACGTTGAATCGGCGAAGGCGCCGGCTCGTAGATCGTCATCTATACTTGATTTCTCTGGCAGGTGGAGCGTTCCGATCCTGGTCAAATCTAGGTCGATGTGGCCGCAGATTTTTGTCGGAAGGAGGAATAGCTGGTCGACAGTCGCGTTTTCAAGGACGAGCGCTTTACCCTCGTTGTTCGTGAGGGTCGCGTCATTCAAGTCGAACCGGCCGCTGATGTGGGCACCGATCGCTTGAACTTCACCGTCCGTCCTGAGCTTAGGGGCCAGTAGACCGCCTCCGATTTGAGTGCCGTTGAGGTTCAAGGCCTGCCCATTGGGGTTGGTGAGTGTGGCGTCGTGCAGTGTGAGCTTCCCATCGATATGAGTACCGGCGAGGCGGGTCTCGCCGTAGGCTGTCAGCTCGCCAGCGAAGAGGGCGCCGTCGATGTGGGCTCTGTCGAGGTTGAGGGTTCGCCCGTTAGGGTTGGTGAGGGTGACGTTGTGAAGGTCGAGGTCGCCTATACGAGCTCCAGTGGCACGGATCTCCCCAGTAGCGTTGAGGCCCTTGGCAAGCACGCCCGTAGAAATTTGGGCCGAATTCAGGACCAGAGCTCGTCCGTTGGTATTGCTGAGGGTGGCCTTCCCGAGTTTGAGTTCGCCGTTGATGCGGGCGCCGGTCGCTCGAACCTCTCCATTGGTAGTCAATTCATCGGCGACCAGGTCCTTGTCGATTCGGGTCCCATCGAGATTCAAGGCCGACCCGTTGGTGCTAGTGAGGGTGGCGTTTCTGAGATTGAGCTCGCCGTTGATGTGGGCACCGATCACTTCAATCCGACCGTGGGCTGTTAGTTCCGGTGCAAATAAATCTGCTCCGATTCGGGCGCTGTCGAGCTTCAGCGCAGGTTCCCCGGAGTTGGCGAGGGTCGCCTTTTCGAGGTTGATTTGGCCACCGATTTGGATTCCAAGAGCGCGGAATTCGCCGTACGCCTTTAGATGGTCAGCGAACACGCTGCCGTCGACGTGCGCTCCGTCGAGCATTAGGACCCGTCCATTGACGTTTGTGAGGGTCGCTCCGCTCAAATTGAATTGGTCACCGAAATGGGCACCAGCGGCGCAGTTCTCACCGGTAGTGGTGAGACCTCTCGCCATAAGACCGGACGAAATTCGGCTTGAATCCAGAACCAAAGCCCGTCCACTGGCGTTGGTGAGGGTGGCGCCGTTGAGGTTGAGTTGGCCATTGATATGGGCGCCGGAGGCACTGGTCTCGCCGGTGACGGTGAGACCCATGGCCACTACCCCGCCGTCGATCCGAGCTGCATCCAAGCAGAGTCCAACCAATTTGCACCCTTCGAAACCCAGAGTTGAGATCCGGGCGTCTACCAACCTCACCGGCAATACGAATGCACATTTGTCGAATCTGAATCGTCCCGGGTTTGATGCGCACCTTCTTTCTTGGGAAGGTAATCCTTAT
>NZ_CAIJDS010000087.1:0-13659 GCF_903819475.1 Rhodococcus sp. UFZ-B548
GGGCAGAGACCAGCAGCATGAAATCAGCACACGCCCCGCTCAAATGCGGAGAGCCGTTTACCCACTGCGGCGATATTTACACCTGCCACTTCCTCGAAGCCCGGCAAGTACGTTCCGGTGTCGATCCGAAGGCCGTCTACGGTCTCCCACATCATCCCGCGGTGCATCGCGACGACGGGCACACCGGCGAGCAGAAGTTCGAGCACTCGGCTCAGCGCCTCGTGGGTGAACTCCGGGCCGGCGCCGCCGAGAATCACGACCTCCGGATCGGCGTCGTCGAATTCGATTCCCTCGAGATCGGCAGACACGTCACCGTGATTGAGGACCCACGCCCGCGCGTCCGGGTAGGTCGCCCGCACGTACTCCCCTGTGAGCCTGGCGGCAGTAACTATCTGGCTCGCCTCGACCTCGATACCCGCATCGCACAACCCCTGCGCGATGAGCGTCGAACTGCGCGAGGTTGTGTTGGTCAGAAACCCACAGGCCAATCCGCGCCGCCGAACTTCGCGTACCGCTTCCCCTGCTCCCTCGATCGGCTGCCAGGACGTGAGCAGGACTCCGTCGATATCGAACAGAACACCTTCGATGTCGGCCATTGCACCAGCCTATATTCGCCATCGAGGTCCTGCCGAGGCGTCGTAACCCGAAATCCGTCGATCGCTCAGTAGGCTCCCACCCATGGACCTGCGCGACGACGACCTCTTCTCCGTTGCCGGTTCTCTGGCCGAATTGCTCGGCGCTCCCGTCACGATCGAGGACGAGAACTCGACTGTCCTCGCGTACTCCGGCGGCGAGCAGGCCGTGGACGAAGCTCGCATCGGCACGATCCTCGGCCGGCAGGTACCCAGCCGATTCCGCCAATTACTCTCCGATGCAGGAGTATTCGATCGCCTCCACCGAGAGAGCGATCCCATCTACGTCGACCTCGAAGACCCTGCGATCACGCCGCGACTGGTCATCGCAGTTCGCGAGAACGATCACCCCGTCGGCTCGATCTGGGTCGCACTCGCCGGAACACCGACGCCCACACAGGAATCGATACTTCGTTCCGCGGTATCTGTCGTGGCCGAGAGAATCGCCTCGGAGCGTGACCGGGTCGACAGCACACGCCGTCGCCAATCCCAGCGCGTCCAAGCTCTGATCGGCGGTGGCGAACCCGCATTCCGCGCCGCAGACGACTTGCGGTTGGCAGGCCCGCTCACCGTCGTCGCCGTCGGAACCGTTGCGGGACCACTGCCGGCGGGGTTGGTCGCCTCTTTGAGCTTGTACCTCGACACTCTGGCCGTCGACGCCGTTGCCGCTCAACTGTCCGAGACCATCTACCTTGTCATCGCGACCGACGAGACCAACGCTCGCCGATTGTCCGCCGACTTCCTCACCCGCGCCCGTGGCCGCGAATTCCTGGCAGTGGCCGTCGGTCGGACCGTGAAGTCTGCAAGCGAATCACATCTTTCGCGCTCGGACGCCGACCATGTTCTCGGAGCGCTTCGTCATGGCCGGTCCGGCGGAACCGTCGCGGGAATGAGGGACACGTTGGCCTCCGTTCTCGCCCTGCACGTCGCCGACATCATCGACGGACTCGGCGACTCCACACCACTCGGAAGCCTCGAACGTCACGACTCTCAGCACGGCAGCGATCTGGTCGCGACGGCAAAGGCCTTTCTCGAGCACGGCGGTGACGTGGCGAATTCTTCTGCCGCACTGCATGTTCACCCCAACACGCTCCGCAACCGCCTGCGTCGAGGCAAGGAGATGTGCGGCGTTGACCTGACCGACGCCGACACCCGCTTGATTCTGATGCTGCAGTTCAAACTCGCTCGCTGAGCAGGCGCGGCGGTGCGTTGTGCGAATCCACAACGAGGTAGCTCCGACGATGGCCGAACGGCCAGTCCTTTTGCCGCCCCCGCGATTCATGCTTGAGAGAAGAGCCGGATGTGACCGGCGTCTCGGTTCGAGCAGAGTCTGTAGAAGGAGTGCGTCATGGGAACTCGTCAGAGCCCCGATCGTGTGGTCGTGGTCGGTGCGGGTGTTGTCGGATTGTCGACGGCCTGGTTCTTGCAGGAACGTGGAGTCGAGGTCACCGTCGTCGATCGCGACGGCGTCGCAGCCGACGCGAGCTGGGGCAACGCCGGTTGGCTTGCCCCCGCATTGACGCTTCCGCTGCCCGAACCCGCAGTGCTCCAATACGGCTTGCGCGCGATGCTCAGCCCGGCGTCCCCGGTGTACGTGCCACTGACCACCGATCTGAAGCTGATTCGGTTCCTGGTCGGGTTCGCGCGCCACTGCACGCCGTCGAAGTGGCAGGAAGCGATGTCGGTCTACACCGAGGTCAACCGAACAGCCTTGGGCGCGTACGACGAACTCGCCGACGGTGGCGTCAAAGAGCTGACCCGCCTGGCCGATCCTTTCCTCGCCGCGTTTGCGTCCGAGAAGGACCGACAGACCTTGGTGGACGAGTTCCATCACGTCGAAGCCGCGGGCGGCGAGGTCGACTTCGACCTCCTCGACTACGACGCGATTCATTCGCTCGAGCCTTCACTCGGCCAGGGTGTGAAAGCCGGTTTGCGCCTGCGCAATCAGCGTTTCATCGATCCCCCGTTGTTCGTGAACTCGTTGGCGGACGCGGTTCGTGAACGCGGTGGAGAAATCGTCAGCGGTTTCGACGTCACGCAGATCGACGATCGGGTCGGCGGAGTCACTGTTCGCAGTGCACACGGTGATTCACGCGACGGTGACTCCGTAGTCATCTCGAGCGGTGCCCGCTTGAACAAGCTCGCAGCACCGTTCGGTGTGCGCAAACTGGTGCAGGCCGGACGCGGATACAGCTTCAGTGTCAAGCCCGAGCACCTCCCCAAGAACCCTGTGTATTTCCCCACCCAGCGCGTCGCATGCACTCCGTTGCACGATCGCTTCCGAGTGGCCGGAATGATGGAATTCCGCAGCCCTGACGCGCCGCTGGATCCGCGCCGCGTGCAGGCGATCATCGATGCGGCCAAGCCGATGCTCAGCGGCATCGACTGGACTGCGCGGGAAGAGGAATGGGTGGGATCACGACCGTGCACTACCGACGGCTTGCCGTTGATCGGAGCCACGAAGTCGCCGCGGGTGCACGTCGCCGGTGGTCACGGGATGTGGGGAATCGCCCTGGGTCCGTTGACCGGAAAGATGGTGGCCGACTCGATGACCGGCGCTCAGACGCCGACCGTCATGCGCCACTTCGATCCGCTGCGCTGACAGCCGGTTTCACCCACTTGTAGTACGCGCCCGTCAGCAGAACCAGCCATCCGGCACCGACGAGCAGCGCAACTCGGGTATCGGCGATGACGCCGAGCAACACGATGACAAAAGCCAGGAACACGATCGCGAAGATTTGACCGTACGGCCACAGCGGCACTGGAAACTTCAGTGCCGCTGTTTCGTCTGCACTCATCTGAGCGCGGGAACGGAACTGCGAGAGCAGGATCATGATCCAGACGAAAATGGTGGCGAAGGTGGCCAGCGAGGCGATGACGAGGAACACCTGGTCCGGGATCAGGTAGTTGAGCAGTACTCCCACCAACAGGGCACCGGTCATGATGACAACGGTCATCCACGGAACACCGTTGGCGGAGACTCTCTTCATCACCTGCGGGGCCTGGCCCGCATGCGACATTCCGAACATCATGCGACCCGCACCGAAAACGTCGCTGTTGATGGCGGACAGGGCCGCGGTGATGACGACGATGTTGAGGATCGAAGCGGCCGTTCCCAATCCGAGGTTCTCGAAGATCTGGACGAACGGGCTGTTGTCGGAGTTGATGGTCTGCCACGGAATGATCGCCATGATGACGGCGAGGGTGCAGATGTAGAAGAGAATGATACGCACCGGGACCGTGTTGACGGCTTTCCTGATGGTCTGCGCCGGATCCTCGGCTTCGCCTGCGGTGATACCGATGATCTCGGTGCCGCCGAACGCGAACATGACGATCGCGAAACACGCGACGAATCCACCGAAGCCCGTCGCGAAGAACCCGCCGTCCGACCAGAGGTGGCTGATTCCGGCATCGGTGTCGTGAACGCCGAATCCGAACACGATGATCGCGATGCCGCCGGCGATCATCGCGATGATGGCGGTGATCTTCACGAGCGTGAACCAGAATTCCAGTTCGCCGAACACCTTGACGCTCAACAGGTTTATCGCGCCGATGAAGAAGACGACAGCCAGAACCCAGATCCATCTCGGTACGTCCGGGAACCAGAACTGCATGTACAGGCCGAAGGCGGTGACGTCGGCGAGGCACACGATCACCATCTCGAACGTGTACGTCCACCCGGTCATGAAACCGGCGAGTGGTCCGAGGTGCTTGTTCGCGTACTCGCTGAACGAACCGGAAACCGGGTTACGGACCGCCATCTCGCCGAGCGCTCGCAACACCAGGTAGACCGCGATACCGCCGATCAGGTAGGCCAGGAGCACCGACGGGCCGGCTCGTTTGATGGCCTCGGCGCTGCCGTAGAACAGTCCGGTTCCGATGGCTGATCCGAGGGCGATGAAGCGGATATGGCGCGCTGTCAGCCCTCGCTTGAGGCCATCCTGCGTCGCGGCGTCGCTGTTCACTTCTCGGTACTCCAGTCGGATGGATCGTCATACGTGCGCGAACCATTGTCCGCTACCACCGCGCGTGTTCCCGCACGACCCTGTTGGACGGCCGTACAGTGACCTGACACACATGGTCCATTGACGGATCGCTTACGATCGACAAAAGTGTTTGTAACTTTACGTAGCATCAACTCGACTGGAGAGACTGTGTCCAACACCCTCGAAGCAAGCATCGACATCGACGCATCACCGCAGGACGTGTGGGCAATCGTCGCCGACCTGCAGCGCATGGGCGAATGGAGCCCCCAGTGCAAGGTGATGAAGGTGATCGGCGGGACCGTGCGTGAGGGTGCCAAGACGATCAACGTCAACCGCAAGGGCCTGCTGGTCTGGCCGACGTCGTCGAAGGTCGTTCGCTTCGAACCCAACAAGTCGGTGGCGTTCCGTATCGCGGAGAACCGCACGATCTGGTCCTACGAACTCGAGCCGACCGCTACCGGCACCAAGGTGACCGAGCGTCGCGAGGCTCCCACCGGAACGTCGAAGGTCTCGCAGTTCCTCGTCAAGACCGTCCTGGGCGGAAACGCCGACTTCGAGGTCGAACTCGTCGAAGGCATGAACGCCACCTTGAAGCGTGTGAAGAGCGAGGCCGAGGCGGCTGCACGCACCTCTGCTTGACCCTCGACCTGGTCGAGGCATCAGGATCCGTTCCATGGATCCCGTGATGACACAGATAGCGCAGGCACAAGAATTGGCGAGCTCCGGCGATCGAGCCGGGGCTCGCTCTGCGTTCGAGAAGGTGTGGGAAGAGATCAGCGTCGCCCCAGACGCGCTCCACGTCGTCTCCCTCGCGCACTACATGGCCGACGTTCAAGACGATCCGGCTCAGGAGCTCTGCTGGGACCTGCGCGCCCTCGACGCAGCCGATTCGTTGACCGACGCGCGAGCCCAGGAGCACCACGCATCGCTGCAGGTCGCCGGTTTCTATCCATCACTGCACCTCAACCTGGCTGCCGACTACCGCAAACTCGGACGCGACGCCGAGGCCGTCGAGCATCTGACGAAGGCCGAGGCGTCGGTCGGCACACTCGCCGACGACGGTTACGGCCGGATGATCAGGGGCGCTATCGAGCGACTGCGGGCAGAATTGATCCGTGACCACTAGTTCCGCTCTCCTGACGATCGGCGAGATGTCCCGGGCGTCGGCGCTCCCGATCAGCGCCCTGCGGTTCTACGACAAGGAAGGCGTGCTCGTCCCGCATTCCGTCGATCCGAACACCGGTTACCGCTGGTACACCGACGATCAGCTCCGCAACGCACGTGTGATCGCCGGTATGCGACGGGTCGGTGTTCCGATCCGCGACATGATGGCCGTCCTGACCGGGCCGGAACCCCATTCGTGCCTGGACGCCCATCTGCGCAACCTCGAGGACGGTCTCGCCGACGCCCGCGCCGAACTGGGGCGAATTCACCGGCTGATCGACTCGCTACCTGCCTCCGGCGGCGCGGACATCGACTCGTGGGATCTACGACGCGCACTCGA
Source organism: Rhodococcus sp. UFZ-B548 (assembly GCF_903819475.1). NCBI lineage: Bacteria > Bacillati > Actinomycetota > Actinomycetes > Mycobacteriales > Nocardiaceae > Rhodococcus > Rhodococcus sp. UFZ-B548. The sequence goes on from NZ_CAIJDS010000087.1 coordinate 6,123, forward strand.
CGCCGTGCTGTTCGCCGTGAACGAGGAATCGGAGTTCCCGATACTTCGCGGCGTCCACCTCGACATTCACGACGGCGTCGCTGCGTTTGTCACCACTGATCAGTTCCGGCTCGCAGTCGCCGAGGTGAAAGTTCACTCCGCTCTGACGGTGTCCGCCGTCGTTCCCGTGGCCTTCGCGCGATTGTTGCGCGATGTCGCCGGCGTCGTGACACTGACTTTCTCCGCGCGCACGGTGAGTGCGTCGTATCCGGGAGGTGAGGTGTCCAGCCCGCTGATCGAGGACGGCGAGTTCCCAGATCACCGAATCCTGCGCGAGCACCACGACGCTGTCGAACTGAGCGGCGACCACCTTGCCGCCCTGCTCAACGGCACCGGGGACAGTGCCGTCGTCAGCGTCGGCAAAGACGGTGGTGCGCGAGTGGATCCGGGTGGAATGGATCCCCGTGAGAGGTTCCGCGTACTGGTCGACCGGCAGCGGCTGCGCGACGCCGCCGCAGCCCAACCGGGGCGGCAACTGGTGATCCGAGTAAGCGGCGCGACGCTCCCGCTGGCGATACGCACGGGCGACTGTGTCGGGTACTACTCGTACTTGATGCCACTACAGCCTGTAGGAGAGAAGGCGTTCACGTAATCTATGGATGCTCTACCACCCCGTACTGTCAGTGCGACCAGCAGAAGACCTACCGAGTAGTTAGAGGAGCCTGTGGCACGCCGACCCACACCCCCCGGAACCCCGCAACCCACCGGGATCGGACATATCGTCGATCTGGTTCGCCATGCGATTCCGCCACTTCATCCCGCCGGCCTGCCGTTCGTGCTGGCCCCGCTGGGAGTTGCAGCTCTGGGCCGCAACCGTAAGTGGGTGCGCCGAGCCGGTCTGACCACCGCCGCCGCATGCGCCACGTTCTTCCGTCACCCGCACCGGGTGCCGCCCAACCGCATCGGCGTCGTCGTCGCACCCGCCGACGGCGAGGTGGCGCTGGTCGACAACGCCGTTCCGCCCGCCGAGCTCAATCTCGGAAGCGAGCCGCGCCCGCGCGTCAGCATCTTCCTCTCGGTTCTCGACGTGCATGTCCAGCGCAGCCCTGTCGGTGGAACGGTCAAAGAGGTCGTTCACCAGGCAGGCAAGTTCCTCTCCGCAGATCTCGCCGACGCCAGCGAGGTCAACGAGCGCAACAGCATGCTGATCGAAACCGCCGATGGTCACGACGTTGCGGTTGTCCAGATCGCGGGACTGCTCGCGCGCCGCATCGTCTGCTACGCCGGTGTCGGTGACGTCCTGCCGATCGGCGACACGTACGGACTGATCCGTTTCGGCTCACGCGTCGACACGTACTTCCCCGCCGGAACCACACTCCTGGTCGAGCCGGGACAACGCACGATCGGTGCTGAAACAGTTATCGCGCAACTGCCGTGAAGACGCCGAAGATGAAGTCAGCCGTGAAGAAGCCGGGAGCAGCCCAACCCGGCGCGAAGATGCCCAAACGCACCCAGGCGGTGCGGTTGTTGCCGTCCGTCATCACCATCCTGGCGCTGTGCGCCGGGCTGTCCGCCGTCAAATTCGCTCTCGACGGACAACCCGGTACCTCGCTCGCGATGATCGGCGCCGCTGCCGTCCTCGATTCACTCGACGGCCGCATCGCGCGACTGCTCGACGCCACCAGCAAGATCGGCGCCGAACTCGACTCACTGGCCGACTCCATCTCCTTCGGCGTCGCCCCGGCCCTGGTCCTGTACGTGACCTTGCTGGACGGCACCAGCATCGGCTGGATCATCGCGTTGATCTACGCGGTCAGCATCGTGTTGCGACTCGCACGTTTCAACACTCTGCTCGACGACGACGACGTCCCCGCGTATGCACGTGAGTACTTCGTCGGCGTGCCGGCTCCGGCCGGCGCACTCATCGCCCTCACTCCCCTGGCCGCGACGGCTCAGTGGGGTGACGGCTGGTGGTCTTCGCACTTCGTCGTCATCGTGTGGACGCTCTTCTCGGCTGCACTGATCGTCAGCCGCATCCCGACGCTGGCGATGAAGTCGGTATCCGTGCCGCCGCACATGGCGGCCGGCCTGCTCGTACTGGTGACGTTGGCTGCGGCCGCACTCATCACCTACCCGTACATCCTGCTGATCGTTCTCATCGCGATCTACCTGGTGCACATCCCGTTTGCCGTGCATTCGAAGCGGTGGGTGGCAGCACGTCCCGAAACCTGGGACATCAAGCCTTCCGAACGCCGCGCGATCCGACGCCAACCCAACGTCGGTGGCCGCCGCTCGGCCGCTCGTCTCGGATTGCGGCGACCCCGCTAGTCCACGACGTACTCTCGAGAGGTGACTTCGCCGGAACTCGCCCTCACCGTTCGACTCAACACCTCTGCCGCCGACCTACGCCGCGGGGTAGTGCGCTTGCACCCCGAAGCGTTGGCGGCGTTGGGCATCCGCGAATGGGATGCCATCGCACTCATGGGAGCCCGCGGCACCGCGACCGTCGCGGGCCGTGCGCCCACCGGAACCCCGGCAGGCACGATCCTTCTCGACGACGTCACCATGTCGAACGTCGGCCTGACCGAGAACTCTTCCGTCATGGTCGGTCCGGTGACGGTGTACGGAGCGCGATCCGTCTCCGTCACCGGCTCGTCCATGGCGACAAATTCGATCAGCTCGACGGTTCTGCGACAAGCCCTTCTGGGCAAGGTCGTCAGCGTCGGCGACACGGTCTCGCTCCTCCCCCGCGATCTCGGTCCGGGTACGAGCACTTCCGAAGCCACCCAAGCGCTTTCCCGCACCTTCGGCGTCGCGTGGACATCCGAACTGCTCACCGTCACGGCCGTCGAGCCTGCCGGTGGTCCGGTCAGCGTCCAGCCGAATTCGGCGGTCAACTGGGGTTCCGGCTCGGCGGGCACACTGACACCGAGTGCGCTTGTTTCCAGTCCGGCCGCCGTCGCGATCGAGCCTGCGCCGTCGGTTCCGCTGGATCACCTTGTCGGCGCGCAAGCGCAGGCAGCCAAGCTGACCGAGTGGCTCGGCCTGGCACTCGACGAACCAGAACTGCTCCGTACGCTCGGCGCCTCCCCGCACCTCGGCGTCCTCATCACGGGCCCCGCCGGCGTGGGCAAAGCCACGTTGGCCCGCTCGGTCCTGTCCTCGCGCAAACTTGTCGAACTCGACGGCCCGGGAGTCGGTGCCACCGAGGCGAATACCCGCCTTCAGCGAATCGTCGACGCCGTTGCTGCCGTGCGCGGCGGTGGTGTACTGCTGATCAGTGACATCGACGCTCTGCTTCCGGCCACCGCGGAACCGGTGTCCGCACTGATCCTCGAACAACTGCGCAGCGCCGTCGCAACCCCGGGCGTGGCATTCGTCGCGACCTCCGCCCATCCGGAGACCGTCGACGCGCGCCTTCGCGGCCAGGACCTCTGCGATCGAGAACTCGCACTTACCCTGCCGGACGGCGCAACTCGCAAGGCGTTGCTCGAACTCCTGCTCCGCCGCGTGCCCACCGGAACCCTCGAACTCGACGCCATCGCCTCGCGCGCACCCGGATTCGTGGTCGCCGACCTCGCGGCGCTCTGCCGTGAAGCTGCTTTGCGAGCGGCGACGCGGGCGTCCAAATCCGGTGATTCTCCGGAGATCACGCAGGAAGATCTTGTCGGTGCCCTCGAAGTGATTCGGCCACTGTCTCGTTCGAGTACCGAAGAACTGTCGATCGGCAGCGTCACCCTAGACGACGTCGGCGACATGGTCGAAACCAAACAGGCGCTCACCGAAGCGGTGTTGTGGCCGCTGCAGCACCCCGACTCCTTCGCGCGCCTCGGTGTCGACCCACCTCGCGGCGTGCTCCTCTACGGCCCTCCCGGCTGCGGTAAGACGTATCTCGTTCGTGCCCTTGCCAGCTCAGGTCACCTCAGCGTCCACGCCGTCAAAGGGGCTGAGCTGATGGACAAGTGGGTCGGCGCCTCCGAAAAGGCCGTACGCGAGTTGTTCCAGCGCGCACGCGATTCGGCGCCCTCGCTGATCTTCCTCGACGAGATCGACGCCCTTGCTCCGCGTCGTGGTCAAAGCTCCGACTCCGGGGTGTCGGATCGCGTCGTAGCCGCGTTGTTGACCGAACTCGACGGCGTCGAACCGCTACGCGACGTCGTGGTGTTGGGCGCCACCAATCGACCGGATCTGATCGACCCGGCTCTCCTGCGCCCCGGCAGACTCGAACGTCTCGTATTCGTACCGCCGCCGGATGCGGAGGCTCGCAAAGCGATTCTGCGTGCTTCCGGCAAGTCGGTACCGCTCGCCGAAGATGTCGATTTGGACATTCTGGCCGTCGATCTCGAGGGATACTCGGCAGCAGACTGCTCGGCTCTCCTGCGTGAGGCTGCACTCGCCGCCATGCGTCGGAGCATGGACGCGGCCGACGTGACGGCCGCGGACGTGGCAACCGCCCGTGAGAAGGTACGTCCCTCACTCGATCCCGAGCAGGTGGCACACCTACAGGCGTACGCGGACAACCGATAAGGACTGACCATGGCTGCTGATCTGGTTCTGTACGGCGACATCGTGACCATGCACGAGGAAGCACCACGCGCCCAGGCGCTCGCCGTGACGGGCGGCCGGATCACGGCCGTCGGCGCGCGCACGGACGTCGAGGAACTGGTGGGGCCGGATACCCGCGTCGTCGACGTCGGAGGTGCCACTGTTCTGCCGGGGTTCATCGAGCCACACGGTCACCCTTTGGAAGAAGCCATCGTGCTCGGGCCTGACGTCGTCGACATTCGGCCTGTCACGATCGCCGAGGCGGATGCCGTAGTTGCTGCCGTCGTCGACACGGTTCGTTCGCGAGGTGCTGCCGGCGCTTCTCTGAACGGTTGGGACCCGTTGCTGCAGAAGGGCCTACCCGATCCGACCATCGACTGGCTGGACTCCGTAGCGCCGGAGTACCCCCTCGTGATCATGCACAACTCGGGACACGTCGCGTATTTCAACACGGCGGCAGCAGTGCAGGCCGGCATCACCCGCGATACCCCCGATCCGATCGGCGGATCGTACGGCCACGACGCGACGGGCGCACTCGACGGAGCCGCGTACGAAATGCCTGCGGTGTTCGCAGTCGCGGGCCACGCAGTCACTATCGGTGACGACTTCCCCGCACTGGTGGCGGCCGAATGCGCCCGGCTGAACGCCGCGGGAATCACCACCATCGCCGAATTGTCGTTCGACCCCAAGATGCGGCCCGCCCTGGCAGCGATAGCCGACGCCGGACTGCTCACCACCCGCCTGCGGCTCTACGAGATGTCCAACGACGCGCGCACTACCGAGGCGTCACCGGGCGACGGAAACGACCTGGTGCGCCAGATCGGCATCAAGGTCTGGTCCGACGGTTCACCGTGGGTCGGTAACATCGCCACCAGCTTCCCGTATCTCGATACCGAAGCCACCCGCGCGCTCGGGATCGCCTGCACACACGGGCATGCCAACTACACCGGCGAACAGATCCACGACATCAGTTCCGCCTACTTCGCCAAAGGGTGGCAGATGGCGTGCCACGCCCACGGTGACGACGCGATCACCATGGTTCTCGACGCGTGGGAGCAACTTCTGAAGGAGCACCCCCGGCCCGATCACCGGTTGCGTCTCGAACACGTCGGCGCGATGCGTCCGGATCAGTTCGCCCGCGCAGCGGAACTGGGCGTCACGGTCAGCATCTTCATCGACCACCTGCACTACTGGGGTGACGTTCTGGTCGATGACCTGTTCGGCCCCGAATACGGATCCGTCTGGGCCGCAGCAGGTTCTGCACTCGCGGCCGGGCAACGGTTCACCTTCCACAACGACGGTCCCGTCACCCCCGCCAATCCGCTACGGAATATGCAGGACGCCGTCACCAGACTTTCGCCCAGCGGCCGCGTCGTGGCACCCCAGGAACGGATCCCCGTGGACGCCGCCGTGCGCGCCCATACGGTCAACGCCGCGTGGCAGCTGTTCAGCGAAGATCACATCGGGTCTATCTTTCCCGGCGCCTACGCGGATCTTGTTGTGCTGTCGGCAAATCCCCTCGACGTCGAGCCGACCAGGCTGGCCGACATCACGGTGCTCGCCACCATCCTGGAGGGTCGGACGGTGTACGGAGACCTGAGCGCGATCGGCTGATCGGTCGCCGAACGCCGTGGACAAAGGCCGTAAACCTTCTCTGCTCGATTTCCAAGGATCGTTGCGAGAACGGAGACGGCGCAAGTGGTCTCAGGGTTCAGTGCGGATGTCGTCAATGACCTGGGCAATCGCATGTTTCGCCCAGGCCGTGATCTGCTCGTTCGTGTCGCGGTAGTACGGCAAGGCAACCAATGCAATCGACAGAGCCCATGCGCGGCCACGCGTCCAAGTGCCCTCGTCCACGTCAACATGAAGCCGGAATGTATGCCGAGTGCTCGGCGTCAGCAGAGTCCATGCAATGAGGCAGTCGAGATTGCCTGCCGCAAATCGAATGAAGATCCGAAAAGTCCCAAAAATCGGAATTGTCGAAAATTATTGCATAGGAAGCATTTTCGAGATCCAAGTCTTGTGTTCGAAACTTTGTTCGATTAGACTTTGAGCATGGACAGTCGGGAAGCGTGGCAGCTGGATGGCGAGGGCCTCAAGAGTGAGGTTCTGGATCTGGTGCGTGTCCGGCACGAGTTGCAATCGCGGATGGTGTTGCTGATTGTGGAGATGTTTTCCCGTGAGGTTCTCGGCGGGAAGGGTTTTCGGGCGATCGCGCAGTGGTTGCATGGTTCGACGAATCTGGAGATCGGTGAGTGCAGTCTGCTGGTCGGTTTGGCGCGGTTGTTGATGCTCGAACCCGTTGTGGGCGATGCGTTTCATCGCGGTGATGTCGATGCGTTGAAGGCGCGTCAGGTGGCGTCGTTTTGTCAGCATCCACCGAAGAACATGACGCCGGCGGATGTGGACAAGGCCCGTGGGATTCTGCTCGGGTTGGCGTCGAAGAACATCGCGGATTGTGATGCGGTACGGGCAGCGATTCGGCGGATCGAGAAGCAGTACGGAAAACGCGAGGACGGCGTCCCGGTCGGCGAGGATTCCGAACGTAACGAGTTCTACGCCTCGAAAGGCTTGTACGGGCGGGTCACGGTGAAGGGCGATCTGGATGCTGTGAACGGGGCCCGTCTGATCACGTTGTTGTCGAGTTTGTCGGCTCCGACACCGGAGAAGGACGGCGTCAAGGACACCCGCACGCCGGCATTACGTCGGGCCGATGGGTTCTGTGAACTGTTGCGCCGGTATGAGCGGGCGGGGTTGGGCCCAATCGAAGGCGGCGTGAAACCACACATCACGGTCACCGCATCGGCGAAAGACATGACGGACCTGCAAGCTTTGAAAGACCTGTTGCCGTCCACCGAGGAACTCGGGTTCGCGTGGACGGATTGGGTGGGTCCGATCAGTATCGACACTGCCCGGATGTTGGCGTGCGACTGCACCGTGACGCGGATCTTGTTGGATGAGAATGGTGTTCCGCTCGAGTGCGGTAAGGAAGCGAGAACGGCGACGGTGCCGC
>NZ_CAIJDS010000088.1:0-13640 GCF_903819475.1 Rhodococcus sp. UFZ-B548
CATAAGGATTACCTTCCCAAGAAAGAAGGTGCGCATCAAACCCGGGACGATTCAGTCACCCGGATCCTCGCAGCACCCCTGATCCTGACCGCATGCTCGGACTCGACACCCACCAACGACAACGGCGGCAGCTCCACCACCAGCGCAAGCAACGGTCGCGCCGGCATCGTCACACCAGCTGAAACCTCCTCGTGGCGAGGAGACCTGGTAATCGGAGTCGGCGACCAACAAGCCCACGACAAGATCACCCTCCCAGCCGCCAACCAGGTCCAAGCACAGTGCATAGGCGAAGGCGACAACCTCACCGTCGACATCACCGCACCCAACGGCTGGCATGCAGTCCTCACCCACGGATCCCAAACCGTCACCATCGAAAACCCCCAACTGAACTACGTCGGGCACGAATTCACCACCCCACAAAGCTCACTCGACTACGACATCGAATGGAACAACAAGTTCGGCAGCAACAAACAGTATCTATCGGGCGTGACCTGGGACGTCCCCCAAACAGGTGACGTAGAAATCCAACTCAACGAGCGAACACCCCCACACTGGGTGATCAAATCAGCCGAAAAGGTCAACCTCGCCATGCATGTCGATTGCAGCTCTCAATAACAGCGAAAGTGCGGTCCGGCGCGATCAGTTCCGGCACCTATAGAGCCACAAGATCGCCGGACTTCCCATTTTGGACTATCAGTGATTGTGGTCCGGGTCTCGTCGATGTCCATCCGAGATATATCCCACCAAGAAGAAGCAGTAGTCCGACCGAGCCCCCGATTGCCGGTCCGTAGTCCGTACCCCACCGGATTTGGTCTCTGTACATGACTGCTCGTTCGATCTGTTCGTGCTGCGTCTGGGAATCGAGTTTGGGGGCTACATCGATGATCGTGATGGTTTCAGGGGCTGAAGCGGACGTCGCAAAATATTGCCTATAGTGTTGCTGCACTTGAATTATGGCGCCGGAAATGGGCTCGACGGACAGTTCGCGCGTGATGCCGTAGAAACGTTTCATGGTGACTGGGATCGTTCCGGGTTTCCCCCAGTTGGAGGCGGGCAATGTGATCTCCGTACCAATCGCCACAGGTGCGATTTCCTGACGGAAATTGTAGACGTCAACGCCTTCAACTTCACCCTCCGCGATGAAGTTCGCGTCATAGCTGTCCCGCAGTGTCGAGTCGAAATACGGATACGTTCGTTTCTGTGTGTCGAACGGAAATTTGAATTGAAGTCCCTCATGGGCAACGACTTCCGCCGGTTTGTCCATCACGGTCTGGATCGAGCCGATCGGCTCCTCGACCGGCATCGCCGAGATCCTGTCGACGGTGGAACGATCGATGCTTGCATTCACAATTGCTGCCGAACCGACCCGATCATCCCGCACCATCTGAACCGCCGACTGCAGGGTCACCACGTCGGATCCCGACGGATCTTCGGCAGTGACGCGCTGCTGGACCGTGATCGGAACATTGCTGTCCACAACCAATTTGCCCTTGGCTAACGCCGCAGCATCCAGCAATACTGCAGTACCCGTCGACACTGTTGCCGCATCGATGCTCAACGGAATCTTCACCAGCTGGCCCTTGGCATAGGTTGGCGCCAACGCACTCATTGTCAGCAGAAAACCTGCTGCCGCAATAGCCACGCAGGCAGCGTGTCGACGTGAGGGGCGCAAGTTAGGCGACATTCGGACGACCCTAGCGTGTCTCGTGCGCGACTGCGCGAGCCCGTGACTGCGCTAGTCTTGAGCGCTCAGTTGAGCGATACCAACTACAACGACTACGGTGTTCGGTTGGGGCCGTAGGGGAACTCGGTAAGGAGGTGCCCCGAAGTGGCAGACAAAACCGTCGCTCGAGCAGTCGAGCGCCTGTTCCGCATTGCCGTAGGCGACGAAGCGCGAACCCTTGAAGGTATGGCCGAAGCATTGTCGCGCGACCGCGGACGCCCACTCACCGTGCTGGACGACGCGGTCCTCCCGCCAGGTGTATTTGGTCAATGGGTCCGGCACCACGACCGCGATGAAGTGTCCTGTGCAGGGTGGGTTCATGCGCGCGACCGAACGATTGCTCATGAGTTGGGACATATCGCGTTGAACCACTCCGGTAGGCCAGCCATCGATTTGGCCACCGACTTCCTCCCACCCGCATTGCGTGATCTTGGAATTCTGATGCTTCGACGCGATTGTGTGGACACCATCTCGACGGAAGAAGTCGAGGCTGAAGCATTCGGGAGTCTGCTTCTGCGCCGGCTTCACGTCACACGGCGCGCGCAGAATCCGTCGGTTCGTTCACAACTGGATGAGGCACTCGGTTGATCACTGCTCTCGCGGCGGCAGTACTCGCCATTGCAGCGGCCACCCGGATCCAGCGTTGGTGGTTTTCCAGGTCATGGACTCTGGCAGGTGCAATCATCGTTCTACTGTGTATGTCGATTCATATGGCGCTCAACGTGAAAACGGTCGAGAGCGCTGTCAGAGTCACACTCGGGGCTAGCATACCCGGAACAACCAAAATGCTGCTGGTCTGCGGTATCTGCGTCGGCACGGCCATTGTCTTCACAACCGTTACCAGCTCCCAGCATCTCAAAAAGCTACTTTGGCTACATATTTCACTGTCAGTTGTCACCGCAGCGCTCTCGTTCTACTTCTTCTTCAAGACTCCGTGGCCGGCATCGAACCCCGACAACCGGACTTTCGACAACCAATACGCATTTCTTCCGGGTTACGCAGAGGGCCTGATGTTGGGCATGGCCTATCCGTTTCTGTTGTGCTTGATGGTGACGATCATCGCTATTCGGCAGGCAGACCGGCGGACGGCAACCGGCTGGGGGCTCATCATCATCTCCCCCGGAGCCGCAGCACTCAGCGCATACGCCGCACTCCGAATTGGTTACCTGGGGTCGGTACGGTGGGGACTGATCGATCCGACCCCGACACCCTTTGCTATCTCGCGCTTACTGGCCGTTGTCGGCGTTCTCTTTGTCGCAGCGGGAGTCTTGGTTACAGCGATTGGAACCGCGCTTATCTCACGAGCGCAACTACGGGCCTTTGACGACCTTCACTCCGAGCTACTTGCCCGTTGGCCTGGTGCCCTACGGCCATCCGAGCCCGGAAGCGGCGCCGCAGATCGGACCGCCGATCGCGCAGCGGAACTGTTGGACGCGCTGAGCTTGGAAGCCAAGCGACAGGCTCTACCGAACCAAGGTGCAGCCTTGAGCCGGACAGAGGTAGCACATGCTGTTGTGGAATGGATTATTACTGATCGCATTCCGGAGGGACTGGGATCGGACAACCTCCGAGCACGGGCAGCCACTTCAGATGTCCGCTGGGCGCGAGAACTGGGTGAGGCGTACGCCCGTGAAATCGAACGAAAGTTGGTCCGCGAGCAATGACAGAAACACGAGTACAGGGGGATACCTCGGGACAGGACCGGATCGCACGGTTACTTACCGAGGTCGGCGCGCCCTGGGTCATCAACATCGTGACCTCATTGATCCTCGGGTGCTCCATCGGGGCGCCAGGGTGGGGAATCTTCGTCGCGATCTGCTCAGGTGTGGTCCCTATGTGCGTCATCCTCTACGGGATGCGGAAGTCGAAAATCGGCGACCACCATGTCACCAGCATTAGCGAACGACACCTGCTCATTGTTGTATTGCTCGCAGTTGCCTTGGTTGGGTTGATCATTCAGATTGTCGCGAGCGCAGCCATTCAGATGATCGCGTTCATGACTGCCGGTTTGGCGGCGCTGGTAGTGGCTGCATTGATCACTAGTGTTCTTCACTGGAAGGTCAGCGTGCACACTGGAGTTTCAGCGGGGGTCACCATAGTTTTGGCGCTTGCGCTGTCGCCTTGGTGGCTGCTTGCTCTCGCCTTGACCCCGTTGATCGGATGGTCACGGGTTCATTTGGGTGATCACACCAAGGGGCAGGTCATCGTCGGAGCTATCGCCGGAGCAGTCACAACGGGGATTACCTATGCGTTGATCGCTTAGAAACTAGTCATCGTCGGACTGCATCATCTTCCGAAACGGGTCGTACGCACGCGCTGCAACCTGCTCACGGTCACTGTCGCGAACATCCTGGATCCAGGCAATGGTGTGCTTGACCAACTCATACGTTTCTTCGTCACTGAAGTAGTCCATCGGAACATGAAAGACGTTGCAGATATCGCGAACCGTTTCTACGCCCGGTGACTGGCGCTTACCACTCAGCAGTTGAGACATGTAACCGGTAGTCATCTTGCCGCCGCCGAAGCGGATTATGTCCACAACCTCGGTTTGCGTGTACGGACCACGACCTCGGGGGTGCACCGTGTCGAAGAGATGTCGGAGCCGTTCTGCGAATGTGCTCATCGTTCGTCCCTCCGTCCTCAACCGCCGTGCTGGATGGGCGCACTGGTCCAATGTTCAATTTCCAATACTGGCAAGTCTCGCTATCCAATGCAACTTGCAATAGTAAGTTTTCAGTTTTAGGCTGACCTCGACCGTGAGGAGCAGCAATGATTTACAGAGTCAGGACTGACAGGCGGTGACTCACCGCAGCCGAAACGACCTATCTTCATCAGTCAGCACAACAGCGAAGGCGACCAAAGAGAAGCCTGGACCTAGGCGGGCGCCTCAGGCCCCCGATGGCGAACCCGCATATGCGCAGCGAGCAACTCGTCAACCGAGACACCTAGAACCGGGGCAAGCTTCTCCGCCACGACGTCTGACAAAGGAATTTCGCCCCGTTCGATGCCTCCGACGATCGGTGTCCGCAAGCCAGCCTGCATCCCAAGTTGCGGTTGGGTCAAACCCTTCAAGACGCGCCAATCACCCGGATACCTGTCAGCCTCAGGCACTCGTACGATATCGGCGATCTCTACACCCAACTCCGCCACCACAGTCGCCAAAAGATCAACCTGCGGAGAGGAATTCGACTGCTCCCAGCGCCGGATCGTTGTTTCACCCACTCCTGCCCGCCGCGCCAGTTCCGCACGTGACAGCCCTGCAGTGCGGCGCGCAGCCACAAGACTTGACGGGGAAAACCCCCGCATCACTCGCCGACTCACAGCCAGCACCCTTCGCATCTCGTTGTCATTAGTAGACACTGTGCCGCCTCCTCGATACCATTCGCACACGCGGCTATTTTTAGATGACCGGTTTTAGATGGCGGTCAGGTCGTAGTCAACGAACTCAAGGGAGACAACTAGAGCAAAAAACGAAAGAGTCCCCCAGTCGCGCCAACGACCGAGGGACCAGACCAAACGGGATGCAACCCGTCCAGCATTTTCTTCAGATGCAGAAAGGATTCTGCGATGTCTATCTTAATGGACCCATCAGGTCCGGATGACGTGTTCCGCAACCGGTATGTGGCGCTGTCGACGTTGACGCTTCGTCGGCTTGTTGCGCGGCATTCGTCGATCGGCGGGCGTTGCGATGGTTGCGGTTTCAGTGGTTCGGAGCTTGTTCCGTTGTGCCCGGAGGCTGCGGCCGCGTTGCGTGAGTTGACGCACCGTGAGGGCCGCGGGTCATCTGCGGTCGAGTTGCCGCAGTTCAGTACTGACGATCTTCTTCGGGTTGCTGCTTCGCATCATCCTGATCGGGTTGGTCGGTGCGCGCGGTGCGGGTTCGTTTTCTCGTCGGAGTGCGATGTGTGCCCGACTGTGCGAGCTGTTCGTGTGGAGTTGGAGGTTCGGGGCGTGGTGCCGATTGTTGGTGCCGATCCGGGCAAGGGTTTGTGCGCGGGGAAGTCACGGTCGTGGGAGATGGATGGCCGCACGGTGGTGGAGTGGCGCCGCGCGATCTCCTCGTGTGAGGCGTGCCCGTTGTTGGCGCAGTGCCGCATTGATGCGGCCGCGTCGGCGGAGCGTGGGGATGGTCCGCAGCGAATGATCATGGCGGGTAACGCGTATGACAGTCACGGCAATATCGTCGACGGTGAACGCTTGGGCCTGTACGAGTCGTTGACGACAGCAACGCGCCGTCGCGAGGCTTCGGAGGTGGCCGCGTGAGGGCCGCGGTGCCGCCGCCGACTGTGTTGGCGTGCGCGGTCGATCCTCAATCGTGGGATCTGGATGAGGGCTCGTATCGCGCGGGTGTGGATGCGCAGGCTGAGTGTTTCCGGTGCCCGCGTTTGGCGGATTGCCGGAAGGAGTTGTCGTCGATGGTGGCGGCGGATACTCCGCCTCGGTCGATGATTTGGGCGGGTGTGCCGTTCAGTCATCGTGGCCGGCCGATTACCTCGGATGCGGTGTTGCGTTCGTACTATCGGCGGGTCGACGGGCATCGCGGTACTTCTCGTGGGAGCGCTGCGTGACCCCGATAGTGGGGGCGTTCGATCCGGTCTTCACACGGCCACTCGACACAGTGGCATCGGAAGAGTCTGCGGCGCTGATCTTGACGTCGTTCGAATCAGCGTGGTCTGTGTACGGAATCCTCGCCGACACACACGGCCATGTGCCGGTACGGGACCGCTACGACCGGTTGTGGATCCTCGTCGAAGTCGCCGGCCGCCTGCGTAGTCGGCGCACCTTCATTCACGATCATCCGCACATCGGCGACTCACCTGATGTGTACGGGTTGATCGACGTGGACTCCCGCGCCATTCTTCATGCCCGCGATCTGATCGAAGCCCACGGCCCGTTGAGGGTAGACCCCTCCCATGCCGCGGTCCTCACCCCTATCCGTACCGGTGCGAGAGATTCCGCGCACCATCCCACCTGCACGTCACAAGCCTCGTTCGACGTCACCCGATTGGACTGCCCCACATGACAACACACCGCTTGCTCGACGAACTGACCAACCCCCACCGCCCCCTCCCCGACATCATCTACGGGATCAGTACCGGGGCCCTCCCATCCCCTACCTCGACCGGCCTTCCCGCCGAACGATGGCAATGGCTCGCACACCTCCTCACCCACCCGCTCTGGGGAATGACCGCGATCGTCGACGGACTCGACCACGTCTGCTCCCCCGTCGCCCGACTGTGCCAACTCACCGCCCACCCCATCCACCCCCTCAACGTGCGAGAACTGTGGGCCGCAGAACAACTCCCCACCACCGAACTCATCGCAGCGCATACACCGCACGAGGACGGTCACTGGGAAGTCCTCAACACCGCACTGGAGCTGATCACCGACGGACTCGAGACCTGCAACGGACTCGAGACCTCCGCGATCGAAGCAGTCACCTCAGCATTCACCGCCATCATCACCGCACAGGACCCTGCCACCGCCCGCACGACTATCATTGCGGCCGTCGAACACTGGATTCATCCCACATGCACCACCGCATCATCTGTTTCCGCACAGTTGGGGGCAGCATCATGACAACCACACCGCATCGATCGCCGCTGATCGAATCCATGATCAGCACCGCCTCCGCAGCGCTCCTGAAAGAAGTAGGCATCGCCTTCCCCACCGACGCCGAGATGGCCGAGGTACGCCAACTCGCCGAAACACTCGTCCGGGACACCGTCGATGCACTCGCCGGACCTCGCGAGTTGTCGGTCGGGTTGCGCGACAACCTCATCGACGTGGCAGATCTCGTTGCCTCCGATCCGGAAACTGCGTCGGTCGATCAGATTCACGAGGTCGCGGTTGCGCTGCGCGGGCTTCTGGATCTGCACATCCCCGTTCGAGCGAATCATTCGTGATTGCGCTCGTTCTCGCTGTCGCGTTGGGGTGTGTCGGTGTTGTGGGAGCGGTGTTTTCGTTTCGCCCCACACGTTCCTGACATTCGAAACGCGACGGATCCGCACATCGGGAGCCGGCGTCCGTCGCAGACCGCCAGCGGTAACTGTTCTCGATGAACACCCGGTCTGACCTGAACACCGCCGAAAAAGGAGCCTCGCTACGAACCAGCGTGACATCCGAAAGACCTTGACACACAACTCCATAGACGCAGTCCAGAAACGACGAAACCCCCTTACGGGGGTTCGCCACACACTGAGCCAAATCAACAGCAAGCCAGGCCCGGCTCGCTGTCACTGATGAAGCCGAAGTAACCGCTCCGCCTTCTGCACTGCACTACTGCTTCACTCACATGAAGGGATTTACCTGTGACAGGTACATCTCAGGGTAACGCACACCCTGAACCAGCTTCAACACTTCCACAAACAATCCTCCACGGCCCACCATCAAAGCGCCCCACCCCAGTCTCCGACGACAAATGGGAACACGCCGTACAACAAGCCACCGAAAACGTCACCCGCATCGAAACACTCAACCGAACCAGCGGCCAACGCGGAAACTCATGGTCCCTCCCCATCCCCGACGGCACCTACAGCCGTACCCCCACCTGGACCAGCCGCACACACTGGCAACACCAAGTCCGCACCCTCCTCAACTCCCCCACCGGCACAAAACTCTGCACAAACCACACCACCAGCACCGAAGCCGTTTACGCCGTCGCCGTCATCCACGCCTCCCTCGCCGAAAGCGCAACCGGACGCTCAGTGACCGCCTCACGCGAGACCATCGCCCGCCGTGCAGGAGTGAGCACCTCCACCGTCAAACGAGCCCGACGAGTCCTCACAGCCCTCGGAGTCGCAGTAGAACTCGTCCGCGGTCGCTACCTCAGCCGCCTTGAAGCCATGGCCGCAGAATCACACCACGGCCACCGCCAATTCCGCGCAGCATCGACCTGGGCGCTCACCACACCCCGCCCGGTAGCAACGACCGTCACCCCTCCCTTCACCAAGCCCAGAAAACCTTCCCGAGCCACACTGCGCACCAACGCATACCGATTCAGAATCACCGCACGGAACCATCCACAATCCGGTCACCGTGACCCCCTATCCCCCCCCGGGGGATTTGCACTTAAAGCTCTTGCTTTCAAGATCTCACCAACGCGCACACAAGCGCGCGCGGGCAAGACAACACATCAACCAATAACCACACCCCGGCCAATCCATCTCCAACGCGCAGCAGCCGAACTCATCGCCCACGCACCAGCCCTGAAACCAGCCGGCCACATCGGAACGATCTGCGATAGGCTCCAACAAAGCGGAATCGACACCACCCGCTGGGCCGGACGAGACATCGCACGCCAACTCACCACAGACACCCAACAACGCGGCTGGACGTGGCCCAACTACATCCCGAGACCGTCCGCATTCCTACACTGGCGGCTAACCCACATCGACTGGGCCCCAACCACCCCCACCGAGCGGAATGACGAACACAATCGCACTCGACGCGCTGACCAGCTCACCCGACACGCGGAATTACGCGCACGCGACGAACGCGCCGCCTCAGAAGCAACCCGAACAGAAGCAGTCCGGACGTTCCGGAGCGCTTCTACCCCTATGGCCGGTCTGCTGCCGGCATGATGTCGCGCCACCATCGAAGCCACGTAAACGCCTTCCACTCGAATGAGATACCTCGGGGCCCTCATCAACGATCCGAACAGCCGAATGCGTCTCCACTGCCGTATGTTTCACGAATGGTCGTGGCCGAAAGATCGCAACGGCGAAGGCGCGAGGTGGCGGTCGCTGCGCTATTCGAACCGACGGACCTACCCGGACGCGCTCGACGCCTCCGACCAACCGTCGCAGATCCGCCAACTTCACGTCCCACTCTGCTGGCAGACCTGACCTTCGCAGATGAGTCGAACGGCAGCACGAAGAAAAAATCTTGAGAAATAAATCGTGAATCGATTGAACATCAGTGGAATTCGCAGTTCTTGTAGAATTCGTCATACCGGCTCGGCCACGAGCACGACCCCGCACCATCATCGTTACGGGTCGCGACCGAGATTCCAACTTGGGTGAAAACGAGTTGCACGACGACAATGAGAACAGCAAACGCTGTTTTCCATCCATGACAGACGGACACGAGCGCGGACAGCAAAGCCATGAACAAGAACCCAAGACCGTACAATTCTGGGCGCTCGAACCCGCCACCCGATCCGACGGTTACATACACGGAGATCCACAAAGCCGCTTCGAAGAGC
Source organism: Rhodococcus sp. UFZ-B548 (assembly GCF_903819475.1). Taxonomy (NCBI): domain Bacteria; kingdom Bacillati; phylum Actinomycetota; class Actinomycetes; order Mycobacteriales; family Nocardiaceae; genus Rhodococcus; species Rhodococcus sp. UFZ-B548. Next base: position 9,930 of record NZ_CAIJDS010000088.1, read on the forward strand.
CCGCTGGTCCACCACTTGCCGTGAACCTTTCTGGTCACCACGAAATATGCCACTCGAGCAACGATTACGAAAAGCGCAATCCCTGAAAGCACTTATCCCCCAATTATTCCCGCGACTCACTCCCACACGTCAAACCGAATAGTTTGCACGTTGACACAAGCACACCACAACGCGCGACCAAACACTGAATCTCACAGTTCTGGAGCTTTCACAATCAGCCGACATACAGCGCAGCGGATTCAATGACACCAACAGCATCTCTTAATTCTGTTGTGGTACGGCTCAGTATCGGCCGGCTGCGTTGCCGCACCACTTGTCGCAGTTGGGGTCGTTGCCTTGAGCCAACGATCGAGTGAGCAGAGCCTCTCGCCCGGCGAGATCGTCGTCATCGGAGCCGAAGGTCCAGGTGCTCAAGACGATCCCCATGAACCGCCTCCCACTCCGAATACTTATGCAATCGACTACCCGCTTTCCACCGCCACTCTCGAACTCGACTTACGCGAAGTCGAGAGGTCGGTGTATACACAAGCGGTCGCAGACTTAACGCCGGCGCCCTGTCGACCGGGCGCAGTGCCTTCAATCGTGCGTTCCGGCGAAACCTGGGATCAGGTTTTCCTGCAACGTCTACACGATCAATGAAGACAAGCGGACATATTTCGTGACTGTCGACGATCCGCTCGGCAGCTACACCATTGCGCCCGCCTAAAACGTCAATTGCGGGATGAGATGCTTGCCAAATGAAGAGTGATCAGTTTTTACAGGATGAGTTCGTCTGGGTCGAGGAGGTCGATCGCTTCGATCTCGGACTCTGCTTCACACTTGTTCATTCCACCAATGTCGAAGCCGTGCTGGAAGTATTCGATTCGGCCAATCCTCGGAAGCTACGCAAACCAACCGAGATAGGTACCGAAGAGTGGTTGGATTCGCTTGCCGGCGAGGACACTCTGGCGATGCGCCATGCAGCCTCGGTCGGCGACTGGACGTGGATACTCGAGGAACTGTCGATCGCCGCCATACTGCCCCCGCTGCCAGAACAGCTGTCCGCCGCTTTCGGCACCAGCATCACTTCCAGTGGGATGTCAACATGCTGTCCACATTCGTTCTCGCACGCGAAGGTGTGGTCGAGCGTCGGTTCGAACTCGGCCGGATAGCGGATCCGTCCGATCAGACAAGTCTTGAGGGCTATCTCGACGAAGAACTGGGACTTGACTGGGAACAATGGATGTCCGCCGGCGTGTGCCTACAGGCCCGAATTGCAGGAGTGACGTCACTGTCCGAAATGCCGATCGAGCCCATGCTCACCGAAACCTGCACATAACCCCACCACACCAGTCGGAAGAAGCTCGGAGTGACCATCGAACGACACCAATCAGTCATCGACACCGACTATCACCAGTTCATGATCGAAGCAGGCCCACTGCGAGAGCTGATCCACGGCCAAAATCCCGACTTTCCGCTCGCGATGTTCGCCGGCGACCTTTTACGCGTGAACGTAGGCGTCAAAAGCGGGCCGGTGAACGTCACCGTCGAGGTACACCACACGCCGCCCTTCTATGACGACAACACATGGGAAGACTCCGTCGAAGGCGACCTGACTCAGGCCATTGCCCACCGTGTCAACATCGTTTCGTTCTGGGACAACATGAACGCAGACGGAAAAGCAGCCGATATTCTCGGATTAACACCACCGGGGAAACGTCGGTATCGCGTGCGGATCTACGCCCGCGGGAAAAATATCCGATTCGATGCGCATCACGATGGCGATCCTGTCGAGGACTACCTGATCCAAATGTGGCCCACAGCAGAGGCCGAATCTCCCCGCCAGATAAAACACACGTCCGGAAGATAAGCTCGCGCTTTCACGACAACTGCCGCCAGCAGATCGCATCTGCGCATCCGGAAGCTGTAAAGTTGATCTCTTCGTCTCTGGACGGAGTCATCAGGAGTAGCACATGTGACCAAGCACCCCGAACGGACTTGCCCACAACTCGCTTTCGCCAACACTGCACGACATGGGTGAACTCCAGCCAGCACCAGTCGGTGACGACGGTATCGACATCCAAGCAATTCTGCGCGGAAGCAGAATCCCCCAGCCCGGGTATCGGGCAGAAATCGGCGGCACCCCGTCCGGATCACCGTCAACCGACACTGCGTCGACGATGACGGAACATTCATTCCTGACACCGGAAACACAATGCTAAGCTTCGCCGTCACGGATTCTGTTCTGCAACCCTCGACCGCTATCGACGTCGTGCGGCACGCCGCACCGATAAACCTGGGACCTGTCTACATCTACACACCGGACCTCGAAAAGACATGGTCGAGATACCATGTTGCCGCGTTCTTCTCAGGTTCTGGGACAATGATCGAAGCCCCACCGGATTTCGATTGGCGCAAGTACTCCAACATGTTTCGGGACTTCACTGTGTACCGTGCGGATACGATTCTCGGCCCTCTGACGCCGGTGTATCGGTCCCTGAACCGCGATTTCTATCAGCCGTACATGGACCGGCGAGGAAGATACTGGACTCCTCGGGTCACCGCGCCACCCGAAAGTTCCGGTCTCGGCGAAGCATTCGCTGCCACCCTCGGTGCCGTGTCTCGCAGGTCAGCGATCAGAAGCGACATCCGAGCCCTCGCCCTCGAATGGCTCCACGGCGGAGTAGTCAGGTTCACCTTTCAACGGATCCTCAAAAAGCGATGCTTCCATCTGGAGTTCGAAATCCCCAGCCTCAATCAGATGACGTTCGGCCGTTTCCTCTTACCCGGCGGCGGTCCGATTGTTCGCGAACCCGGCCAGTTTGCTGCGGGGTGTTTTCACCACGGCGAAGAAGATGATTCGTTCGCTCAAGCTCTCCGCGGTCCATCGGAGCGACGCAGAGAAAGAACTTGTCGGGGACTGGCAGCGGTCGCAGCCCGAAACGTCGACGGCAGTGGAGGAAGGCAACCGCGTCCAGGGTGACGATGCTCGCGGTGAAGCTGTCAAGAAGTACGACTCCGCTGACCGGCGCACCGCGTTCGCGAACAGCATGCACGCGGCCGGCGTCGACTCCGAAGCGATCGCAGCTCGTATGTCCGCCGACACTGCGCAGGGGCGTCCCGCTCGCGATGCGGTCCGCAACGGGCCGGGCAAGCCGCCGGTCGCGAGGAAGGGGAAGCCGAACAAGTCGCAGGGACGCGATCGTCAACACGCCGGACGGTAGGACCCCTCACAGACGGAAATGCCCCTCACAGAGTGTGCGGGGCATTTTCTCGCGCCTACGAACTCACCGGGAGATCACGACCGACCTAAATTCGGAAGGGCTTTCAGGACCAGGCAATAACAATGGAATGAAACTGCGATGAACCTTTGCTCCGATTCACATTGCAGGAATTTCACGGATTTAGATTTTCCAATAGCCGGAGCATCGCCATTCATATACCGTAAAACCTAAACCTCCAAACGATTTGACTCGATTTTGCAACGGAAATCTTCCATGGATCCGCTCAGGTGTTGTTCATCTAATCCGCCATCCGAAGAAATTACCGCACCTTCCCAACGCTTCCCACTTGCATGCGGATTCATTCTAAAACGGACCGATCGCTACAATTCCGAATAACATTCACCCTCCAAGAACATCAGGGTAGATTACGAATCTGTAACACCACTATTTAACGGCTCTTCCCAGATGAGGGTGTAGGTCGGCCGGGCGCGTCGGTCCGCAGATAGAC
>NZ_CAIJDS010000089.1:0-13615 GCF_903819475.1 Rhodococcus sp. UFZ-B548
CTCGAGACCGGCGGCTTCAGACCCCAACTCCTACACCCCCGATTGGGATGAGCCTATTTAACCGCTACCGTTTCGCGTATTCAGCTTTTAAAGAATCAGCGATTCCACCAACAGGTTGACGCAAAGATCCTTCTAGACACAAGTCGGACGGAAATTCCGTGAGCACGCAAGCAATACGATGAGAAAATTGTCGCGCGTTGAGACCAAATCGGAGGAATACAATTTCTTCTGGAGGCCGACCATAGGGCAACCAGTCCACAGCACATTGCAAAATTTCAGAAATTTCTCGACGAGGAGTCCTATTAACCATATTCTCCAAGTTAGATTTTCGGCGACGCCGTGCCGGCGTTGGATTGTCTTTCATTTGCCACTGGTTTCGCTCGACTCAGTTCACCCTGAAGTCTCAGTCGTCGAGACGGTTACCGGATTTTGTATCGAATACTGTGACCGCATTACTATCCGAACCTATATCTAGACATTGTCCAGCATAGATATCGGAACGCGAGGGTACACGCATGACAATCTGGGAGCTAGATGCACCGCCTATGCTCGTGCCATATACGAAGGAAGTCGAGCCGAGGTCTTCGACGAGATCTACAGAAATGGTCAGCCCTTTTCCGTCTGGAACCACGCGTAGGTCCTCAGGCCTAATACCCAAGGTGACGTTCGCCGAACCCGCCTTGGCCATAGCAGAACGTTCCAAGGGTAGGTTCGTACTACCGAACTGTGCACGACCATTGGTAGACGTGGTCTGGAGGAGGTTCATACCTGGTGATCCGATGAATTCTGCGACGAACACGTTGGCAGGACGCTCATAAATGGCCATCGGCGTGTCCACCTGTTGGAGTTTGCCGTTGTTGAGTACAGCCACACGATCACCCATAGTCATCGCCTCGACCTGGTCATGGGTTACGTACACGGTGGTCACCTGCAGTCTTCGTTGCAGCGCGGCAATTTGTGTACGGGTCGATACTCGTAGCCGAGCATCGAGATTCGAGAGCGGTTCGTCCATGAGAAAGGCGCGGGGTTCACGAACGATCGCGCGTCCCATGGCGACCCGCTGGCGCTGGCCGCCTGAGAGGGCTTTGGGTTTGCGGTCAAGAAGCGCCGTCAGCTCCAGAATCTCCGCTGCGTGCTCCACCATCTTGTTACGTTTCTCGGAATCGACACCACTGAGCTTGAGTGCGAACCCCATATTGTCGCGCACACTCATATGGGGGTATAGGGCATAGTTTTGGAATACCATCGCGATATCACGATCTCTGGGTCGAATCGCCGTCACATCTTGGTCGCCGATGAAGATGTTCCCGTCGCTGACCTCCTCGAGACCTGCGAGCATCCTCAACGAAGTGGTCTTCCCACATCCGGAGGGCCCCACGAGAACCATGAACTCGCCGTCCTCGATGTCTAGGTCGAGGCGGTCTACGACGGGCCGTTCGTGGCCGGGGAAGACTCGGGATACCGAGCGGAAGGAGATGGAGGACATGGAATGTTGTTCCTTTCAAAATGATTTTTCGAGGTCGGAATCGATGCCATCCCTACGGGTTGTCCGCCGAGCACACCCCTCGTAGATGATCGGCGAATGATCAACTCGGCCGGGATGAGGACCTCTTTGGTCTTGTTGCGCGGGGCGTCCATCGCATGGAGGAGTTCCTCCGCCGCGCGGGCGCCGATCACAGCGTTATTGGGACGCACGGTAGTGAGACTGATGTAATCGGATCTGCCCATCTCGACGTCGCCGTACCCGATGACCGCCACATCGTTCCTGTCTTGGGCGGCAAGTGCGCCCAGGGCACCGATCGCTGTGTAATCGGAGAGCGCAACGATGGCAGTGAACTCGGTGGTACCGGACAGAAGTCGGCGGGCAGCAGAGAACCCTGATGCGTGCGAGAAGTCGGCGGGCTCGACATGGACTTCCGATTCGAGTCCGTGAAGAGTCATGGCTTGCCGGTAGGCGTCGGCACGCAGCTCCGCAATATGTCCACCACCGCCCCCGATGTGGACGATGCTGCGGTGCCCGAGCGACGTCAAGTGTTCAACTGCTGCTGCCATACCCATTCGATTGTCTGTACGGACCGTGGCTGCAACAGTTTCGGTGTCGAACGAGGCGCCCGCGAGAACTGATGGGATCGAGCGGATCATCGGATGCACGGCTGACATGTCCTCGAGTTCACCGACGACCAGGAGTGCGGTTGGTCGGAGATCGCCGAAGAATGTCACTGCATCGGCGTCGAGCGAGGTTTGTCCGGCGCGTGTGTCTGCACTGACTGCCGTCATCAGTCCGACATGTCCGGCTGCTTTGAGTCTGGATCGGGCGCCGTCGATAATCTCCGCAAATGCTGGACTGTGCAGATCAGCCATGAGAATGCCCACGAATCCACCATCGGAGGCAGCAAGTGAGCGTGCTGCCCAATTCGGGCGAAAGCCGAGCTTGCCGGCGGTTTCCAAGATGAGACGGCGGTTTCGTTCGCTCACCTGCGCTGGGCGCGCGTAGACCAGTGAGACGAGAGACTTTGAAACGCCGGCTTCCGCCGCGACGTCTCGGATCGTAATCCGTGTCTTCTTTGCAGGCTCTGACATCATCATCCCATCAGTATGGAGTCCTGCCATCTGTGAATTTTCCTGTGGCACTGCTGTAAGTGCGTCAGGTCCTGTCGCCGGAGCCGCACGGGGAGTCCGGTGAGAACATCCTCGTGCGGCACCAAGCCCGCTTCACTGCTGTGTGATATTTTCCGTACAAATATCGTCTGCGTAGCAACGGATTTCGTAGACCCCTGCCGAAGGGTCACCGTTGGTCGCGTAGATCATCAGTCGGAGGGCTGATGTCTGAACTGCGTCGAACGTGTGCACCACTCGGGTCCGGATATTGCCCGTCACCTTGACAATCTCGTGCCATTCACCATCCACCAGCGCTTCTACTGCGTAATCGCGGACAGTCTGCGGATCTCGATAGAGCGGCGGGTACGCGTGATATTCCCGTAGTAGGTGCCCGGCAAAGGTGAGCTGCACCTGGCACACGGATTGGGGTGTTGCCCAGTCCAGGCGTAGCCATTGTGGCAGTGGGAAAACCGGATCGGACCGCCACTGGTTCGGCGACTGATGCGGACGGGTGACGCCGGAGGTCACTTCCGACGCTGGGTACGCGGCTTGGGCGGGTTCGATCTGGAAGCTCATGGTCGAACCACCGCCGAACCGGCGATATCTACCGCCGTCCTCGTAGGCCGCGATCTGACCTGGCAGCACCGCTGAACTGACGACCCATTCGACGTCGGGGGATTCATGGAGATCGATGCGGATGAAGCGCACCTCCGAGTCCGAGATCGGGTCGATGTCAACCTGCCAGTCGACCCAGTGCGGGCCGCCTGGGCTGACGAGAAGTTCGCCCTCAGCCAGCGGTTTCCCAGCATCGATACGGTAGTCCCAGATGTTATCGACCAACTGGACCGTTGCGGCCACTACACGATCAGCATCGGCGTGGTTATGCAGCGCCATCCGCAACGACGAGATGGGTTGTCCAGCACCGACTGCCACCCACTGACCGACGCGACGCTTCAACTCGCCACGGAAAGGAAATACCGGATACCCGCGCCAGTGGTCGATACCACCGAGCCAGTTCGCGCTTCCCGGGCCGACACCGTGCACCGACTGGGTTGAGCTGGAGCTGGTTACTGCGCGCAACGCAAGATCGGCTGGGTCTTCATTCTTCTTGTGCGGGAGAAAGCAACCATCGCGTAGCAGCGCCTGCTGTACGTCGCCGATGATGTCGGAGTACTGACGGCGTAGATCGGTGACCTCACCGATCAGCGCCGCAGCAGTACCTGCTGCTTGCCCCATGAGTGCCGTCGTTCCCATAACACGCAGTGACCCCAGCGCAACGTGGGTCGCGCTCACGTTGCGGCCGGCCATCATCAGGTTGGACAAATCTCGTGCGATGAGGGTACGCAGTGGTACACCGAAAGGTCCGACGTATGTCGTCGATCCCGAACTCGACTCCGGATCCATCAGGCGGGCGGTAGTGACCGGTTCGGCGACCTCTTTGAGTAGACCTCCGATGGTATGTAAGTCGATATACCATCCACCGTAGGCGATTTCATCATCGAATCGGTCCTCAGCGCCCAGATCGTGCTCGGTCATGAGGTACTCGCCGAGAACTCGTCGGCTTTCGCGCTTGCCCGGAATCTGGCCCACCCAGTCGAGGGCGAGGTTCGCTGCGCGAGGCGACCAGTACGGATCCCGATTCTTCAAGTAGTCCCAGATTCCGAGCACATGCCGGGTCAGCTCGTGCCGAATGGTCTCATTGTCGTGCAAGGTGTCCCATGGAGTGCCGATCTCGATCCACCAGTAGCCACTTTCAAGGGTTGGAATCATCCGACCGCCGTTGGTGAAGAAGGACTGATCGTCGTACCTGTGTGCCCATTTCGGGGCTTCGAAATCGATCGGGGCTCCGGTGTCGATTGTTTTGAAGTGCAGCGAGCTTCCCATGGTGTGACTCGTCGCGGTATCTGGGGCGTGAAGTTCGTCGAACTCGTTCGCCGCTTCTTCCCCCGTGCGGCTCTCAGCTCCGGCGAGTGCTGCGACAGTCCCGTCTCCGGTGCAGTCGATGAACACCGACCCCCGGATGAGTAGTTCTGTTTCCGCGTTGGCGACGCGAGCATGGACAGCGACGATTCGGTCCCCGTCGATTTCGGCATCGTATGCTGTCGTATTGAGGTGCAGAGTCAGTCCTGGTGTGCGAACTGCCATGTCATACAGAACCAAGTCCCAGACACTATTTGTCCAACCGTTCTCACGAATAATCGCGTGATTGGTGGCGCGATCTTCGATGAGAGCCTCAGAGATAATCCCCGTCTCACGGGCGTAACCGTGGAATGCTGCAGCACCATGCGGCGTGACACGAACCTCGGACGAGGAGTTGCCGCCCAGGACTGGCCGATCTTGAATGAGCACAACACTGGCGCCGTGCCGAGCGGCTGCTATGGCGGCGCTGAAGCCAGCCAAACCTCCGCCACTGACGACGACGTCATATGTCTCTTCGATGGTCTGCACTACGTACTCTCTCTCTTTGTTCAGGTTTGTTTCAAAGACAAGATCGGATTTTTGATCAGTGGTTGGCGAACTCCTCTTGTAAGGCTTCGCGGGCTTCGGTGAGAGCCGCTTTGACGCTCACTACGCCTTTCAAGCCACGCTCGATTGATTCGTCGAGAATGAGTTGCGCTGTAGTGGCGAGCGGAAAGCTCCACAGGGGGTTGGTCTGGGATGACGATGCAACGACCCGGTTCCACTCAGCATGGAAGGTCGCTTCGGTGAACCACGGCGAGCTCAGTGAGGACTCTGAGGTCGGGGGCTGACCACTGGCCGTGAACATCGTTTTCAAAGCGCTGTCGTCGGTGCTCATGTATTGCAATAAGGTTTGTACGTCATCGTCAAGTGTCAGGGCGACGAGAGGTTGGCTCCACCGCAGATTGGCGCTCGTCCCATGAGATCCAGTGGGTCGAGGGAGGGAACTCATCTTGTCGGCGATATTCGGATCGACAGATTGCTTTGGGACGACTCCGATCGCCTGGGGCGCATCCTCGTAGAAAACCGCGCGTTGCTGCCCGAACAGTGTGCGAGCATCATCACGGATGATGCCCGGCGCGATGAGCCCTTCGTCGAGAAGCTTCTTCCAGTATTCCAGTGCCTCAGTCGATCCGGCGTCACCCAGCGTGACCTCTCGACCTCTGACCACGGAGCCACCGAAGGCCCATACCCACGGGATGTAGTCCTTGAGCTGTGTGACATTCGTGCACGGGAGGTACGGAATCATCGTGGGGTCAGAGCGTTTGATTGTGCGGAGAGCTTCCGTGAAATTTTCGATGGTCCTGAGGTTCTCAAGGTCGATACCAAACTCTCGGGCGAGTTCGGTGTTGGTCACAATCCCGATCGCCGATTGCGTCCAAGGCATTGCATAGCGCTTTCCCTGGTACGTACCGCTGTCGAGAACCCTTGTCGGATAGAGTGACTCGTCAACAATGAGACTCATCTCCTTCAAGACTCCAGCGGTAACCAAAGTGGACATCCACTCTTCGTCAATGTGGACCACGCCCGAAGAACGTCCATCTCTCGCCTTGAGCACGAGTTGATTCAGGTACTGCGCGTACGGATAGGTCCGATCCACGACTTCGATGTCGTGTGCTCGCGTGAAGCCTGTTGTCACCTCACGCAATGCTTTTCCACTGCTTTTGTTGCCGAACATCCACGATGTGAAGTTGACGCTGTGGGATCCCGAACCCCCACCGGCGCTGCAACCGCTCAACAGCAGAGCGCCGACTGCACCTGCGCTGGTACCCAGAAAAGCCCTACGCGAGATACCCGTGTCAGCCAGTGCCTTAGGTGTCGAGCGTGCTCGATCAGCGTTGCGCTTGATGGATCTCATTTGACAGCTCCTGTCATTGCGCCGCTGACAAAATGCTTCTGGAAGATCAGGAAGATCGCCACGACGGGCAGCGAGGAGAGGATCGAAGCCGCCATCATCTCGCCGTAGGAATTCTGAAACTCACCCATGAATGTCAGCGCCAATCCTGCAGGTAATGTTTGACGCTCTGTGTCAGCAAGGGTCAACGCAAACGGAAGATCGTTCCACGCTCGTATGAACGAGAAGAGGCCGACCGCGATGAGGGCCGGGCGCATGGCTGGTAGCAACACTGACACCATGATGCGTAGCTCACCTGCGCCGTCGATACGACCGGCCTCGATCAATTCGTCGGGAAGCGCATCAAATGTATTCTTCAACATCATGACCGAGAGCGGAAGCGTGAACGTTGTATACGAGAGGATTAGCGCCGTATAGGTGTTGAGCAATCCAACCGATTGGAACGCTGTATACAGGGTCAACAACAGGAGTACTTGAGGCACAATCTGAGCAAGCAAGATCAAGTACATCATCGAACTCCGAGCAGCAAACCTGAATTTCGAGAAAGCGTAACCAGAACAAAATCCGACGATCAAGCTGAAGGCCGAAGTGGCCACCGAGATGAAGAACCCGTTGAGAACGAAAGTCCACAATGTCTCGTTCTTGATAACAGAAATGAAATGATCAAGAGTGTAGGTGCGCAGGAATGATGGCGGGAATTGAAATATATCCGAAGTATCTGTGAATGCAGTAAATATCATCCACGCGACAGGTAGAAGGGCAAAAATTCCGACGATCACGATCGTCACGTATCCCGTGCTCGACCGTTGCTTACCTGGCTCGCGCCTCGAAGCTGGCGAAACTGGTTTTTCAACTTTAGACGGAACTGCTTTCACCGGCGATAGCGTCACTTCTGTGCCTCCCGCTCTTGACGTGCCGAATAGAACAAGTAGATCGCCACGACTCCAGCCATGAGGGCCGTCCAGAGGATGCCAATGGCACCCGCCTGACCTAGATCGAACTTGTGGAATGCCGACTGGTAAAGATCGACCGATAACGTCGTCGTTGCTCCGACAGGGCCGCCCCCCGTCATCACGTACGGGAGTTCGAAATGCTGAAGACCCCAGATCGTTTCCAGTAGTAACGTAAGCGCGATAGCTGGTCGAATCTGCGGGAGTACGACGTAAACCTGCTGCTTCCATCCGCTCGCCCCATCAATTGCAGCCGCATCATAGACCTCGGCTGGAACTCCTTGAAGAGCCGCGAGAATGAGAAGCATCATCCACGGAAAAGAATGCCAGATTTTACCGATAATGACTGCTATCATCGCGAAACTCGGCGAGTCCAGCCAATTCACGGAGTCAATCCCAATCCAGTCAAGGACACCGTTCGCCAGACCGTAATTCGCGTCGAAAATCCAGCGCCACAGAAAAGCCACAACTACACCTGGCAAGAACCATGGCACTAGCAGAGCCGACCGCCACGCAGTGCGCGCTCGGATACCGGTGTTCAGTGCCAGCGCAGCCGCGAGCGCGATGGCAAAAGCACCAAGTGTGGAGCCTGCGACGAAAACGACCGTGTTCTGCACAACGGACCAGAAGTGACTGCTCGACAGAAGACTCGCAATATTCTCGAATCCAGTGAATCTCGCACCACCTGTGTCGAGAAGACTTTCATCGAAAAGTCCATAAAGAAGGGACTGCGCAAAAGGGTAGGCCACAACGGCAATGAACAGTAGGAGTGTCGGAGCAACGAGAAGAAAGGGGAACACCCGGCTGTGAACACGAGAACGGCGGCGATACGAATGACGGTTACGCCCTACCTTCCGGGACACTGCCTCCCTCTCCGAAGCAGTGTCAATGGACGGCGTCATCCGCGCGCACCGACTATCAGTGATTGCTGCAAAACCTTGTCTCCTTAACTTCCGAGCTCGTCAAAACTGAACGGAGATTGCGGCCATCCTGCGTTCCCCCCGATGCAGTGCCACTTCTGTGGCATGTCTGACGATGCATCTGCGATGTGCGTCAGATCACTTGGACCGGTCCAAAATTACGCACGAACAAATGTCCTGTCAATAGGTCTAGGTCGTGACACACGTAGGAGCGGGCCGCACGGACCACGCGAAGGCGGCATGCATGGTGAAGCTGGCGGTAAGTACTACCCCACCGGCTGGTGCCCTACAACTCCCCGCGAACAACACACACCCGCACCCGGAGTAGTTGCGGCGCGCATGTCCACCGCCACCACGCAGAGGCTCCCCACCCGCTCATGCATATCCCACATGCATCCTGGGGATCGTCGGCAGCGGCCTTCGGCGCGAAGAACCCTGACCTCAGATGCTGGCAAAATACCCGGCCTTCCCCACGAAAGCGCTGGAACTGACGGGCAGATGGGTTTCTCACATGTTGATCTCGCGGAAGAGCTGTGCCGGACCAAGCGCCATCTGGCAAACATCCTCGGTGAAACGGATACGAGACCTGCTCTCCGCGCAGTCCGCTAGCGGTGATGCTTGTCGTCTTGCCGATCAGACACTGATCGTCGCGCGAGATTTTATGTCGACGCAGCCTTCTTGGCCTCGCGTGCACTTTTGGCACGTTCGATGCGATTCGGCGTCTGAAAGACTTCGTCGAGAAATATGGACATCAAATTGAGGATCTCGTCGGCCTCTTCCGGGATCACATCGTCTATAAAATCCCCGTGGGCCATGTCGTTGCCCAAAAAACGAATCTCATGTGCGGCTGCCTGAATAATCGCCCGAATGTGGCCTTGTTCAGCGAGATTGTCAATCTTGGTTGCCAGATTTCCCTTGACGATTTCCTTCTCCTTGCAAGTGGATTCGATTACTGATCGAGACATCAGCACGGCCGCACGGAGTGCATTGAAACTTCGGCACCGGTAGGCCTCGTCTGCGGCGGAGGCGATGTGCGCCGGTACATCAGGGAAGTCTCTGCCACTTGCCCGTTCTGGGTACCAGACGGATATGTCCGCAGCCGAGTGGACGGTGGCGGCAGGCAAGTTCCGCGTCACGTTCCCGCCGAGACCCACGTTTGGCCATTTGCAGTTGTCGCACGTATACAAACCTGCAATCGGATCGCCATCACGGCCACCGTTAGGGTTCAACACTTGCGTGTGCACGAGTGTCATGTGTGAAGACTTTTCACAATGCCAACAATCTCTGTTCGCCATGGCACAAAGACTAGGACACCCTCCTGCGGTGAGTCCCGTTTCCTTGATGCCTAGTCGGTGTCAGAAGTCTCGTCCAGCCTCGCGGTCGGGTTGTGCGGCGGTTCGTGGCTTGGGTTCGAGTTTCGGGGGGGATCAGTGACGGGCGTACTGCTTCGGTCGGGCTGCTCGGGTACGACAAGCGCAAAGACTTCTGTGCGGCGTCGATCTCCACTTGCTCTTCGGCGGTGTAGGACCGTTCGACGGACTCGGGCGCCGCCGCCGCCGCCGTCGTGGCGGTGGCCTCGTGCGCGTGTTCTTCGCGCTCGACGGAACCGGTCTCGGCGGATCGTTGTGCGGCGGCGGTGAGTCGGCGGTGTACCGATTCGAGTTGCACTCGGCTGACGGTCTCGAGTTGGGCTGCGTAGGCAGCGGCTCCTGCGGCGCGTGATGATGCAGCGATCGCTTCGGTTGCTTTCATCAGTTGCCGCAGTAGCAGGGCGTAGCCGGCGGCTGCGTCGAGTCCCGGCTTGCATTGCATGACGATCATCGCTGCGCCGCCCGCGGAGACGATGCCGGCCTTCTTCGGGGCGTGTTGGTGTGCGGGGATCTGCGCGGACCGTGCGAGTTGGACGGACGCTCTCGCGAGTGGCCCGGGTGTGGCTTCGACTTGGGAGGACCACGCGGCGAAGACACCTGCGGTTCGGCCGGCGGCGCGTGCCCATTGTGCTCGGTCGGTGACCGGAATGCTGGTGAGGTATTTGTTCCACTGCTCGATGTCCTGCGCGGCGCGTGCCAGCAGTTCGGGATCGGCGACGACGCTCTCGCGTCCCTTGCGCACTGCGGGCATCTCCCGTCGTGCTGCGCGCCATTCTGCGACGGCTTCACCGGAGCTGGTGGGTGTGTCTTCCCATTCCTTGCGGAGGCGGGGGAGTGTGAGGTCCTTACCGAGGTGCCCGCCACCGTAGAAGATGGGTTTGGCATCGGTTCCGGTGGCGTCGCGGTCGGGTCTGACGGCGACCTTGTAGCCGACTACGACGTCATCGCGGCCGGAGGCGAAGCGAGGACGGACGATCAATCCTTGCCCGCGAAGTCGGCGCACGAATTCCGCTTCGGACTTCGACGATGTTGCACAGGCGCGCACGCGCCGTGCGAGGAGATCGCGGTCGAGTTCGGTCTGCCCGTTGCGTACTGCGCGCGCATTTTCGGCGCGGTGGTAGCCGCGTTCGCCGGTCTTGCTCTGACGGGACTCTATGACAGCGAGGCCGTGTTCACGTTCGATGCGTGCGGCCGCGACGCTTGCTCGTTTCCAGTCACGGTAGAGGTTGACTTTGGTTCCGTCTTCGCGCACGGCGGATGCGGCGATGTGGATGTGGTCGTTGCCTTTCGCGGACACTCGTGGCGGACGGCGACCCATCTGGCGGGGCTGCGACCGGAGGTTTCGGTGAAACCCATTTCGTCCATGAACTCGGTGGCGATCTTGTTCCACTGCTCGTCCGTCAGCTCGCCTTCATCGGCTTTGAGCGAAAGTGAGCAGTGCCAGACATTTCCGTCGCGATAAGGGTCGATCGGATCGCGAACCTTCTTACCGTGACTGTCGCGGACGTCCTGCTCGGCATCGTCGCGCAGGTAGTTCGGGATCTTGATTTCGGTGCCGAACACTTTGCGGGGCTGGTCGATCTGCTTGCCAATCGCGAGAGCGTCGACACCGCTGAGTTCATTGTCGTCGTGCCACGCCATGATCGCGTAGTCGCCGGCCACCAGATGGGGGTCGGTGTGCTCGTTGCTCTTACCCGGACCGGCGAGGTACGACATCAGTCCGGTGACTTTGGCGCCGCGGGAAATCTTGACGATCACGGCGCGGACATCTCGTCGAGGGTGCCGTGAATCCGGTCCGCCAGTCGACGCACGCTGACCAGTGCGCCGTTCAGTTCGGCGGGGATGTCTCCGGTTGCGTTGGTTGCTTTCGCCATTTGGTTGATGTTGGTCGAAATTGCCGACAACAACCGGAACGCGGAGAACAACTCCGCGGCAAGATCGCGCCGATCGGTGGCGGTTTCACCTGTGTCTGAGAGGGCGGACTCGACCATCAGCCGCGCCACAGTGATGCGCGCTTCCTGCGCACGGCGCAGCAATTCGGACTCCTTCCCAGATGCGCGTTGCTCGCGAGGCTGAGCAGAAACGTCAAGCGGAGCTGATGGCGAATCCCAGTGCTGAGCTTGTTGAGGCATATCGGGAGTTGCAGGCGGCGGAGGCGGCGTCCGGTGCGCGGATCGGTTGCGCGCGCGGTGGCGATATGACTGACCCGAAAACCGTTCGCGCTCTTGCTCGGCTGTTGAGCGATCACACCGAAAAGTTTCAGTAGGAGCAATTCACGGCCACATTTGTGCTGGTCAGCCCGCTTTTGTCCGGATGTTTTCAGTCGCGGCCGAGGTCGTGTTCGCGTTTCGGTGTGGCCGGCCGCTTCGGTGTGGTGTCTTCGGGGGCCGCGCTGCGGGCACGGTGCGCGGGTGGTGCGGGGAAGCTCATGCGGGCGCGCTTGGCGATGTCGCTGAGTTCGTTGGGGTTGTACGGTTCGCGGTTTCCACTGCGGAGATGCTCGATCATCGCTTTGTGGTGCTCGGCCACCTCGAGGTGGATGACGTTGCCTTGGGTTTTGGCGAGTGTGGGCGGTTCGGTGTTGTTGCGGTGTACGCCGACGGCGAGGACGTCGCGGAGTGGTGTGTGGGTTGCTTCCATGGCGACGTAGCGGGCTGCTTGTACTGCGGAGGCGTGGACTTTCTGCCAGTCGATGGTCCAGCCGGAGGATTTGAGGAGTTCGTCGAAGAACACTCGTTGCGAGCGGGAGTTGCCGTCCCGAAACGGGTGCAGGACGGTGGTTTCGCCCCAGTGATAGGCGAGTCGGTCGACGGCGCGGTCTTTCGGGAGTCCTTGGGGGAAGTTGTCTTTGGCGATTCCGCGGAAGATGAATGCGGCTTGGTTTTCGATGTGTTCGGGTCGGCAGTGTGGGAGGTTCATGCCGACGGCGCCGGTGTCGCGGGTGCGGAGGGTGCCTGCCCAGTCGTAGACGTCTTGCAGGATGAATTGGTGGATCTTTTTCAGGTGTTCGAAGTCGAAATTACCTGCGATGGGCTGTAATTCGAGTTGCAGGATGCGCTGATACGCCGCTTCGGTTTCGTCCTCGAGGAGTGCTTGCGGGTCGGTGTGCCCGAGTTTGTTGATCAGGACCCCGGTTTCGGGGTCGACGTACGGGTCTTTCAACTGCGGGCAGCTCGGCGGCGGCGGTTTTCGGCGAGGACGAGTGCGACTGCTTCGTCGCCGGTGATTTCTCCGCGTAGTTGCCGGCGTCCGACTTCGATGCCGTATTCGCTGGGTTCCATGCCGGCCATGCGGTGGCCGGCGGTGGCGGCGGCGATGGCTCGGTCGATCTGGGCTTCGGTCATGTGCGACTGTGCGTTGCGTGCAGTGGTCACCGGTGCTCCTTCGTCGACTCGGTCGAGCGTGGCGGTGTGCAGGGGAGCTGCACACCGTTGTCTATTCTACCTGATCATTGCCTGTTTCCTGCGGTCAACAGCCGTTGTGGGGCGGTGTTCAGAACAGAGTGTTTTGGGTTTGCGCGGCGGCGTCGTCGGTGCGTTTCTCGTAGGCGGCTGCGAGGGTTTGCGCGGCGGTGGGGCTGCATCCCATTTCGGTGCCGATTTCGTCCCAGTCGGCTCCGTGGTGGTGGAGCTGCCAGGCGTCGTGTTCGTCATCGGTCATGGTCTGGGTTCCTGTCTGCTCGAGGGCGACCTTCGGAGTTTGGCCGCTTTCAGGAAGCTGTAGGTCGAAAGGGCGAGTAACCCGGCTCCGGCGATGAGGGTTCGGCTGGTTCCGATGGTGAAGTCCAGGGCTGCGACGGCGAGGGCGAGGACACCGAAGATGCTGTGTTTCACCACCCCCGGCCTGCTGATTCGCTGATCTGGCTTGTCTGGAGTGTTCATGCTCGGCCTTCGCGGATGGCGGCGAGGCGTTGGGAGGCTGCGCGGCGTTCGCGGCCGATGCTGAGCAGGTGCTCGAACAGTT
>NZ_CAIJDS010000090.1:0-13493 GCF_903819475.1 Rhodococcus sp. UFZ-B548
ATTCGTGTGTTCGAGGCTGTTGTGGCGGATTCGTCGGCAGTGGTCGGCGACATCGCGATTCTGGATTCGACGGAAACGCAGCTGCTGGCACCGGTATCGGGCCCGGACTGCGCCCAACCGCAGACTTTGGTCGACATCTTTACGGCAGCGGTCGATCGTGATCGGTCGGCCGTGGCGGTTCGCTCCGAGGGGCGCTCGATCACCTACGGCGAATTGGACGCAGAGTCCTCACGCCTGGCGAGGATGCTGATCAGTCGCGGTGTGGGGCCGGAATCACTTGTTGCCCTGGCATTCCCGAGATCGTACGACATGGTCAGGGCCGTCTGGGCCGTGGCGAAGTCGGGTGCGGCTTACGTACCCGTCGATCCCAGCTATCCGGATGTCCGAGTCCGTCACATGGTGACCGATTCGGAGGCAGTGCTCGGTCTTACGACCGAGGCGCACCGTGATTTGTTGCCGGACGAGGTGGAGTGGATCGCTGTCGGCGAAGCCTTCATGGAGGATGCGGCGAGGAGGTACACGGACGAGGCCGTCACGGACTCGGATCGTGTTGCGCCGCTGTCGGTTCTCAACGCTGCTTACGTGATCTACACGTCAGGCTCGACCGGTATGCCCAAGGGTGTCGCCGTGACACACACGGGTCTGCGCGCGATCACCGACGAAGCCGCTCGGCGCTATCGCCTCGACCAAGGTGGGCGATTCCTGCACATCTGCTCACCCAGCTTCGATCCCTCGGTGCTCGAATGGATGGTGGCATTCTCACGCGGCGCCGTGTCCGTGATCGTTCCCGCCGATGTCATCGGAGGCGTGGAACTGCACGAGATTCTCCGTACGGAGCGGGTGACCCATGCGATCATCACGCCGGCGGTGCTGGGAACGGTCGACCCGACCGGACTCGACGACATCGAGGTCGTCTCGGTGGGCGGCGATGTCACCTCTGTCGATCTCCTCGGGCGTTGGCAGCCCGGACATCGGTACTTCAATGCATATGGGCCGACCGAGACGACGATTATTTCGTCTTATGCAGAGCTGCGCGCGGGTGAACCGATCACCATCGGTGTTCCCGTTCCCGGTGTGCGCGCGGTGGTGCTCGACGGTCGACTGAATCCGGTTCCGGTAGGTGTTTCCGGCGAGTTGTACTTTGCGGGTGGGGCATTGGCTCGCGGATACCATGGTCGCCATGGCCTGACTGCGGACCGTTTTGTTGCCGATCCGTTCGGTCAACCGGGCAGTCGCATGTATCGAACAGGTGACGTGGTTCGCTGGTCGGGACGTAGCGCAGAGAGTTCGGCAGGCGAGCTGGTCTATGTCGGGCGCAGCGATTTTCAGACCAAGATTCGCGGATTCCGAGTCGAGTTGGGTGAGGTCGATGCCGCACTCGCCGGTCATCCGAGCGTCGATTTCGCAGCGACTCTCGTTCGGACCTTGCCATCGGGGTCACCAGTTCTCGTGTCGTACGTGTGCGCTCTAGCGGGCTCCTCGATCGACGTACGAGAGTTGACCGAGTTCCTCGGGATCTCGTTGCCTCCGCACATGATTCCGTCTGCTGTGATCGTTCTGGAATCGGTCCCACTGACGCCAGTTGGCAAGTTGGACCGTGATGCACTGCCGGAACCCGAGTTCGAGATGCGTGAGTTCCGTAGTCCGCGTACACCGGTCGAGGAGATCGTTGCCCAGGTGTTCGCCGAAGTACTCGGCGTGGAGCGGGTCGGTCTCGACGACGATTTCTTTGATCTCGGCGGGAACTCACTCATTGCGACACAGGTCGTGTCCCGCTTGAGCTCCGCCCTCGACGCCCGAGTTCCGGTGCGCGACCTGTTCGAGCATTCGACTGTCGAATCCCTTGCCGTCCGAGCACAATCGCGCGAAGGTCAAGGCTCTCGCCAGCAACTGACGGCAGGCGATCGACCGGATGTGCTGCCGCTTTCGCTGGCTCAGCAGCGTATGTGGTTCCTCAATCGTTTCGATTCCGACTCGACTGCATATTCGATTCCGTTGGCGCTCCGACTCGCAGGCGTCCTCGATGTCGAGGCGCTCGAAGCGGCGGTCGCCGACGTGGTCGAACGACACGAATCGTTGCGAACGATCTACCCTGAGGGAGAATCCGGGCCGGTTCAGATCATCCTGCCATCGGCGCGCGTTGCAGTGAACTTGACGCCGGTCTCCGTCGACGAAGGCGACGTGGTGAATTCGATCGTCGAACTCGTCTCGCGCGGATTCGACGTCACACAGAACGTGCCGCTGCGGATGCGTTTGTTCCGAACCGGTGACGATGCTTTCGTCCTCGCGGCGGCTGTTCATCACATTTCTGCCGACGGTGCATCGACGGCACCGTTCGCGCGAGATGTCATGGTGGCCTACGCAGCTCGGGTCAGCGGGTCCGCACCGACATGGTCGCCACTCGAAGTGCAGTATGCCGATTACGCGCTGTGGCAGCGGCGAGTTCTCGGGTCCGAGACGGACGAAGGTTCCACAGCGACAAGCCAAATCGCGTACTGGACCAAGGCGCTCAACGGGCTACCCGACGAACTGGCTCTGCCCACTGATCGGAGACGCCCTGCCGTCCAGTCGTTCCGTGGTGGCCGCGTCTCGTTTGCCCTCGATGCCGCACTCCATGCGGCGCTGCGGGGGTTGGCGCGAGAACGCAATGCGACGTTGTTCATGGCTGCTCACACCGCTTTTGCGATCCTTCTCGCCCGTTTGTCCGGGACCCGTGACATCGCGGTCGGAACCCCGATCGCGGGTCGCGGTGACCGCGCGCTCGACGATCTGATCGGGATGTTCGTCAACACGCTCGTGTTCCGAAGCGAGATCGACACGTCGAAGGACTTCTTCACCCTTCTCGACCAGGTACGCGAAGTCGACCTCCAGGCGTTCGCACACGCGGACGTGCCTTTCGAGCGGTTGGTAGAGGTTCTGAACCCGGTCCGCTCGACTGCACGCCACCCCTTGTTCCAGGTCGGTTTCTCGTTCCAGAATCATCAGCAGACCGCCGTGGAGTTGGCCGGCCTCAATGTCGAGGTTCTGGAAGTCGACCAAGGCATCGCTCAATTCGATCTCCAGTTGGTGTTGGCAGACCGATACGACGACGATGGTGCTCCGGCCGGTATCGAGGCGACCTTCAGTTACGCGACCGACCTTTTCGACAGTGCAACCGTCGAACGGTTCGCGTCGCGATTCTGCAGACTGATCTCATCGTTGGTCAGCGACCCGTCGGCACCTGTCGGTGATCTGTCGTTGATGGAGCCGAACGAACTCGTGCGCGTTGTGAATGAGTGGAATGACACGGGAGCTGCGGTCGGACCCGGTGCAACGCTGGTGGACCTGTTCGACGAACAGGTGGGCCTAGACAACTTCGCACCTGCCTTGTACTTCCAGGGACGCGAAATCTCTTACTCGGAGTTCGACTCCCGGGTCAACCGTCTGGCCCGTTGGTTGATCGAGCAGGGTGTGGGTCCAGAGTCTCTGGTGGCTCTGCATATGTCACGTTCATTCGATCTGGTTGTCGCCATGTATGCGGTGGTGAAGGCGGGTGGTGCCTACGTGCCACTCGATCCGTCGCATCCTCGCGAACGAATCGCGCTGATCGTCGAGACTGCGACTCCCGCGTGTGTGCTGTCCTCGGCTGCAGAGGTCTTGGACCTGGATGGTGTGCAGGTGGTGACGGTCGATTCCTTGGATTTGTCGGGGTACGCGGAAACCCCGATCAGGGATGGGGACCGTATCGGCTCCTTGAGTTCGACGAATACCGCGTACGTGATCTTCACGTCGGGATCGACCGGTCGGCCCAAGGGCGTAGCAGTGTCGCACGCGAGCATCGTCAATCAGTTGCTCTGGAAGCGGCACTACTTCGGTTTGGACGCGTCCGACTCGGTTCTGCTCAAGACTGCTGCCACCTTCGACCTGTCGGTGTGGGAGTTCTGGTCAGCTCTGACGTCCGGCGCCCGACTCGTCATCGCGGAACCCGACGGCCACCGCGATCCCGACTACCTCGTCAAACTTCTGCGTGAGGAGAAGGTGACCACGCTGCACATCGTTCCGTCGATGCTGTCGATGTTGGTGACTGCGGCCGGGGGTGGATTGCCCAGCACTCTGCGGCGAGTACTCGCTATCGGCGAAGAGCTTCCCGTGGCGACTGCACGGGAGTTCCTCGCCGCCAACAGTGCATCGCTGTTCAATTTGTACGGGCCGACGGAAGCCGCTGTGTCGGCCACTGTTCATCACGTCACCGACACGTCGGTGACGGCCGTCCCCATCGGCGTACCGGAGTGGAACACCCGGGCGTACGTTCTCGACGAGCGACTTCGCCCCACGCCTCCGGGAGTCGCCGGCGAGCTGTACCTCGCGGGCGCGCAACTGGCGCGTGGATACCAGGGACGTCCGGATCTGACCTCTGATCGTTTCGTGGCCGATCCCTTCGGTCTTTCGGGCACCAAGATGTACCGCACCGGTGACCTTGCGCGGTGGTCGGAGAGCGGACAGCTCGAATACCTGGGGCGAGTCGACTTCCAGGTGAAGATCCGGGGCTTCCGGATCGAGCTCGGCGAAATCGAATCCGTACTGCGTAGACACGAGAATGTCGCGGCTGCTGTCGTGGTCAACCGTTCGGACCCACACGTGGGGGATTCGCTGGTTGCATACGTGAGCGCTACACCTGGGACTTCCGTCGATCCGGACGCACTCAGGTCGTTCTTGTCCACTGAACTTCCGAGCTACATGATTCCGACGGACGTAGCGGTTCTCGAGAACATGCCACTCAACGTCAACGGAAAAATCGATCGAAAGGCCTTGCCTGAAATCGAGGTCGCCGAGCGTACGTTCCGCGCGCCGGCAACGCCGATCGAGCAGATCGTCGCCGGTGTGTTCGGAGATCTCTTGGGCGTCGATCGGGTCGGGCGTGACGACGATTTCTTCGCATTGGGCGGGAACTCGCTTGTCGCAACTCGCGCGGCGGCCCGACTCGGCGCAGCTCTCGACGGTGACGTTCCGGTACGGGCATTGTTCGAGGCATCAACTGTGCAGACTTTGGCGATGCGGGTCGAGGAACTCGCGGGCACCGGGTCTCGAACTCCTCTCGAAGCTCGACCGAGACCGAACCACGTTCCACTTTCACTGGCGCAGCAGCGAATGTGGGTGATCAATCGAATCGATCCGCAATCCGGCGCGTACAATGTCCCGATCGCGATCCGGCTCTCGGGGCGTCTCGATGTCGATGCGCTCGGCGCTTCGGTACGGGACGTGGTTCTTCGTCACGAGATTCTCCGGACCGTCTATCCCGACAGCCCGGAAGGTCCAGCTCAGAAGGTCGTGCCGATCTCGCAGATCGACCTCAGGTTGGATCCGGTGATGCTGGATCCGCAGCAGTTGGCGGAATCCGTTGCAGCAATTGCGACCGAAGGCTTCGACGTGACCGACCGCGTGCCGATTCGTACACGATTGTTCGAACTCGCTCCCGACGAGCATGTTTTTGTTGTCGTCGTGCACCACATCAGTGGTGATGCGTTTTCGACGGTCCCGCTGACCCGCGACGTCATGACTGCGTACTCGGCACGAGCAGCTGCCGACCAACCGGGCTGGAGTCCGCTGGCAGTTCAATATGCCGACTACACGTTGTGGCAGCGGGAGGTGCTCGGCGAAGAGAACGATCCCGCGAGCGCTCTGGCCGGACAACTCGACTACTGGACCCGCGAACTCGCCGGCGTTCCTGAATTGATCGAGTTGCCCACCGACCGCCCGCGACCGCCGCGGCCGTCGATGAAGGGTGCCACGGTCGAATTTTCGCTGGGTGCGCGTGGAGCGCGGCTTGCGCAGATCGCACGTGAGAACAACTCGACGATGTTCATGGCGATTCACAGCGTCCTCGCTGTGCTGCTGTCCCGCCTGAGCGGCGGTTCGGACATCACAGTCGGTACTCCGGTCGCGGGTCGAGGTGAACAACAACTCGACGACCTCGTCGGAATGTTCGTCAACACCCTGGTCTTGCGTACCGACGTCTCGCCTGCCGCGTCGTTCGAAGAGATGCTGGCCCAGGCAAGGACGAAGGATCTCGCAGCCTTCGGTAATGCCGATGTCCCCTTCGAACGACTCGTCGAGGCAGTTGGTCGCGAGCGGTCGAGCGCTTACTCGCCGTTGTTCCAGGTCATGCTGACGTTCCAGAACATTGCCGTCGGGTCGTTGGAATTGCCAGGTCTCGAAGTCACCGGACTCGGTGAGGACTACGGCCAGGCGAAGTTCGATCTGCAACTGACCGCGGTCGAGGAGTTCGCGGATTCCGGTGAGCTCGACGACGTGGCTCTGACATTCACCTACGCCGAGGACCTCTTCGATCGCGGAACGGTCGAGCTTTTTGCGGCCAGATTCTCGAAGATCGTCGACGCCGTCGTCGAGGATCCTTCGGTCGTTCTCCGGTCGATCGACATCGTCACCGACGCCGAACGCGAGGCATCGAAGCCTGTGGTGGTCCGGACAATCGCAGACATTCCGGAGTTGGTCGATCGCGCCAACGCAACGGACCCCGCGGGTACCGCATTGCGTCACGAGGATCGCGTTGTCACCTACGAGGAGTTGGCTGCGAAGTTTGCTGCGGTGTCGCAGGCGATGGGTGCAGCCCTGAAACCGGAGGCATTGGTCTCGGTCGCCTTGACCGGATTGATTCCCGGCATCGTGCCGGCATTGGGTGCGCAGGGATACGCCGAATTGTTGGAGGGAGTCATCGCCGCTGCCGAAGAAGTCATCGCGTCGTAGCGACGCTCTCGGATCAGGGTGAACGTTCGGTGTGAACGTGATCACACCACGGATGACAATCGGTTATCCGTCAAACTCGGGTGTCACAACCCTCGGGTAGGCTTCGTTGTTTGCGAAGCGTGCACATTTGCAGTGTCGTAGTTGGAGGAAACAGGTAGATGTTCGTTGACAAGTCTGGACAGAATTCGTTGACCATCGAGGATCTGCCGAGGCTCGTAGCGGCAATTGCCGAAATAGAGCCGGATCGACCTGCTCTGTGCTTCGAGGGTGTGTCTGTCAGCTACGCGGACTTGCATCAGCAACTGACAGATCTCGACACCGCGATGGGCGGAGTGCTCGGCCCGGACGCGCTGATTCCGATGGTCGTGTCTGGAGCATTGCCAGGGCTCGTGGAGTCGCGAACAGACGGCCTCGGAGCGGTGGTGTCCGACCTGCTGGCCGATGCGGGCGACGTCGTTCCGGACATGGTTGCGTCCTCCGATACCGTCGAGGAGACTCTGGTCTCGCTGTTCGAGAGTCAGGTCGAGAGAAGTCCGGATGCGATTGCACTCGAGTTCGACGGCACCGAACTCACCTACCGGCAATTCGACTCAGCAGCCAACCAACTGGCCCGAGAGCTGATCCGTCGCGGCGTCGGCCCTGATCGCCTGGTCGGAGTTGCGATCAAGCGATCGATCGACATGCTCGTTGCGATCTACGCCGTGGTCAAGGCTGGTGGAGCGTATGTTCCTCTCGATCCGGATCATCCTGCCGAGCGTATTGCTTATGTCATCGAGACGGCCCGCCCGGTCTTGGTCCTCACGTCTTCGCACAGCGAGCTACCGATCCCGTCGGAGACCGCGGTACTCGCTGTCGACTCGATTGCCGTGTCGGATCGGGACACCCCACCGCTCGCGTCGTCTGAGCGGCTGTCGCCGCTTCGTTCGGCGGACACCGCGTACGTCATCTTCACATCCGGTTCGACCGGTCGGCCCAAGGGCGTTGCAGTTTCGCACGCTGCGATCGTCGAGAACCTGTTATGGCGTCAGAGCGAGTACGGGTTCACCCCTGACGACGTGATTCTCCAGAAGACTCCTTTCACGTTCGACGTGTCCGTCTGGGAATTGTTCTGGCCTCTGCAGGTCGGCGCGAAGCTGCTCATCGCGACGCACGACGGCCATCGAGATCCTGCGTATCTGACGAAGGTGATCGTCGATCGCGGTGTCACGGCAATTCACTTCGTGCCGTCGATGCTCGCGGTGTATCTCGCCGAACCGGCCGCAGCGCTCGTGACTTCACTGCGCCTGGTCTTCGCGTCGGGTGAGGCGTTGCCGGGGCGTACTGCAGCTCGCTTCCGCGCCATCAGTGGCGTAGAACTGCACAATCTCTACGGTCCGACCGAGGCTGCGGTCGATGTCACCTACCACCGGACAAGCGATCTAGATCAGGATTCGGTACCGATCGGCCAGGCCGTCACCGGCACCGCGCTACACGTGCTCGACGACGGCCTGCGGCCGGTACCGACCGGCGTCCCGGGGGAGCTCTATCTCGCGGGCCCTCAGCTCGCTCGCGGGTATGTCGAACGCGCAGACCTGACGGCCGATCGATTCGTCGCGAACCCGCACGGCGCGAGTGGCGAGCGGATGTATCGCACCGGTGACTTGGTGCGCTGGCGCGGAACGGGTTCCGAGCGCACGCTCGAATACATCGGTCGAACCGACTTCCAGGTCAAGCTGCGCGGACTCCGTATCGAGCTCGGCGAAATCGAAGCGGTTCTTCTGCAGGATGATTCGATTTCCCAGGTTGTTGCGACGGTTCGGACCGTTGCCGGCGGCGATGCTCTCGTCGCTTACCTCGTGCCGGTCGCCGGCGCAGTCGTCGACCACGACTCTCTTGCTTCCGCGGCTTCGCGCAATTTGCCTGACTACATGGTTCCCGACCTGTTCGTCGAATTGGACGAGTTTCCGCTGAACTCGAGCGGAAAGCTCGATCGAAAGGCACTGCCCGAGCCTGATTTCGAACGCTCGAAGGTACAGTATCGAGCCCCGGAAACCGACACGGAAATCGCGCTCGTGCAGATATTCGGCGAGCTCCTCGACGTCGGTGAGATCGGTATCGACGACAGCTTCTTCTCGCTCGGCGGCAACTCCTTGAGTGCTACGAGGCTGGTCACCCGGGTCAATTCACACTTCGGAGTGGACGTCGAGGTGCGGGCGTTCTTCGACGCCCCCGACATCGCTCGGTTCGCTGTGATCGTCGATCAGGCAAACCAATTCGGATCGACCCGCGTCCCTCTGGTGGCAGGCGAGCGACCGGAGTCGGTTCCGTTGTCGTCGGCTCAGCAGCGCATGTGGTTCCTCAACCGTCTCGAGCCCGAGTCCGCGGTCAACAACATCCCGATCGTGTTGCGGCTCAGTGGTGATCTCGATGTATCAGCTCTCGACGCGGCAATTTCCGACGTCGTGGAAAGACACGAAGTTCTGCGCACGGTGTACCCCGACGTGGAAGGTACCGGAGTGCAGAAAGTGTTGACCGCTGCGCAGACGCAGCGCGATCTCGAGGTGCGCTCCATCGAGGAAGACGCGCTGTACGGCCGCGTCGTCGAGGTGGTCGCCGCGGGATTCGATGTCACCAGTGAGGTCCCGTTCCGTGCCGAACTTCTCCACGTCTCCGCGCGCGAATTTGTCCTCGTCGTCGTAGTTCATCACATTGCCGGCGACGGCTTCTCGATGGGGCCGCTGACGCGGGACCTGGTTACTGCGTACGCAACTCGGACACGTGGCGAGAAGCCGATGTGGGAACCGCTTGCGGTCCAGTACGCGGACTTCGCTATCTGGCAGCGCGAACTCCTGGGAGCGGAGAACGATCCTTCCTCACTTCAGAATCGACAGCTCGCCTACTGGCGGAGCGCGCTCGACGGAGTGCCTGAAGAGCTCGCGCTGCCGGCCGATCGTCAGCGGCCGCAGTCGGCGAGCGGCGCGGGGTCGAACGTCGATTTCCGTATCGACGCCGAACTGAATGAGGGACTGGTTCGGATTGCTCGCGATTGCGGGACAACTCTCTTCATGGTCGTGCACAGCGCATTGGCTGTGTTGCTGTCCCGATTGAGTGCCACCGACGACATCGCCATCGGCACTCCCGTGGCGGGCCGCGGCGAGCAGGTGCTCGACGATCTCGTCGGCATGTTCGTGAACACGCTCGTTCTTCGCACCGAGGTCAAATCGACCGAATCGTTCGTCGACTTGCTTGCGCGGGTTCGCGAAACGGACTTGGCGGCTTTTGCACACTCGGATGTGCCTTTCGAGCGTCTCGTCGAGGAACTCGACCCGTCGCGAAGCCAGGCCAGGCATCCGCTCTTCCAGGTCATCCTGGCGTTCCAGAATCTTGATGCCGTGTCACTCGATCTCGGTGAACTGACGGTAGCTGCAGTCGATTACGACGCCGAGGTGGCAAAATTCGACCTGCAGTTGACCATGTCGGAGACATTCGAGTCCGATGGCCGGGCCGCCGGTCTGGCGGCGGCGTTCACCTACGCCACCGATCTGTTCGACAAGGCGACCGTCAGTGGCTTCGCTGATACTTTTGTCGCAATCCTGCGGTCTGTGGCCCTCCGTCCTGACGTGATCGTCGGAGACGTGGACATCGTCGGCAGCGAACTCGCGACTATTGTCGAGGACTCCGCAGGCGAGGTCCACGAGGTGACGGCGAATACCGTCGTCGATTTGTTCGAAGAGATGGTTTCGCGCTCGCCGCACTCGATCGCAGTCGAGGACGCCGATCGAAGCCTCACCTATGCAGAGTTCGATGCCGAGTCGAACAGGCTCGCGCGTGCATTGATCGCTGTTGGTGTGGGGCCCGAGACTTCGGTTGCGCTGGCCCTTCGACGTTCGACCAGTCTCGTCATCGGTGTGTGGGCGATTCTGAAGACGGGGGCGGCCTATGTCCCGCTGGACCCGGAGCAGCCGATCGAGCGAATCCGGGACATAGTCTCGACTTCTGCTCCGATTGCCGTGTTGAGCGCGAATTCCGAGATCATGGACCTCGGAATCGATGTGCCGAACATTCGTGTCGACGAGGACGACTTCACGCGGTTCTCCGCAGAGAAGATCGAGGATCACGAGAGGACGCGTCCACTTCACCCGGACAACATCGGATACGTTATCTTCACCTCCGGCTCCACGGGCAAGCCCAAAGGTGTTGCAATATCCTATGCTTCGGCGGTCAGTCAGGTTGCGTGGTTGATCGGGAAGTACGCCGTCGACGAGTCCGATGCCGTTCTGTTCAAGTCGCCGGTCACCTTCGACGTATCGGTCTGGGAGATTCTGGCCCCGTTGGCCGCGGGCGCGAAGATGGTAGTCGCCGATCCTGACGGACACCGCGACCCTGCATATCTCACCGAGATCATCGAAGAACACTCGGTCACGATGGTGTCGTTCGTCCCCTCGGTGCTCGACGTCTTCGTCGGCGCGCTCACGGCCGGCCGCTGCCCGTCGTTGCGCACCGTCTTCGCGGCTGGTGAAGCACTTCCTGTGCACACTATCGCCGCAGTGCGGAAGGCTCTTCCCGCGGCACAGCTCCACAATCTGTACGGACCAACCGAGTTCACCGTTCACTCGACGGCGTTCGAGGTCGACGCGAGCGTCACCAACCGGGTATTGATCGGAACGCCTGTCTGGAACAGCGTCGCCCTGGTTTTGGACGATCGTCTGCGACCCGTGCCGACGGGTGTGACAGGAGAGCTCTATCTTTCGGGAGTTCAGGTGGCCCGCGGCTATATGAGGCGTGTGGACCTGACCGCAGAAAGATTCGTCGCCGACCCGTACGGCACGCCTGGCACCCGGATGTACCGCACCGGCGACGTCGTTCGTTGGTCCAAGTCCGGTGGTGGGATCGAATACATCGGTCGCAGCGATTTCCAGGTCAAGCTGCGCGGACTCCGCATCGAACTCGGGGAGATCGAGACGGTGTTGCGAGGCCACGATTCCGTGGGTCAGGCCGTCGTGCTGGTCATGCAGGACCGCCTGGTGGCGTATGTGACCGCAGCGCATGGCGCATCGCCCGCCGAGCCCGAGCTTGTGGCGCTTGCCGCTGCAGCCCTCCCCGCGTACATGGTTCCGGCGGCAATCATCGTTCTTGACGCGATACCGCTGAGCTTTACCGGAAAGCTTGACCGAAAAGCACTCCCGGAACCGGTGTTCTCCGTTCGTGAGTTCCGTGCTCCCGTCACACCCGGCGAAGTTCTGGTTGCCGGCATCTTCGCGGATCTTCTCGATGTTCCACAGGTCGGCCAGGACGATGATTTCTTCGCTCTTGGTGGAAACTCCCTGGTCGCTACACAGGTCGTCGCGCGGTTGAGCGCTGCGATCGGCAACCGAATTCCCGTGCGTGCGCTCTTCGACGCGTCCAGCGTGTCGGCATTGGCTGCCCTGGTGGACACCTCGGGCGACGACACCGCGCGCGATGCGCTCATCCGGCAGGAGCGACCGGACCTCGTTCCGCTGTCGATGGCCCAGCAGCGGATGTGGTTCCTGAACCGTTTCGATCCGGCATCCGGTGTGAACAACATTCCCGCCGCTATCCGACTGAGCGGACCGCTCGACGTGCGAGCACTCGAGACGGCAATCGAGGACGTCGTGCGTCGCCACGAGATTCTTCGCACCGTCTACCCTGATGTGGACGGCACCGGCCGTCAATCGATTCTCGCCGAATCCGAGATCGATATTGAACTGAATCCTGTTGCAGTTTACGGTGATTCGATCGAGAAGGTTGTCACTGACCTGGCGACCGAGGGCTTCGACGTGACCGCCCAGGTGCCATTCCGTGTCACATTGCTCGAACTTGGTGGCGAGGAATTCGTACTGGTTCTCGTGATGCATCACATCGCCTCCGACGGATACTCGTTGGGGCCGTTGACGCGTGACATCGTGATTGCATACGCAGCTCGCGTCGAAAATCAGGCGCCCGCGTGGCGACCGCTCGAGGTGCAGTATGCAGACTTCTCGATTTGGCAGCGCGCCACCCTCGGCGACGAAAACGACAGTGGTTCGGCCATCGCGCAGCAGATCGACTACTGGCGCCGCGCTCTGTCCGGGCTGCCGGAACAGATTGAACTGCCGACCGATCGCCCGCGGCCCGCAGTGGCAGGCAATCGGGGTGCCTCCCATTCGTTCGACATCGATGTCGAGATGCATGAGGCGCTCAATCATGTTGCGCAAGAAAACAATGCAACGCTGTTCATGGTGTTCCACGCAGCGCTCGCAACTTTGCTCTATCGGGTGACCGGCTCGACGGACATCGTCGTCGGAACTCCCGTCGCTGGTCGCGGCGAGCAGGCATTGGACGATCTGATCGGCATGTTCGTCAACACGCTGGTGCTTCGGACCGAGATCGATCCGTCGACATCGTTGGCAGGGCTGCTGGAGGCTGTTCGTACCGTCGATCTGGACGCGTTCGACAATGCCGATGTCCCCTTCGAGCGTCTGGTCGAGGTTCTCGATCCCGTTCGTTCCCAGTCGCATCACCCACTTTTCCAGGTCATGCTCACATTCCAGAACCTGGCGCAGACCGAACTGCGTTTGTCAGGGCTCGAGATCTCCCCGGTCGACATCGACATGTTGATGTCGAAGTTCGATCTGCAACTCACCTTGGTGGAGAACCTGAGCGAAACAGGTGCTCCCGCCGGCATGTCCGCCGTATTCACTTACGCCACAGATCTCTTCGACGAGGGTTCGGTTGTGGTGTTGGGTGAGCGTTTGGTGCGTGTGTTGGGT
>NZ_CAIJDS010000091.1:0-12470 GCF_903819475.1 Rhodococcus sp. UFZ-B548
TTCGACACGTTTGATTATCACGCATTACCGGTATCGTCGTGGGCGCCGAGGATCAACGATCCGACTCCTCCTGCCGCACCTCCCGAGCCGGGGAGGAAGCCGCACACTACGGCCTCACAATTAGCTCTCAGAGGCGTTTTGATCCAGTCGCGAGATCGCTTGCCTGGCTGGTAGATCGAGGAAATATTCTTGGCGACTATACCTTCCAGATGGTGTTTCTTCGCGACTTCCAACATGGTCGGTCCGTCGACGTTGAGCCAGTGTGGTGGGACTTTGATGCGTGGATGTTCGAGGCTGAGGTTGGCGAGCGCTTCACGGCGCTCGAGGTAAGGAAGCTCGGTCGTCGACTTTCCGTCGACGTCGAGGACATCGAACACATAGTACGAGGTCAGAGCCTCGTTGCGGAGCTGAGCGGTGGGCCGCAGAACGTGCATCCGGCGCTGCAACAGGGAGAAGGACGGGACACCGTCGGGTCCGAGAGCGACGATTTCCCCGTCGAGGACGGTTTCTCGGTGTTCGAGCACCGAGCGGAGTGCATCGACGATCTCGGGGAATGATGCGCTGATGTTGTTGCCGTTGCGCGACCAGAGCATCGGATGCACGGAACCTGTTGTTGCTATTGCTCTTTGGCCATCCCATTTCGACTCGAATGCCCAGCGCTCCCCCGTCGGTGGGCCCAGCGCTCCCCCGTCGGTGGATTGCCGAGCGTGGCGAGCATCGGCGGAACCGGTTTTCCTGTGGCGGCGCTCATCTCTCCACTGTGCGCAGGTTTGTCCTGCTTCGCGGCTGTTTTCGGGAGGTTGAGACACTGTCGATATGACTCGACCCCCTGCCCCGGACGAGGGCTGGACTCCGCCGCCTGACGAGGGTCAGGCCGGAATGGTTCTGTTGCCGAATGGTTGGTGGGGATTTCGGTACAAGGCTGGGGTGAGGCCACTCATCGTGGAGAAACCGGAAGAGCGCGACGCACCGCCGGGCACGTCCGCCGGGTGCGATCGTCCGGATCATTGATCCTATAGGTCGAAAAAGGTCTTTCAGCTGGGAAGACGACACGTCCCCTCACTCCTCGAAGGGTCGGCCGGCCGGGCGCCGGCTCGCCCTCCGGATCAGGGGACACCCCGTTGAGTTCAACGCCCGATTTCGGACACGATGCGCAGGTCATCGAGCCGCTCGATGACTCACCCGGCCAGTCGCACTCGTGCGTTCGTGAGCGATGCACTGCGCTTGGACTTCGACGAAAGCTGAGCAGAGCATCATGAGCATCGCAACACGATCGTCACCCTCGACGATCACGGCATGTGCCCTCACTGCCGGGCACCGCGTGCAGTTCGTTCAACCGGCAGACCTGTGGTGGACCGTCCGTGCGGTATCCGACGACCACCAATTCGTCATCCTCACCAGGCCGAACCCTGAAGGCGAGGGTGTCGTCTACACAGTCATCGACAACAACCGCGGTGTTCGAGGGCCGGCCAGCATGTGGGGGAACGGTTACGAAACCGACGATCAGGTTGCCCGATCGCTCAGCGACCTCGTCGATGGAAGATCGGAAGTCAGCCGCCGGCCATCGCGATGGGAAGAGACGCGCATCGCCGCGGTACTGCTGCCCGTGAGTCCGCCGAGCGTCGACGGCGAGCAGCGATGACGATGACGTCGCCATATCTGAGCTGCCATGGGTGTGGAATCACCGCCGGCGAGAACGAAAACGGTTGCGCTGACATCGAATCCGTTCTCGAACGAGGGTGGACGCATGCCAGAGACGAAAGCTACTGCCCGATTTGCGCTGATGTTCGGTCACAGACCTGGCCGGACACCGAGGAAACGGAGGAAAGGGCCGAACCCATGATTCCGAAAGCAACTCGCCGAGTGCGCGAAACGACGATCAGGGCCGGAGTGGCCGGCATCGCGGGCGGGTTCGCACTCGCGACCATCTTTCTCACCTTCACCCCTTACCTTGCTGGTGTCGCCTGCGGTGTGTGTCTAGCCGTGGTGTCCGCCGTCGCGTTGGTCATCGCCTGCGCACCCGAGATCCGGCGCGAGGCCAAGACCAGGCGCACGCGCGATTGACCGATTCTGTGATGTTAACTTGCTGACAAGTTGGCAGGTGAACACCTCTCGATGCCCCGGCGACGTTGTCGGGGCATCGCCGTATCCGGACTCTCCCTCTCGGTGAGGGACCGGAACGTGTGCAGGTCAGCGGATCGCAGAGCATCGCCGGCGCCTGACCGCGCCTCTGTTCGGGAACCGCTGGCCCTCTGATCGCCGGCACACGCCCGCGCGGTGCGCCGTGGGGGCAGTTCTATTGTGCGGCGCTTACCGCATCGGAAGTAACCCATAACCAAAGGTCCAAGCCTGTTTTACCGTCGCCCGTGGTGGCGTGAATCTTCACACAAGCGAGCTTGTGTACCGTCGGTCATTGACCGCAGAGGGGAAACCGAGATGCTGTTGTCTTCCTGGCGAGTGTGTATCACCGAAACTCGTGTAGCCCGTCCCTCGGATTACGGTGCACCGGAGGGTGCCGTAAGAATTTTCTTTCCAGAAGACCCGTTTCCCGGTTCACCGTTTTTGTTGTCTCCGTCGTTCGAGTACGACGTGGACCTCAATTCGTACTTCCGAAACCCGAGTTTCGTCACGATGTCACCGATCAGCCAGCAGGGCTATGCACGCAACATCGCCGCGTTCCTTTCATTTCTCACCTCAGCGCGGAGCGGCATCTCATGGCGTGATGCGAATGAGGACGACCATGTCGCTTACCTGGTCTGGCGACGGCGCGATGCTTCCGGCCCACGAGTGTCCGGAGCAACTTGGAACCGAGAAGTCGCGGCAGTCAACAACTTCTATCGCTGGCAGTGCGCAAGGGATTCGTCGCCGCGAACCCGATCCCGCACCATGCCCGTAGTGGTCGCTCTCATACCCCGGGCCGCATCGACGATCAAGGAAGTAGTCCCACGACCTATTCGCGAGATGTCAACCGGGACAACATCGAGTGGATTCCGCAAGCCTCTTATCGGCGATGGAGAGACACCGGAATGAAGGGTATGAACGCGGACGGTCTCCCTCGCCCCGCATTCCGCGGACGCTGGGCGACGCGTAATGCGGTGTTCTGCGATCTCATGGTGCGAACCGGACTACGCCTCGCCGAGCAGTCCGCACTTACGGTCTTCGACCTGCCCACCGAGCACCAGCCCGTGTCCTATCAACGCTTCCGACTCCCGGTAGCCATCGCCAAAGGCTCCTCGACCAGATGGGTGTACATACCGGAATCCATCGTCAGAGAACTGATCAACTACCGCGATGTCGATCGCCGCCAGATTATCGACGACGCTCGCGCACACGGACGGTACGACAAAATCGCTCGCCCGCTCGTCGTCGAGGACCCTGCCCAACCTATCGCTGTCGACTACACGAACGCCGGCGTCAAGGCACGCGTAAAGGTCTCCAATCTGGACCACACCGACCGGCGCCGCCTATACATCGCCGGTGATCGCGGATTGGAACCCGCCTCGTTCTGGCTGACGGAACGAGGAATGCCAGTGTCGGTGTCGAGGTGGAAGGGTCTGTTCCACGAGGCCAACGTCCGGTGCGCCGACGTCGGTATACCTCTGCGCGTGCACCCACACATGTTGCGCCATACCTTTGCGGTGGTAACCCTCGAACAACTTCAACGCGGCCATATCGCGGCATTGCGCGAACAGACTGCGGAACAACGTGGCCACTACACACGAATTTTCGGCGATCCCCTCGACTGGGTTCGGCGCCGTATGGGACATCGCTCGATCACCACAACGATGATTTACCTTCACACCCTCGCCGAGCTGGAAATGGAGACCCGGATGGCATTGGTGCCTGACGATTGGGAGGAACCGCCAGCGCCGCCAAATCCATTGGCCTCGAACACGAATGCCTCGCAGTGAAACCCCGCACGGGTGCCGGAACTCATACCGGTCAACCATCGAAGACACCCACGGGTCAGTATGACGTTTCACCACGCCACGAACCGTCGACCGCATCTGCTCCGGCCGACGCTGCGAGCACCACATCGGTCCAGTTCATCGGAGATGACGGACGGACACGGACGTTCTCCGCCGACAAGTGGCCCATGCCCGGCTGGCACGGACCGGCACTCGATGCATTCGCCCGACGCACAGGTCCGACCGGAACATTGCGGACAGAAGCGTCCGCGCGTTCGATCTGGCTGCTCCTCTCCTCGTTTCTGCGGTATCTCGACTTGGTTCCCGATTCGCCAGCAGTACCGTCCGCTCTCACGCTGCGGCATGTCCAGGGGTATCTCCGGCAGCGAGCATCTGTGGCCAGTATCAACCGATCGCTGGAGTGCCAGACAATTTTGCGGCGAGTATTGATCGAACCTCCGTTGCGCGAGATGATCGCCCCCGACATCCACGCTGCTCTGGCACGTTCGGTTCCGAAGTTCAGAAAGCTGAATGCGTCCGGATACTCGGATGGAGAATTCACGCGAATCCTCGGCGCTGCACGCGCTGACGTCTCGGCAACCCGGTCACGAATCGAGTTTTCGGAACGAATTCTTGCCGGTAACAATCCCAAAGTCCACCGAAAAGTCCTTGTCCGCTATAGATAGGGCGAAACTACGAAAGATCGCCAGCACCGGAATCGTTCCGCGTTCCCCGGCCGGACCGTCTATGACGTGGCGGCGCAGACTCGCCCAGGCAGAACAACTGTTCCTCCTGAAGAGGGATCTCGTTCCGATCCTCATTCTCCTGATCGCGCTGACCGGCCGGAATGTGGAAACTCTCAAAGACTTACCAGCCGAACACCAGATCCTGGAAGGAACGGCCGTGCAAATACAGCTGACGAAACGTCGTCGGGGCGATCAGCACTGGCATGAAACCGTCACCTGGGAAATCGGTCCACCGCATCGGGAACTCGACACACCGGGAGGGCTGTACCTGCTACTGCACCGATTGATGACCCGCGGGCGAACGTACACGGATTCGACTGCACTGTGGTCGATCTGGCGCAACGGAATCGCAGGCGGCATCACCGGCATTGCTGAACACATGAGTCCGTTTCGCGCATCTTTGTCCGACCCACCCCTCATGCCCAGCGAATGGGCGGCGGGGCATTCACTGCTCACAGATCCGCCGAGCGAAACGGAGGTGGGACGGCCGTTGACGGTGACGTTCGGCCGGATCCGGACCACTATCGAAGTTGCCAGAGTCAAAAGGTTGGGCGGTCATCTGCCCTCTGCAGCACGCTCGAACAGTGTGGAAGTGCTATTTGGGAATTACCTTCGAGGGGACGCTTCGGCAGCAGAATGGAGCGCCGAAACTCTCACCGCTGCCATCGCCGAAGCCGAGAGCGCTGCGCTCGATGCCCATGTTCGCGCACTTGCGGCCGCGGGCGGCTCGCTGAAGGTAGTTCCGGAAGCGGCAGTCCCTGCGGATCATGAGGCACTCTGGAATGGTTGCACTGACCCCGACGCTCACCCTGCGACCGGCCGAATATGTCGTCGCACAACATTTCTCGACTGCTTCCACTGCGCGAACTGCGTCATCACCTCAAGTCACCTTCCCGCTGTGCTCGGCTTGCGGCAGGCGCTCTACGAACGGCGATCGGTGCTATCGGAGTCCGACTGGTGGAGCCGCTACGGCCCCGTCTGGGTGACCATCGAATATGAAGTACTCCCCAAATTTACGCCGGGACAAGTCTCACACGCCGAGTTGATCAAGCCTGCTGATGCTCTTCTCGACCTCGTCGAACATCCCTGGGACATCCCATGACCGAACCACAACCCCACTGCGATACAGGCCCCCATGTACTCACAGGGCGGCCGCTGCGCCCCGATATCCCCGATGATCGCCTTCCTCGATACGCGGACATGGTGTGGCGACTCGACGCCGCCCAGCTGCAATCACATCTGAGTTCGGAGCGTTTGGATTTCACCACCATCCCCGCCCGTCAACAGC
Source organism: Rhodococcus sp. UFZ-B548 (assembly GCF_903819475.1). Taxonomy (NCBI): domain Bacteria; kingdom Bacillati; phylum Actinomycetota; class Actinomycetes; order Mycobacteriales; family Nocardiaceae; genus Rhodococcus; species Rhodococcus sp. UFZ-B548. The sequence continues at coordinate 5,943 of NZ_CAIJDS010000091.1, forward strand.
GCACCGCGAAAGAGCTTTTCGCCGCCCTCTTATCGGGACCGTTACCGCTGGGAGAGTATCGCCTGGCCATGGGCACCGTCACCGCTCTGTTTCCACAGGTTAAACGGTTTCTAATCTGGGCCGATGGCACGTGTCCCAGAATTTCGTTGGCCGCCCTGTCTCCCGAGATGCTCGGAAACTACGCCCTCTTCCTACTCGCCGATGTCCCCGACACCGGCCACCGCGAGAACGCCCGACGCGCAGTGCGCATGCTGTGGCGGTATCGAAGCGCCCTGACCGAGCCCCTCAACTTCGACCCTCAGTACGCAGCCGAGGGATGGTCCCAGCAATCGCGCTCACGCGCGGAAAACATCACCCCTCGCATCCCTGAACAGGTACTCGGTCCGCTCATTGCATGGTCGTTGAGATTCGTCGACGATTTCGCACCCGACATCCTGACCGCCCTCGAACACAGCGGGCCCATCAAGAACCGAACCAAGCCCTCCGCTCTTGGCCGAAACTCCGGAGCACACGCAGCCCTGACGGAGGTCCTCGATCGCTACATCCGAACTGGACAACCCCTACCCGGTACGAGGCGAGGAGTGAACCGATCACTCCTCGCCGCGGAGGCCGGCATCAGCGACATCCGAAGACCTGAACAGTGGGAATCGATCGCCGCTGCCGAAAAGCTGGTCGGCGTCGATCCGTACACATGGTTTCCTATAACCATCTCGGGGAGACTCGACGAAAAGCCGTGGACCAACGGGATCTGCGCAAACAACCATCCGAGCAAGTCCGCGAGAGTGCTCTCACGGATGCTCCTCACCGCCTGCTACGTCCTTGTCGCCTATCTGTCCGGCATGCGCGAAAGTGAAGTCAAAAGCCTGCGACCCGGCTGCGTCACGGTTCTCCGAAGATCCGACGGAACCCCATACCGATGGACAGTTTCCGGCACAGCCTTCAAGGGCGCCAAAGATCCACACGGCGTCGACGCCACATGGACAGTCGGCGCGCCAGTGGCCCGCGCCATCGACGTCCTCACCGAACTACGCCGGCCAGGCACCGAGTATCTATTCACCTTTCTCACCCAATCGCGCGACGAAGCCAGTGGTTTCCGCCCCAATCGAGTTTTCACCACCTGCGCCACCAATGTGCAGCTCAACGATCTGTGCAGCTGGATCAACAACTACTGCGCCGACCACGGACGCACCGACATCGTTCCCACGGTGAACGGCGCACCATGGATACTGTCCACCCGACAGTTCCGACGAACACTTGCCTGGTTCATTGCCCGACAACCCGGCGGAGCCGTAGCGGGCGCGATCGCATACCGCCACTTGAGCATTCAAATGTTCGAAGGATACGCCGGAACCTCAGATTCAGGTTTCCGTGCGGAGGTCGAAGCTGAGCAAGCGCTACTGAGAGGCAACGATCTTATGGCCATGATCGATCAACACGCCCACACCCCGTTGACCGGTCCAGCCGCAGCAGAAGGCGCAACACGACTCGCGGCGCTGGCCGGCCATCCCCAGTTCACCGGGGCTGTGATCACCGACCCCAAACGGCTCGCACGTGTACTGAAAGGCAAAGCCGGAGCCATCTACCCAGGCGAATACGCAACATGTGTCTTCGATGTCCGAAAAGCGCTGTGTCTGAACAGCAGCGCCGACAAGAGCGCAGTTCCGCAGCTCGATCACTGTCAACCGCTCGCCTGCACGAACGTCGCGCTCACGGTCGGCAACCTCACGAAACTGAACGCAGAGGCCGAGAAAATCGCGGCCACCCTTCGTGAACGTCCCACACTCCCACCGCTCCTACACAGCCAACTCTCCGAACGGGCCTCACAGATTCACGCATTCGTCGACCGCCACCGCCCGGACCCACGATGACCCCGCCCAGCGGATTGCCAACCACGGCAGTTGTATCCGTGGAGCTTGCCGCGTTACTGGCCGAATCGGCCGAACGTGGAGTCCTGCCCAGTGCTCTTGCTCTCGCCCGCCGCCTCGGCATCGCGAACACCACCCTGAGGCGCAATTTTCCAGAGACAGTCGAGGTGCTGACGAAGCACCGGCAGACCGACCGCAGTACGCCCACACTCGCGGCGCCACCCAATCACATCCAGAATCTCGAACTCGAGAACCGGAAGCTCCGCACGCGTAATCGCGAACTCACCGAACAAGTCGCTCTAGCTTCGTCACAAATCCAGCAACTCAGCCTCGAAGCGCACCAACTTCGCACGGAGCTCCATCAACGCACGGCCGTCGCCACCATATCCAGCCCCCGTAAATGACCAGCCAGAAGTCGATTCCGCACTCCCGTCAGGCCTTACTCAACGCCGTCAATGCATCTGTGCCGATGGGTTCTTCGGCGAGCATCGGGACGATGGCGGTTCGTTGGCTGTATTGGCTTGTGATGCTGCCGATTTCGGCGATCTCGCCGGCTGCGCGTTGCTTCAGGAGCGGCGAGGTCGGTTCGGCTGCGACGAGGGAGTTGTTGACCACCCACGCCCAAGGCTCGATTCCTGCGCGTTGTAGGTCGGCTTGCAGACCGGCGGCTTCGAGGACGGGTGTGGTTTCGGCGAGGGTCACGAGTAGGACTTTCGTGGCGTTCGGGTCCTGTAGTCGCATGAGCGGGGTGGTGAAGTTCGTGTTCTCACCCATTTGTCGGGCGATTTCCCGGTGGTAGGAGCCGGTGGCGTCGAGCAACAACAAGGTGTGACCGGTCGGGGCGGTGTCGACGACGACGAATTTGCGGCTCGATTCGTGAATCACCCGCGAAAACGCCTGAAAGACCGCCACTTCCTCGGTGCAGGGCGATCGGAGGTCTTCGGCGAGGTTCGCGCGGCCGCGGTCGTCGAGATTCTTGCCTTTGGTGGTCAGGACCCGGTTGCGGTACTGCTCGGTGGCGTCGGCGGGGTCGATTCGGGAGACCTGGAGGTTGTCGAGTTCCCCGTTCAAAGTTTCTGTCAGGTGTGCGGCCGGGTCGGTGGTGGTCAGGTGCACCTGGTGGCCGCGTTCGGCGAGGGCGACAGCGATGGCGGCGGCGATGGTGGTCTTGCCGACTCCGCCTTTGCCCATGCACATGATCAGGCCGTGATCATCGGTGTCGAGTTCGTCGATCAGGGATGAGAGCGGAGCACTGAGCAGCTGCAGGGACGGGTCCGCTGAGGCCGCGGATACCGGGCTGAGGTCGGCAGCGAAGAAGCTCTCGAGTGCATCGATGCCGACGATGTTGGTCGCTTTGAGCGGGACCTGATCGGTCGGCAATTGCGCCAATTCGGTTGGCAGGGCGGCGATCGCGGCTTGTTCACGCCGGTGGATCGCGGTCGCGAGCGGATCGGTGTCGTCGCCCGGCGCCGGGAGGACACCGTTGATCACGACATGCTGATGGGTCAGTCCGATGTCGGCGAGTTCGCGGTGGGTGCGGGTGATTTCGGTGAGCGTCGAACGCTGGGCGCGCGAGACCAGGACGAGGCGGGTCCGCTGCGGATCTGCGAGCGCGGCAACGGCGTCGGCGTAGATGGCGCGCTGCTTCTCGAGCCCGGACAGCGGACCCAGGCATGATGCATCGCCTTTACCGTCGTCGAGGAACTCGGTCCACGATCCGGGAAGCTGCAGCAGCCGGATGGTGTGCCCCGTCGGAGCGGTGTCGAAGAGGACATGGTCGAAGCCCGCGGTGATGTCGCCTTGGCCGGAGAGCAGTCCGGTGAACTCGTTGAACGACGCTATTTCGGTGGTGCAGGACCCGGAGAGCTGTTCGGCGATCGCCGCGATCTCCTTCTCGGGGAGCAGTCCGCGGACGGGGCCGATGATCCGCTCGCGATAGGCGGCAGCGGCTTGTTCCGGATCGATCTCGAGGGCCGACAGCCCCGCCGCTGCGGGGATCGAGGTGATGGTGTTGCCGATACTCACACCGAACACCTGCCCGACGTTGGAGGCGGGATCGGTGCTCACGAGCAGCACTTTCTTCCCGGCGCGGGCGAGGGTGATCGCGCTCGCGCACGCGATGGAGGTCTTTCCGACACCGCCTTTGCCGGTGAAGAACAGGAATCGGGGCGCATCGTTCAGGAACTTCATTGCGGTGTCGGCGCTTTCAGCAGCAGGTGGTGGAGTCGGCGTCGTCGGTGGAGCAGCATGCCGAGCCGTCGGCGAGTCCGAGCATGGCGATCCCGGCCGGCGCGTCCGCGGCGCCCGGTTCGGTGATGCCTGCCCATTTCGCGAGCTGGTTGCGGGTGGGATAGGTGCCGGTCAGGGCGGTGACTCCGTCGACGATCGCCAGCGGGAGTCCTTCGGAGCCTGAAATTTTGAGGAATGCTGCGACGGTGTCGTTGCCGGCGAACGCAAGGGGGTCGTTGGCGAGGTTGTGGCGGGTGATGGTGCCGCCGTTGCTTGCGACCCAGTCGAGGTCGGCGGTGAAGGTGATCAGCGCTTGGTCGACGTCGTCGCCGCAGACGCCGGTGTTGCAGCACAGTGCGGGTTCGAATACTTCGATGGTGCTCATGGTGATGTCCTCTTTCTTACTTCGCGGGTCTTCGATGGTGCGGCTAGCGGTTCCGATATCAGCGGGTCGCTAGACGGGCAGCGAGAGCGTCGACGCGGGAGGCGATGTCGTCGCGGACCAGGCGCATTCGTTCGATTCCGTCGATGCCGCGTTCGGACGGCTCGTCGGTGTCCCAGTTCTCGAAGTCGGTACCGGCGACGGGATCGACCTTCGCTTCGCTGCCCAGGGTGACGACGAGGTCGACATCGCGCACCAGTTGCGGATCGATCAGCGTCGGGGTCTCACCAGTGATGTCCACCCCGACCTCGAGGAGGGTTTCGGCAGACAGGGCGTTGACCGCCGAGCCTGGTTTCGTGCCGGCCGAGTACACGTCCACCTGGTCACCGGCGGCTTTGCGCATGAGGCCGGCGGCCATCTGGGATTTGCCGCCGTTCTTGACGCACACGAACAGCACTGAAGGCTTGCTCATCGAAGTTCCTTTCGCTGGGCGTGGGAGTCAGACGGCGTCGACCGTGTGGCCGGCTGCGTCGAGCGTGTTGGCGGTGATGTCGCCGCGGTCGGCCAGCCAGCGTTCGGCGTCGATTGCTGCGGAGCATCCGGTGCCGGCAGCGGTGATCGCCTGACGGTACGTGTGATCGACCAGGTCACCGGCAGCGAAGACGCCGTCGACGGAGGTCGCGGTGGAACCGGGAGCGACGCGCACGTATCCGACGTCGTCGAGATCGACCTGGCCCTTGACGAGCTCACTGCGCGGGTCGTGGCCGATGGCGACGAACATGCCGGTGATCTCGAGTGTGGAAGTTTCACCGGTGACAGTGTCGCGCACGACGAGGCCGGTGACGCTGTTCTCACCGAGCACCTCGACGGGCTCGGCATTGGTCAGGAAGCGGATCTTCTCGTTGGCCTTGGCGCGCTCGAGCATGATCCGTGAGGCGCGGAACTCCTCGCGGCGGTGCACCAAGGTGACCGAGCGAGCGAAACGGGTGAGGAAGGTTGCTTCTTCCATCGCGGAATCGCCGCCGCCGACCACGACGATGTCCTGGTCACGGAAGAAGAAGCCGTCGCAGGTGGCGCAGGCGCTGACGCCGCGGCCGAGGAGGCGTTCTTCACCGGGAATGCCCAGGTAGCGGGCTGCCGCGCCCATGGCGAGGATGATCGCGTGCGCGGCGTAGGTTTCGCCGTTCGCGACGACCGTCTTGATCGGGCCGCTGAGATCGATCTCTTCGACGTCCTCGGTGCGGATGTCGGTGTCGAAGCGCAGTGCCTGCTCGCGCATCTGTTCCATCAGATCGGGGCCCATGATTCCTTCGCGGAATCCGGGGAAGTTCTCGACCACGGTGGTGGTCATGAGGGCGCCACCGAACTGGGTTCCCTCGAAGAGCAGGGGCGCGAGCTCAGCGCGCGCGGTGTAGACACCAGCGGTGTAGCCGGCCGGTCCGGAACCGACAATGATGACGTCATGGACCGTGGACGGGATGGTCATAGTGTCTCTTTCACGGAATCGAAGGGGGCGTGGGTGGTCAGCGCGATACCGACGGGGCGGTGAGTTCGCTGATCAGGGCTTGTACGCGAGTCTTGATCTCGTCGCGGATCGGGCGAACCGCATCGATGCCTTTGCCGGCCGGATCGTCGAGGACCCAGTCGCGGTAGCTCTTGCCGGGGAAAATCGGGCAGGTGTCGCCGCAGCCCATCGTGATCACGACATCCGAATCCTGCACGGCATCGGCGGTGAGGATCTTCGGGGTCTGGGCGGAGATGTCGATTCCGAGTTCGGCCATCGCTTCGACTGCGGCGGAGTTGATGGTGTCCGCGGGGGCGGATCCGGCGGAGCGGACCTCGATGGCATCGCCGGCGAGGTGGCTCAGGAAACCGGCGGCCATCTGCGATCGGCCGGCGTTGTGGACACAGACGAACAGGACACTGGGCTTGCTGGTCATGGAGCTGAAACCTTTCCGTCAGTGGGGGTGAAGCGTTTACGTAGAGCAAGGGAGACGTAGACCAGCCCGACGAGCACCGGTACCTCGATCAGCGGGCCGACAACACCGGCAA
>NZ_CAIJDS010000092.1:0-12374 GCF_903819475.1 Rhodococcus sp. UFZ-B548
TGAGAAGCCCCCCAACCAGTGATGGTTGGGGGGCTTTCTCGTACCCAAAACACCCAACCAAAACACCCCCCGAAAGCACCCCCGCCGGCACCCCCGACTTCGAGCGAACGGTACTTTCGTCGCCTCAGATCGACCGAACGTACCGTTCGCACGATCAAGGGGCGGGCACGCCGCCGCCTGACCACCCCGTCCGGGATCGAGCGAACGACACTCTCACCCTCTTCAGCGAGGGGAACGATACGTTCACACGATCCGCGAAAAGCCTGCGCTCACCACAGGTCTCGTCAGTCGAACGCCAATCGCGATACCAACCCGCCACGGAACCCGTCGAGCGTGGCTAGGCTCGGAAGAGGTGCCCCGTGTGATCGGGCCCACCTCACCTGTGCACGCGTGATGACTACGGAGGCTTCGATGACCGATATTCTCGACCGCACCAAAATCTATGTTGATGGCGCCTGGATCGAATCCACTGGCAGCGGTCGGATCGACGTTCTCAATCCGGCTACCGAAGAGCTGATAGGAACTGTCGCCGAAGGCACTGTCGAAGATGTCGACGCGGCCGCGAAGGCAGCACGAAAGGCGTTCCCTGCCTGGTCTGCACTATCCGGCGGTGAGCGCGCCGAATATCTTTCCAAGGCCGCGGCGATAATTGCCGAACGCACCGATGATCTTGCGGCGCTTGTTTCGCAGGATATGGGAATGCCGATCGGATTCGCGAAGCCCGTACAAATCGGAATGCCGCTCGCGAATTTGAATGCATTTGCCGAATTGGCTCGCACTTATGATTTCGACGCTCACGAGGTCGGGAATTCGCTGATTGTTCGCGAACCTGCGGGTGTTGTCGGCGCCATCACTCCCTGGAACTTCCCGCTCCACCAAGTTGTCTTGAAGGTCGGCGGTGCGCTCGCCGCGGGCTGCACCGTGGTTCTCAAGCCCACCGAGGTTGCGCCACTCATCACGTACGCTCTCGCTGACATCTTCGACGAAATTGGTTTGCCTGCAGGTGTATTCAACCTGGTGAGTGGCTACGGCCCGGTAGTGGGCGAAGCCATCGCCGGCCACCCTGAGGTCGACATGGTCTCCTTCACCGGATCGACTCGTGCAGGCAAGCGAGTGGCCATCGTTGCCGCGGACACCATCAAGAAGGTCTCGCTCGAGCTGGGCGGCAAGTCGGCGAATGTCATTCTCGACGACGCCGATCTCGAAAAGGCTGTCACGGATGGCGTCGCAAAGTGCTTCATCAATTCGGGCCAGACCTGTTCGGCGCTGACGCGTATGTTGGTTCCCGCGGAGAAGGTGGATGAGGCAGCGGCAATTGCTGCTGCAGTCGCCGCTCATTTCCCGGTAGGTGATCCGACTCAGCCGACTTCGGTGCTTGGTCCTCTGGTGAACGCGAATCAGCTGGGACGCGTTCGCGGATACATCGAGAAAGGTGTGTCGGAAGGTGCCACCGCGGTTGTCGACGGTCGCGAAACCGGTCTGGCCAGTGGATATTTCGTCGGGCCGACGGTGTTCGCGAACGTGACCGAAGACATGACCATTGCGCGCGAGGAGATCTTCGGACCGGTCCTCTCGATCATGGGTTACAAAGACGAGGCCGACGCAGTGCGGATCGCCAACGGCACCGAGTACGGACTGGCCGGTGGCGTTTGGTCAGGTGACCCCGATCGCGCGGATCGCGTCGCCCGGCAACTGCGGGCCGGGCAGGTCGAGGTGAACGGCGGCGCCTTCAACACGAATGCTCCGTTCGGTGGGTACAAGCAGTCGGGCGTCGGGCGCGAGGCCGGCACGTTCGGGCTCGAAGAGTTCCTCGAGATCAAGGCGATTCAGCGATAGTTTGTTCGAGAATGGCGATGCTCCCGTACCAAGTGCGGGAGCATCGCCATTTTTGTACCCGGATCAGGACTTGGCGGCATCCAAATGCTGAGCCGAGATGTTCGCCAGATGTGTCAGGTCCGAGGCCACGGTCGCGAACGTGTAGCCCTCCCCGAGCCGTTGTGCCGCAACCTGACCGGAAGGTGTGTGGATTCCCGCAGCGACTCCGCTGACGGCGGCAGCTTCGCGCACCCTGGTGAGCGCTGCTTCGAATTCCTCGGTGACGTCCGGATCGTTGGAGTGCTTACCACCGACGGCGATTCGTAGGTCGGACGGCCCGACGTACACGCCGTCCAAACCGGGCACTGTGCAGATCTCTTCGACGTTCGCCAGACCCTGTGGGGTCTCGATCATCGCAAATACAACGGTGTCGCGGTTCGCGTCGGCGGGAACTGGGCCGATACGGAGTTGCGAGCGCATGGGTCCGTAGGAGCGGATGCCGAAAGGCGGATACTTGGCGGCTGCCACGGCGGCCGCTGCCTCTTCGGCGTTGTTGATCAGCGGAACGATGACGCCCACAGCGCCCGCGTCGAGTGCACGGCCGATGGGCGTCGGATTGTTTGCCTCGACGCGCACCATCCCGACAGTGGACGGTGACGAGTCGATGGCGGTGAGCCCGGCGACCATCCCCGAATAGCCGATCAGGCCGTGCTGCATGTCGAGGGCAATGTAGTCCCAGCCGACGTGCGCAATCCATTCGGTCGAGACCGGACTGTCGATGACGGACCAGTATCCGAGAATGCGTTCGCGTCCTCGGATACGTGCGGCGAATTCCTGTGCTGACATAGTGAAGAACTCTTCCTGATGAAGGTCGGGTGTTTCAGCGGTTGTAGTTGGGCATGGGGCCTCGTAGGGCGGCACCGACGAGGTCACACTCTTCGACGGTCGAGGCGTCGAGTGGACCTCGCCCGATGGCCGCGATATTGGATTCGAGGTGCGTAACTTTGGATCCTCCGAGGAGCAGCGATCCGGCGACGGGCTTGCTGACCAGCCAGCGCAACGCAAGCTCGGTCAGGGAGATGCCCGACTGTTCCGCGATCGCCGTCAGTTGTGCAATGGCGTCGAAGATCTGTGTGTTCCAGTATCGCTCCTTGTACATCGACGCAAGACGGGAGTCGCCGAATCGGCCGTCGACGGGGTTTTCCTCGAAGGTGTGGCGCCCGGTGAGCAGGCCCCCACCGAGTGGGTTGTAGACCATGGTGGTCAGTCCGGTCACGTCCGCGAATTCTGCGTATTCTTCTTCGATGCGACGCGCGAGCAAGTTGTAGAGCTGTTGTGCGACGATCGGTCGCGGAGCACCGACTGTGTCTGCGGTGTAGTTGATTTCACTTATTTGCCACGCGGCAAAGTTGGATACGCCGAGTGTGCGGATCTTGCCCTCGGCAACCAGTTCCGCGACGGTGGTAAGAGTTTCGGTCAGCGTGACGGTTCGGTCCGGCTGATGGAGATAGAACAGGTCGACGTAGTCCGAGTCGAGTCTGCGCAGACTTCCTTCGATGCTTGCTCGGAGTCCCTTTGCCGAGAGTGGGCTGTTGTCACCGGCATCGGGGTGTGGCATTCCTGCTTTGGTGGCCAGAGTGACGGAATCGCGTCGGCCGTGGAGCAGTTTTGCCAGCATGCGCTCGGACTCGCCGCCCGCATAGCCGTTCGCCGTGTCGATGTGTGAGATACCGGCGCCTAGTGCTGCGTCGAGCATCGATCCGGCACCCGATATGTCGACCGTATCTCCGAAGGTCATAGTGCCGAGCACCAGTTTCGGAAGCTCGAGTGGGGCGGTCATCAGGCAACTCCTCGTGATTCGGTCTGCTTGGCTAGCAAGTTCTTGGACAGGGCTGCCACCACGTGGCGTGGTTTGATGCCGACCATGGTGGTGGGATCGAGAGCAGCGCCACGTAGTGCGCGGGTGTACGGCTCGTGCGGACTGGCGAGAACTGTGTCTGTGGAACTGGATTCGACGATGGTTCCTTTCGACATCACGACTACGGTCTCGCTGATTTCTCGGACGACGCCCAAGTTGTGTGAGATGAAAACGTACGTCAGACCGGTGTCGGCCTGAATTTCACGTAGGAGCGCGAGTACCTGCGCTTGCACCGAAACGTCGAGAGCACTGGTTGCTTCGTCGCAGACCAGGATCTCGGGTCCGCTGGCAAGTGCACGGGCAATTCCGATGCGCTGACGTTGGCCACCGGAGAACTCCGCCGGACGCCGGTGTAGTGCCGAGCTGGGCAGGCCAACGCGATCGACGAGTTCTGCTGCTGCCTTGGCGCGTTCAGACTTGCTCCGAACACCTTTGAGGCGCAGTGGTTCTCCGATGATGTCCTCGGCAGTCAGATGGGGGTCCAGCGATCCGTACGGATCTTGGAACACCATTTGAACGCGAGAGCGGAAGGGGCGCAGTGACTTCTCCGACATCTGCGCGATGTCATTGCCGTCGACGAGAATGCGTCCACTGGTCGGTGTGAGGAGTCGGACGATAGATCGAGCGATTGTCGACTTGCCACATCCGGATTCGCCGACGATGGCCAGGGTCTTGCCCTTTTCCACCGAGAAGCTCACAGCATCCACGGCTCGGAAAACTCCGTCGGGAACCGGATACTCGACAACGAGATCTTCGACGGCGAGAAGTGGCGTTTCGTGGGGGTTCATGCCGAGGCTCCGATCTGTGTTGAACGGGCGGGGTCGCCATCCCAAGGCCCCAGGTGCGGTATGGCGTCGAGAAGCTTTTGTGTGTAGGCGCTTTGCGGTGAGTCGACGAGAACGTCGGCGTTACCGGTCTCGACAAAACGTCCGTCCTTCATCACGTAGATGCGATCGGATACGAGTCGGGCGACTCCGAGGTCGTGGGTGATGACGAGCATTCCGATCCCGGTGCGCTCCTGCAATTCGAGCAATAGATCCAGAATCCCGGCCTGAACGGTGACGTCCAATGCGCTGGTGGGTTCGTCGGCCACGATCAGTTCGGGGCCGGCAGCAAGAGCTCCGGCGATGAGGACGCGCTGCAGCATTCCACCCGACAGTTGATGCGGGTACTTGTCGAGTTGCTGATCCGGATACGGAATGCGTACCTGCTCGAGCAGTTGCACTGCCCGCTCGATTTGTTGCTTCTTCGCGGTCACACCGCTGTGGCGCACTGCTTCTCGAAGTTGGCTGCCGATGGTGTGGACGGGACTCAGAGCCGTCATCGGGTCCTGGGGGATGAGGGCGATGTGCTTTCCACGAATATCGTTCAAGATCTTCGTGTTTCCGAGAATGTCCTGGCCTTTGAACACAGCTTTCCCGGAAAGAACGGCAAGATCGTCCGGAAGCAGCCCGAGGATTCCCATGGCCGTGGTCGACTTTCCGGAGCCGGATTCACCGATGATGGTGACGGTTTCACCGGCGTCGATGCAGAAGGACACCCCGTCGACGGCTCGGATGACGCCATTCGCCGTGACAAGTTCGATCTGGAGGTCGTCGACCCGTAGTAGATTGCCCATGTCTCACGCCTTTGCTTTCTGGGCGTTGCCACGCCCGAACAGGCTTGCGCCCAGTCGTTTCGAACCTGCAGGACGATCGCGCAGGCCGTCGCCGAGTAGGTTCACTCCGACGACCAGTAGCACGATCATCAGACCTGTCAACGTGACGATCCACCATGACGTGGTGATGTAGTCCTGGCCGTCGGCGATGATTCGTCCCCACGTTGCGAACGGACGTTGCGGTCCGGCGCCGAGGTAACTCAACGAACTTTCCAGCAGTACGGCCTGCGCGAGCAGCAGCAGGACGACGAGCGAGGCCTGCTTGACGATGTTCGGAATGACGTGACGGAGCAGAATTGCCATGCGAGTAAGTCCGAGGACTCGAGCTGCAGCTACGTAAGGCTTTTCGCGTTCGACGAGTACCAATGAGCGAGTCAACCGTGCGACCTCGGGCCACTGCGCGATCGCGATGACAAACGTGATGACGGGAATGGACGGACCGAACAGCGCAACGACGAGAAGCAGCATCATCAGCAGAGGCAGAGAAAGCTGTGCTTCGAGTAGGCGGGAGATGACGGTGTCGACCCAGCCGCCGAAGTACCCCGCGGCGGATCCGGCGACTATGCCGATGACCCCGGAGACGATCACGGCGAGAATACCGATCGTCAGAGACACCTGGCCGCCGTGCAGGATCCGTGAGAGGAGATCTCGTCCCAACTGATCGGTGCCGAACAGATGGCCGTCGGTGAGGGGCGGTAGCCGTCGACTGCTCAGGTTGGTCTGGTTCGGATCTGCAAGGGGGAGTAGTCCCGCCAATGCAACAGGAAGAATCACAAGGAGCGCGCAGATCGAGCCGGCCCAGATCTTGACTCGGCTGTCTCGCTTACGGCGCGTGGCTCCGGCGCGTGCGAAGTCTGCCTCGGTGACCGCGCTGGCGCGTGGAGTTGTTGGAGGTTCCAAGACGGTAGTCATCAGTTGGCGCCCTTTCCGAGTCGCACGCGTGGATCCAGGAGGGGGTAGAGGAGGTCCACTGCCAGTTGCACGAGCACGGCGAGAACCGCAGTGACAAGCACGGTGGCCTGGATGAGCGGGTAGTCGCGAGTCTCGAGTGCACGGACCACCAGCGAGCCGACACCAGGCCAGGCGAACACGACTTCGACCACCACGACGCCGTTCAGCATTCCGGCAAATCTGGTGCCCAGCGCGGTGACGATCGGAATCGCAGAATTACGCATCGCATATCGCCAGGTGAGTTCGCGTTCGGATACTCCGCGAGAACGTGCGACCGTGATGTACGGAGAAGCGAAGGCCGAGACCATTTCGCGTCGAACCATCCGGGAGATCAACGCGATCTGAAGGATGGCGATGGTGACGGTAGGCAGGATCAACGACGGCCATGTGGTGAAACCGGCTGCCGGGAGTACTGGGATCAAGACCGCGAAGATCGTCACCAGCATCAGGCCGCTCCAGAACTCCGGCATGGACTGCCCGCCGACGGCTACGACGTTCGCACCGAGTTCGCGTCGGGTGTCCGCGTGACGGGCCATCCACACGCCCAGCGGAATCGAGAGCACGGCGGTCAACAGAATGGAGCTGACGGCAAGGGTGATGGTGTACGGGAGACGGCCGAGGACAACGTCCATGGCCGGCGCCTGGAACGAGTACGACGTGCCGAGATTCAGATGGACGAGGTCCCACAGGTAGATCAGGTATTGAGAGAACACCGACTTGTCCAAGCCCATGTCAGCACGGATTTGTGCTAGATCCTCCGTGCTGGCCAGCGGTCCGGCCAAGGCGTAGGCAGGATCGCCGGGAGCCATTCGGATCAGGACGAACACTGTTGTGAGCGTGAGGAAGATCGTCAAGGCACTCTGTGCCAAGCGTTTGAGCACGTATTTGACGGTCGGGTTGATCCTTGTGCGCCGACGCGGAGAGATTCCGAGAGCGGTTTGCGGTTTCGGAGCGGTGAGAGTCATCGCCTCAGGCCTCCAATCGGACGGCGCCGAGGTCGTAGGAGTTGATCGGGGTCAGTGAAACATTTTGTACACGAGTGCGTTTCGCAAGGAGTGCGTTGGGTACGAAGCTCCACAGGCAAGGCCAGGTGTTCCAGATGTCTTGTTGTGCGGCGTCGAGTAGAGCGGCGCGCTTGGTCGGGTCTGGTTCACTGGATGCGGCTTGGATCTTCGCGGTGATTTCGGGGAGGACGTACCCGTGATAGGTGTCGCGAGTTGCTTCCTTCTCCGCTGTGCCGGCGTACATCCCCTGCAACGTGGTCAGTGCAAGTCCGGTCTGGTTGCCGTAGCCGTTGCCCAGCACATCCCAGTCGCCGGTCTTGCCCTGGCGCCAGGACGAGATGTCACCGCCCGGTTCGAACTGCTGGAGTTTGACGCGTACTCCCACGGCCTTCATCATTTCGAGTACCGATTCCATCACCGAGACGTCGTTGGTGAACTCTCCGGTTTCCCAGATGAAGGTGAGTTCGAGGTCGTCGGCGCCTTCGGCCTCGAGCATCTGCCGCGCTTTCCGTGGATCATATTGGTAAGTACCGGTTTTCACGGCTCCGTCCAAGGTCGACGGTGCGGGGCCGGTGGCCGGGACTGCGGATCCGATCAGCACGTCCCGAGCGAGTGACTCACCGTCGATGGCATACGTGAGAGCTTCTCGGACACGCGGATTGGACAGTGGGTGATCGGCGGGCTTGCGGAAGTTGAAGAACAGTTGGTTGATGCGTGTGCTCGGCACTGTGTCCACCTGGACACCAGGCAGGTCGGCGAGTTGTTCGGCGGAATCGGGACTGATCGAGTCGATGACGTCGACCTCGCCGCTCCGAAGTGCGACGACGCGGCCGGCCTCTTCGGGAATGAAGCGGACCTGAACACGACGAACGCCAGGGGCCGGGCCCCAGTAGTTGTCATTGGCGACAAGTGTGTAATCGCCGGTGCCCCGGTTCGATTCGCTGACGACGAACGGTCCAGACCCGATTCCGCTCTGCAGTTCGTTGGGTTCGTTGGCAGCGGCCGGGGTGATCAAGATGTTGGACATGAGCGAGTCCAGAACCGGCACCGGGGAATTCGTCCGAAGGATGAAGGTGCGATCGTCGATGGGCACGACCGTCGGCCACTCGGGGAACTGCGGTGCGACAAACGATCCGCTGACCTGCTGGTACATCTGCATTGCCGTCGTGACGTCGTCGATCAGCACAGGTGTGCCGTCGGAGTAACGGATGCCCTCGCGGAGTCGAACCGTCCACTCGGTCGGGCCGGTCGATTCGAACCTGTCAGCGAGAACGAGTTGCGGTGTCAGATTGTCGCCGATCCGGGTGAGACCTTGTCTGACGCCACGTTGAGCCGTGACTGCTGCGTCGAATTGATTGAGTTTGTTGTCGAGGCTGACGAGCGAACGGTTGAGCCCGAGCACCAGGGTGTCCTGGGTCGGCTTCCCGGTAGGGCCGGCGCACGCGGCAGTCGTGCCCAGAAGCGTTGCGCCACCGATCAGCCCGGTGAACTGCAGAAAGGATCGCCGGGAGAGCTGTGGTGTTCGCAAACGAGTATTGGTCATCGGTGACCTTTCGATCCTGACGGGGCAGCGTGGGGGCGACGCTCCGAGCGGACTGTTGGTGAACAATCGCGTCGGGCTCTCGCTTGTAACTCAGCTCACAATGGCACTGTTGCGCACTTCGCGCAAGTCCCGTAACTTCGATTGCGTACTTCGCGCATCGGTTGCGATGCTGTGCATACTCGATTCAGACCGAAAGGGGGTCGAGGAATTCGATGAAACCACTGGTAATCATCGCTGATGATCTTTCCGGAGCCGCGGAGTCGGCCGCAGGATTTCTGCTCCGCAGTTCGGGCATATCGCTTCGACTCGGCCCGGGTGCGCCCGACGGATCAGAAGTGACGGTTTTCGATCTGCACTCACGGCGATCCGACCCCGCCAGAGCCTCTCGTGACGTGAGATCAGTTCTGCAATCGTCTGACGGCTCCGAGATCGTCAAGAAGATCGATTCCCTGCTCAGGGGCAACATAGCGGCGGAGGTTGGAGAACTCTCCCGCGACGGATCCCCGGTCATCGTCGCCGCCGGACTGCCCAGGCAAGGGCGCACGGTGCAAGGCGGGGTGGTGTTGGTCGATGGGGTTGCGTTGCACGCCACCGACCTGTGGCGCGCGGAGTCGAAGCCGGCTCCTCGGTCGATTGCGGAGGCGCTCGGCTCGTCGGCAATTACTTCTGGCGTATCGCTGGACGACATACGCTCCGGGCGGTTGAGCCAGGTTCTTGCGTCGATCTCAGAAGCCGGGTCGGTGGCGATCTGCGACGTCGAGACCGACAGTGATCTGGAACTGATTGTGGCTGCAGCACAGGATGTTCGGGGTTCTCGACTGGTAGGAACATCGGCGCTCGCAACGGCAGTGGCACGACGACGAACCGTGCAGTCACCCGTCGTGCGTCCATCTCTTCGTGATTCTCGATCTACTTTGGTGGTTGTGGGGACGGCGGATGCGTCTGCCGGGGACCAAGTGGCATTGCTTCGGGATTCAGGGGCGCACCATATCGAAGTGAACAGTGCTGAACTCCTGGCGCATTCGGTCGATCCGCTTCCGATTCTGAACGCACTGGATCGCGGAAACGTCGTGGTTTCGGTAAGTGGACCTGTCGTGCCTGCAGAATCCGTCCATCTCGTTTCGGCTCTCGCCGATCTGATCGCTGCCGTCGATGCAGGATTCTCCCACAGCGAGAACCCGATCGACTTGGTTCTTACCGGTGGCGAAACCGCGCGCAGCGTTCTCGACCGCCTGCGGATCGACACTCTGTCACCGATTTACGAAATTGAACACGGCGCCGTACTTTCCGTCGACCGCACCGGACGGTACATCGTCACGCGGCCAGGCAGTTTCGGGAATGCACACAGTCTTTTCTCTATAACGAAGTTTCTCGCGCGCCCCATCCCGGTCGACGCTCCGGACAGTCCACCTTCAGACAACGAGGTCAATCCCATGTCAATCGAATCCACTCCACTGCCGCTGATTGCTGTCACGATGGGCGACGGCGCCGGCGTCGGACCGGAAGTGATCGTCCCCGCACTCCTCGACGCCGAAACGAGAAAGCGTTGCCGCCCTGTTGTTGTCGGCGACGCGAAGCGTTTGCGATTGGCTGCCACGGTGCTCGGAATAGACGTCGACGTGGTCGCGATCGAGGAGATCAAGGATGCTGAATTCATCGATGGACGGATCAACGTCATCGACCTGGACTTGCTACCCGAGGATCTCGCCTGGGGTGAACTGTCGGCAGTCGCGGGGGATGCGGCCTATCAATATATCCGCGTCGCAAGCGAACTCGCCGTACGCGGTGAAGTCCAGTCGATCTGCACGGCGCCGCTGAACAAGGAAGCGCTGCATGCGGCAGGACACATCTATCCCGGACACACGGAATTGCTTGCGCACCTGACCGGTACCGAGGAGGTGTCGATGATGTTGTCGACCCCCAAGCTCAAGGTGATTCACGTGACCACTCACATCGGACTGCTCGATGCAGTTGCCAGGATCGAGCCCGGCCTGGTCGAGAGGACCATTCGTCGAGGTCACGAAGCTTTGGTGCGCACGGGCAATCCATCTCCGAAAATCGGCGTGTGCGGGATCAACCCGCATGCGGGGGAGAACGGGCTTTTCGGGTACGGAGAGGAAGAGCAGAAGATCATTCCCGCCGTTGAACTCTTGAAGGCAGAAGGAATCGACGTCCACGGCCCACTGCCGGCGGACACGGCATTCTTCCTCGCTGGACGTGGGGACTACGACTTGATCGTTGCGATGTACCACGATCAGGGGCACGGCCCGGTCAAGGTTCTCGGGATCGAGGCCGGCGTCAACATCACCGTCGGGTTACCTGTCATCCGTACCTCCGTCGATCACGGAACCGCTTTCGATATTGCAGGTAAGGGCATCGCCGAGGCCGGTAGTATGGTCGAAGCGCTGCGGCAGGCGGCCGAATTGGCAACCAGCACATTCGTTTCCAAGTAAGCACCAGGGTTTGTAGGGGGGAGGAGCGATGGCCATTCGGGAGTCGGAGGCGAGGCGATCGGAGATTGCGAGGCTCGCTCGCACCAGCGGTCTGGCCAGTGTCGAGGATCTGTCTGCCCAATTCGGGGTGACTGCATCTACGATCCGTCGCGACCTGAGTCAGTTGACTGCCCAGGGAGTAATTGCTCGAACGTACGGCGGGGCGATTGCTCTCAACCCTCATCCGGAATCCTCCTTGCGTCAACGCGCAATGGAGGGATTCGACGCCAAACGGGGCATCGCCGAATGGGCTGCTGAGCAGGTCCGGCCCGGAGAAACCGTGCTCCTTGATGCAGGTACCACCGTCGGAGCGATGGGAGAGTTCTTACGTCACGTGACGAATTTGACGGTGATCGCTGCAGGGCTGACGGCGCTCGAGGCGTTAGCCGACGCTGATGGTGTTCGAGTCGAATGTCTCGGCGGGACGCTGAGGCAGCTCAGTCAAGGGTTCGTCGGGCCACTGGCGGAAGCGTCGCTGCAGAGGGTGTCGTTTGACAAGGCATTCCTCGGTGCCGATGCAGTTACCGCTGACCTGGGTATTTGTGAAGCTGAGCTCGATCAGACCCGGCTCAAGGAAATGATGATCGAACGTGCCGGCGAGGTCTACATACTCGCCCACTCCGCCAAGCTCGGTGAACGTCCTTTCCATGCGTGGGCGCCGATACCGCCGGGGGCCGTGCTGGTTACCGATGCTGCAGTAGACGCAAAGCAAGTCGCGTTGTTCGAGGATGCAGGTATCCGAGTCCAAGTGGTGTGAGTTCCCGCAGCGTGCCGATCCGGCCACGGTGTCCGGCGTCACATGATGTCCGAATTGGTGAAAATCGACTGAAACGGGCAATCTTGCTGGGGAAATGGATACCTCCGAGTCTCTGACCTGTGGATTTGGCAAAGACTTCGGCGGACGCGTAACTTATTCCAAGTCAGAGCGACACGGACACCGACTCCCGCCTTCACGGCGAGTGACACGAGGTTGTACGAAGTGCCTGACCAAATT